>CAUJKE010000040.1 GCA_963205385.1 Planctomycetota bacterium | reverse complement strand
GCTGGCGCGGCGGATCGCTGGCGGTGCAGTTTCGTCGCGCGAGGTGGTCGCGGCGCACATCGCGCGCGTGGAGCATGTCGATCCGCTGCTCAACGCGGTGGTCGCGCCGCTGTTCGAGCGCGCGATTGAAGCGGCAACCGCGGCCGATGAGCGCCAGGCGCGGGGCGAAGCGCTGGGGCAGCTGCATGGGGTGCCGGTCACGATCAAGGAGTGCTTCCACGTTGCCGGAACGCCGGCGACGATCGGCATCACCACCAGGAAAAAGGAACTTTCCCCCTGCGACGCGCCGCTGGTCACCGCTTTGAAAGAGGCCGGCGCGATTGTGCTCGGCAAGACCAACCTCCCCCAGTTGATGCTACTGCACGAGTGCGACAACCCCGTGTACGGGCGAACGAACAATCCTTGGAATCTCGAGCGCACCTGTGGCGGTTCTAGCGGCGGTGAAGCGGCCATCATCGCGGCCGGTGGTTCGCCTTGCGGATTGGGGAGCGACCTGGGCGGAAGCATTCGCCTGCCGGCGCACTTCTGCGGCATCGCGGGCCTCAAGCCTTCCAGTCATCGGCTCACCAAGCAAGGCGCCGTCCCTAATCTGCGCGGCTTGGAAGCCTTGCAGTGGCAGCCGGGGCCGCTCGCGCGGCGCGTTGACGATTTGAGTTTGCTTCTCGCGGTCCTGGCAGGCGACCCGCCGAGCATCTCATCCCCGCAGATCTCGCCGGCGCCGCTACGGAGCGCGCGCGATGTGGTGTTGCATGGTTTGCGCATCGCGTATTGGGAAGATAACGGCCAGTTTCACTACGCTCCGGCGGTGAAGCGCGCCGTGCGGCATGCGGTCGAATCGCTGGCGGCGCAGGGAGCGATTGTCGAACCGCTGGCGCCTCCCAAGATCGGCGAAGCGATGTTTTTGTTCACCGCGCTATTGGCCGCCGATGGAGGGGCGGACGCGCGGCGCTTGATTGCCGGCAGCCAGCTCACGCCGGGCGTTTCGCAACTGCTCTGGGCGGCCTGGATTCCGAATTGGCTGCGGCCGCTCGTGGCCTGGGGGCTGACGCAGTCCGGCGCAGCGCACCGCGCGGGTTTGGTGCGCGCGGCGCGGGCCCGCAGCGCTGACGAGTTCTGGCAACTCACGGCGC
This sequence comes from Planctomycetota bacterium, assembly GCA_963205385.1. Classification (GTDB taxonomy): domain Bacteria; phylum Planctomycetota; class Planctomycetia; order Pirellulales; family Pirellulaceae; genus JAEZGD01. The sequence goes on along the minus strand of CAUJKE010000040.1, from coordinate 5,557 downwards.
GGATGGAGGAGTATCGCCGCCAGTTCCTCGCGGACTTCTCCCGCTACGATGCGCTCGTCCTACCGCCGTACGCGCTCCCTGCGCCGCGGCATGGGCAAACGGTAGATCTCATCGCGGCCGCCGGCGACACGCTGTTCATTAACTTGTTGGGTCTCCCTAGCGGCGTAGTGCCTGTCGCGCGCGTGCAAGCGGACGAGCAGTCGGATCGCCCTGCGTCGCGAGAATTGTCGTCCCGCATCGCGCGCCAGGCCGAAGCGGAAAGCGCCGGTTTGCCGATCGGCGTGCAAGTGGTGAGTCATTTCTGGCGGGAAGATCTTGTTCTGGCGGTGATGCACGCGATCGAGGCTAGTTGTCGGCAGGCCGCCGATGCGCCCCAGACGCCGGTCACGCCGCGAACACCGTAGCGGTGGAACGCGCCGCAGAAGGTTGGCCTGGCATCAGCAACGACTTTGACGCGGCGGCGGGCGGCGCTCATAATAAGCGCCGCTTCGATTTGAACCCTTCACCAGGAGGCGCGCTGTATGATTTGCCCTCGCTCACTGACTTTGGCGATTGTGTTGCTGGCCGGTTGGACTGCGGCGAGCGCGCACGCCGGTGAGATTTTGCCGCCGCGGTCGGGAACCATTCACTACGCGCCGCCTCAGGGAGACGAGCGCGTCGAGCCCCGTTTTCGCCTCAAGCAACATGAGTTTGCGTTCGAGCAGAAGCCGATCGCCGCGGCTACGGAGCAAATCTCGCTTTGGACGGTCACGTTTCCGTCGCCGGTCACGACGCCGTACGAGCACAACAACACCGTGCATTGCGAGTATTTTCTGCCTGCCAGCGACAAGCCGGTTCCCGCGGTGATCGTGCTGCACATCTTAGGAGGCGATTTCAATCTCTCGCGTCTCTTCTGCGCCGGTCTCGCGGAAAAAGGGGTCGCGGCGCTATTTCTCAAAATGCCGTACTACGGTCCCCGCGCGCAACCCGGCGTCGCGCGGCGTATGATCTCGCCGGACCCGCTCGAAACGGTCGAGGGGATGACGCAAGCGGTGCTCGATATTCGCCGCGCGACCGCGTTTCTCGCGGAACAGAAGGAAGTCGACCCCCAGCGCCTCGGCGTGTTTGGCATTAGCCTCGGCGGCATCACCGGCGCACTGGCGGCGACGGCCGAACCGCGGTTGCAAAACGTCTGCTTGCTGCTCGCCGGCGGAGACTTGGGCAAAGTCGCCTGGGAATCGAAGGAGCTTGAAAAAGTGCGCCGCCAATGGATCGACAGCGGCAAGGGGGAAGCAGAGTTCCGTGAAATCCTCTCCGCCATCGACCCCGCCCGTTATGGCAAAAATGCTCGCGGGCGACGGATTCTGATGCTCAACGCCCAGGACGATGAAGTCATCCCCAAGGTCTGCACGGAGTCGCTCTGGAAGTCGTTCGGGGAGCCGGACATCGTCTGGTACGACGGCGGGCACTATTCCGTAATCAAGCACATCTTCGACGCACTGCACAGAACGAGCACATTCTTCGCCGACGCACAGACGAACGCGCTTCGCGACGAGCGCGATTAACGCCGCGCTCGCTCATGCTTCAGCGGTAGCCAGGCGCCGTTGTCGGCGCTGGATGCGACCGCTTGTTGAATGAAGTACATCCCTTCCACGCCGTCGTTGACGTTGGGATAGATCGTGTGCACCGGCTCGAACGGCTGCCCGGTGGCGCGGAGCGCCATGGCGTCGTAGGCGGCGCGGTAGACGTTGGCGAAGGCTTCGAAGAACGCTTCAGGGTGCCCGCTCGGTAGGCGACAAGCGGCTTTGCCGGAGTCGTTCATATGCGGGGCGTTGGGATCGCGCGTGTAGAGCTTATGCGGCTGGCCAATGGCGCGGACCAACATCACGGTGGGTTAATCCTGCCGCCATTGAATCGCCCCCTTGGTGCCGTCGATCTCGATGGACAGATCGTTCTCGCGCCCGTGGCTGATTTGCGACGCCGTGACCGTGCCAAACGCGCCGTTCTCGTATTGAATCAGGGCCGTGCCGTAGTCGTCCAGTTTGCGGCCCGGTTCGAACGTGCGGAGGTGGCAACTAATGGTCTCCGGCAACAGCCCGGTCATGTAGCGGCCCAGATTGTAGGCGTGCGTGGCGATGTCGCCGAAGCAACCGGCGGCGCCGCTCTTGCTAGGATCGGTTCGCCAGGCGGCTTGTTTTTGCCCGCTCTCTTCCAGCCGCGTGCGGAGCCAGCCTTGAATGTAGTTCGCCCGCACAGCGTTGATCTCGCCGAGTTCGCCGCTGAGGATCATCTCCCGCGCCTGCCGCACCAGCGGATAGCCGGTGTAATTGTGGCTCACCGCGAACACGACGCCCGACTTATCAACGACCGCCGCGAGCTCCTCGGCTTGTTTGAGGTCGAACGTCATCGGCTTATCGCAAATCACATTGAAGCCAGCTTCGGCCGCCGCCTTGGCGATCTCGAAGTGAGTGTGATTAGGCGTCGTGACCGAGACGAAGTCGATCCGCTGATCGGCCGGGAGCTTCTTCTCCTCGGCGATCAGTTCCTGATAAGAGCCGTAGGCCCGATCCGCTTTGATGTCGTAATCAGGAGCGGAGGCTTTGGCTTTCTCGGGGTTGCTCGAAAGAGCGCCGGCAACCAGCGCCGCGCGGTTGTCGAGCACCGCGGCAGTGCAGTGCACGCGGCCGATGAACGAGCCTTGGCCGCCACCGACAAGAGCCATCCGGAGTTTGCGGTTGAGTTCGCCGTTGGTCGACATGGAAACGACTCCTGACTATACGAGAGGATGCGTGATTTGTGGGAATTGTGTCGCCCTGTTTTAGCAGAACAAGGGGGAGTTTCCAGACCCAGGCCAACGTTCCCAGGCCCTCATTTTTGACCCGGATCGCCGCAAATAGGGCAAAAAGTCCCCCTTCAAATGGCCAGTTCCCTCATCCTGCTTGCTGTTCTTCCGGCGGCGTGTTAGCGTGGAAAGTTTGGGTTGACCTTTCCGGCGTCCCTAGGGCGACGTATGCGTGAAGAACCATTAGAAAACGAGCTTGCCCCGGCGGGATCGACAACACCGGGCGCCAGCGAAGCGGCGGCTTCCAGCGCGGGCGCCGCGGTGGCGACGGTCGAGGGCGCGACTTCCGCGGATGCCATCGTCATTCGTGGGGCGCGGACGCACAATCTGCGCAACATCGATCTCGACATCCCCCGCGATCAGCTCGTGGTCATCACCGGGCCGAGCGGTTCCGGCAAAAGCAGCCTGGCGTTCGATACGCTCTTCGCCGAAGGGCAGCGGCAATACATCGAAAGCCTGTCGGTCTACGCGCGCCAGTTTCTGCATCAGCTCGAACGCCCGGACGTCGATTTGATCGAAGGGCTGGAGCCGACCGTCTGCATCGACCAGCGTCCCGGCAATCAAAATCCGCGTAGCACCGTCGCGACGATGACGGAAATCTACGATTACTTGCGGCTGCTCATGGCCCGCTGCGGCGAAGCAACATGCTATCAGTGCGGGGCCCCAATTCGGCAGCAATCGCCACAACAAGTGCAGGAGCGCTTGCTCGAACTGCCGGAAGGGACGAAGACGATCATCATGTCGCCCCTGGTGCGCGGCAGGCGCGGCGCGCACGCGGAAGTCTTTCAGCAAATCCGCAAGGCCGGGTTTGTGCGAGCGCGGGTGGACGGCCAGGTATATGACCTGGACACCGTCCCCGAACTCAATCCCAAGCAAAATCATCACATCGACGCCGTCGTCGATCGCGTCATCATTCGCGCGGGGATCGAATCGCGACTGACCGAATCGATCCAACTCGCGGTCAAGCATAGCGAGGGACTCGTCGCCATCTTGTATTACGACGACCATTCCCCAGAAGCCCAGCAGGAAGCGGCGGCGAGCGGCAACGGCAACGGCCACAACGGACACCCGCCCGGCGTCTGGCGCGATGTCCTCTACAGCACGCCGCACGCTTGCCCGGATTGCAAGATCAGCTTTGAGGAACTTGAACCGCGGACGTTCAGCTTCAACAGTCCTTATGGCGCGTGTCCCGATTGTGAAGGACTCGGCGTGCGGACGGAGTTTGATCCAGAACTCGTGCTGCCTGAGATGTCGCTCTCGGTCGCCACCGGCGCCATTGCTCCCTGGAAGACCGGCACGCCGGGCGAAACGAAGAAGCGCCGCGCGGCGCTCGCGCCGTTTCTCACAGCGAACAAGCTCGAGGCCGAGACGCCACTTGCCGAGTACAAGCCGAAACAACTCGAAAAGCTCCTGCATGGGGACGGCAAGAAGTTCCTGGGCCTGCTGACCATGCTCGAAAAAGAGCTCGCCACCGCGACTCGCGAAAACAAGCGCAAGCAACTCGAGACGTTTCGCGGCACGATCGTCTGCCGCACCTGCGGCGGTTCGCGGTTGCGGCGCGAAGCCAATAGCGTGCGGCTAGGCGGCAAAGCAGTGCACGAGATCACGCGGCTCACCATTGGCGAAGCTCGCGAGTTCTTCGCGAGCCTCACCTTGGGGCCGGAGTTGGAACCGATCGGCGCGCCGTTGGTGGAAGAGATCGAAAAACGCCTGGCGTTTCTCGACAAAGTCGGCGTCACCTATCTCGCGCTCGATCGGGCCGCCGATACGCTCAGCGGCGGCGAACTCCAGCGGGTCCGCCTGGCCACGTGCATCGGCTCGGGACTGGTCGGCGTGTGTTACGTGCTCGATGAACCTTCGATCGGTTTGCACCCGCGCGATAATCAACGTCTGATCGAGGCGCTCCGCGATTTGCAACAGCAAGGCAACACCGTCATCGTCGTCGAACACGACGAGGCGATCATGCGTCAGGCCGATTGGCTGATCGACATTGGCCCCGGCGCGGGGCAACATGGCGGGCAAATCGTGGCCCAAGGGATGCCGCGCGACGTCCAAGCAAGCGCGACATCCATCACGGGCAACTACCTTTCCGGCCGCGAAAAGATCGCCGTGCCCGCCAAGCGCCGCCGCGCCTCGAAGACGCGCTCGATCACACTCGAAGGGGTCGCGACGAACAATCTCAAGCACATCACCGTCCACTTCCCGCTCAACACGCTCTGCTGCGTCACTGGCGTCAGCGGCAGTGGCAAAAGCTCGCTGGTCAACGAAACGCTCGCGCGCGCGCTCGTGCGGCGGCTCGGCGGCGTCGCGCCCAAGCCCGGCCCGCACACCAGTCTCCGCGGGGCGAGCCAGATTGATAAGATCATCGAGATCGATCAATCCCCCATCGGCCGCTCGCCGCGCAGCAATCCAGCCACCTATGTGGGCGCGTTCGACGAAATTCGCAAAATCTTCGCCGCCACCCGCGAAGCCAAACAGTTCGGCTTCAAGGCGAATCGCTTCAGCTTCAACGTCGAAGGCGGACGCTGCGAACATTGCCAGGGGCAAGGGGTCGAGCGGATCGAGATGAATTTTCTTCCCGATTTGTACGTCACCTGTAGCGAGTGCGACGGCAAACGCTTCAACCGGCAAACGCTCGCGGTGAAGTGGCGAGGCAAGACCATCGCCGACATTCTCGCGATGAGCGTGGACGAAGCGACCGCGTTCTTCGCCAACTTCACCAACATTCATCGGCTG
>CAUJKE010000039.1 GCA_963205385.1 Planctomycetota bacterium | reverse complement strand
ATAGAAGTGGCACACCTCGGCATCGCCGCCCGTGCCACCCCGCCGGTCCCTAAATTGCCCGTTTTCGAGCCCAACTTGAGTCGCGCCGCCTGGATGCAAAATGGTTGCGTTCGCCCTTTCCGTGCAAAATCCAGTGCGGATTCCGTCCTTGCGGTAGCCTCAGTCTTTTGCGACCGACATACTGAATTTGTGTCACGGCTTTGTTCGCATCCAACCCGGCCAACAAACACCAAATGAACCTCCGCGAAATGGCAGCCACTTGGGTTCGTGCAAATTGCCCAAGAGTTGACGTGCAAGAAGGTTTCCTGCAAAAGCTCGACGAGGCACTGCAGCGGAACGTCGGCTGTGAGTTTATTATCGGTCGCCTGCTTACCAAGTCGGGCAAGCCCTGCCTAGTCCACTGCTATTGTGGAGAGATATTCTCGTTTCAGCTTACGTCGCAGCAAGCTGCGCGACTAAAGGTAGAAGATGCCATGTTGGTCGCAGCGAGAGGACGTACCCAGCACTATCACGAGCCGCGACCTGAACCGCCGGTACGGTTGGAGGCTATCGAAGTTGACAACGCAAACGCGCTTGATAGCTCATCGCTTATTGTGGGCACTCTGAAATTCAACTGCGACCAATGGTGGGTCATGCCGTTGGCCCTCCAGGCGACTTGCGAGCCAGCCGGCTGCACCAGCATGGTACTCCATTATCACTTCGACGGTTTGACGCGAGGCGAAGGTACGATTCGTTTTTGGATGCCGGCGATTAGCGAACTGCGGGACAGCGAAGGGCAGCGTTTTCGCGGCGTTCTGCCGCTGTTCTTTCAACTCTGCATCTATCGCGAACCAGCCAAGACGTCACGCTTCCTTTCTGGGCTCGTGCAACCAATGGCAGGGCAGCAATCGCCACAGCCAGCAAACGCCAGAACATTGGGCGTCCCGCTTTCCCTACCTTCGCCCATGCCAACGTTGGTGATGCCGGAGGTGATGGCTTTACAACACCAAGCTGAAGCTTGGCGGCCAGGCTCGATGGGAAGCGACGATGAGCCTGCTTTTCGTGCCATCAGCGATATCCGTGCCGTGCTCGTCGAGGTCAACTAACGCGGTATGGCGGGAGTTGTAAAAGCAGCAACTTCACCCGCTGCTGCCATCCGCGGCAGGGTGGCACAGTCGAGGGGGCGACTTGGTAACACGTTCGAGGGGTGGCAGGCTTGCCAGTGCGGATGCGCGTGTTCGCGTGGCTTTCAGCGTAATCGTTCACCGCGAGTGCGGTATCCCGGCGTCACGAGTCGAAGCCTGAACTTCAGCGGCGCGTTGCGTCCGCTGGTCAAGCCGCTGAGTGCTGAAGACCTGTTGGCACTCGCTGGCTGAAGGTGCTCAAGATGTCACGTTCAATTTATGTAGCCGGGAACACCTGCTGCCGTTCAACGATCAACAAAGTAGCACGCCTACTCGCGATCCAGCACTGGCAAGCCTGGCACCCGTCGGCATCGTCACCCGTGCCACCTCGCCGCTTCTAAGTTCTGTGCGGCGACGTTCAGCAATGCGACCATCATTCCCACGACGCTCATTCCGACCACCATAAATGATATGTTCTGCTTCACAATCAAACTCCTTGAGGATGCTCTCGTGATCTGCCTCTACGAAATACAAACTTGTTCGCTGTTTTAAGGGATTCACTGCTGTTCTGAGTTCTGGCCGCGTCGTTGGGCAGCGCTGCGGATGCTGGCTTGGGCCTTGTGCAGTCGCTCAGGCCACTCGAACCGCGGGGCGCTGGCCGGATCGTAACCCTCCAAGTGTCCCGTGAGCCGCGTCGCTGGCTTGGTGTAGCGGAGTTCCGTGTCGCCAAACACTTCGCGGCAGATTTCGGCTAGCCGCGGATCGTATTCGACCAACTCCTCGCGCGTGTTGACATGATTATGGTCGTGGTCGTTTTCGCGATTGTTGTCGAACCACGACTGGACGCCCTCGGCGAAGTACTCGTGGTGATTGACGCTCGCGTACTTGCCTTTCCACAAGCCGGCCGCCATCGCCGCCGCATAAGTCGCTCGAAGACGCGCATCGAAGGTGGGATCCACATTCACCATGCCGCGGAGGTGGATGTTGTGCGCGAGCTCATGAATGAGAATGCACTCGGTGGAATAGGGATCGCCTGGATAGCCGAGCAGGTTTTCCTCGGCGCAAGAGCAAATGGGATCGCGCTCGCTGCCTCCCATGCCGCGGGCCCGCGCATCCCAGTAATCCTTCGCGGAGACCCCCGGAAACCCGTTAACCGCCTGCTCGCTCAACCGCGCGAACTCCGGCTGATCTGTCGTGAACTCGTTGTGTGCGAGCACACACAGCCGCGCGCCGCTCTGAATCATCGCCGTGCGCACATCCGGTCGTTTCGCAAGCATCAAATCGATCAGATAGGCGGCTTCCTTGAGTGCGTACGGATTGACCTTCGCGGACGCGACGACCGGGAAACCGCCTGCACTGACGCGCTGCGTATAAAACGCCGGCGTCCCATCTGGTTGCGGCGGATCGAAGCGAATTGCCTGGATCGGCACAACACTGGTCACCGTCACTTCCGGTTGGTCTTTCTGGCCGACAATGGCAAAGCGGTGGCCGAGCGTCGTGGTAATCACAGCGTCCTGGCCAGGCTCGATTTTTCCATTGGCGACGCGCTCGTCGTCAGACTTCAACCACCAAACTTCGATGGTCTCGCGGCTGCCGTTGATGATCTGCAGAATCGGGCGCGGCGTCTGCTTGCCCTCGGCGAAGACATCCCTTGCAAATAATGCGACCAGCCAAAGCAGCGATAATGAGCAGGCAATTTGCGACGACTTCATGAGCGGTTCCGCGGTGATAGGAGAGATGATCTGGACGCCTGGCCAATTTACAACTCCAGGGCATTCTACCAGAGCCATCACCACGTTACCTGCCGCTGGGAGGGCAGCTATTCCGCGGCCGCCTCGGCGCGATCTTCGCGCGCTGCCGTCACGCGAGCGTTCAACATTTCCCTAAGCCTGAGCGAAAAGTCCGCATCCAGCGGCACGGTCTGCATCCAATCGTCAATGCGAAAAGTCTGGCGCGTTTGCGCAAATGGCAAATCCGTATCGATAAAACCGTAGTCGTAGGCCACGCGGTCCGAGAAGCCGGTGAGCAAGAGTCGCAAGTCGCGCGGTACGGAGCGGCCCCCCACGTTGCGCAGGTGATAGGTGATATTGTTCATGCAGTTGTTCGTAATCAGGTGGTAATACTCCGGGCGTTCTTCAAGATCGTGCGCGCGCTGCATCATCTCCAGAAAGATCGCCCGTCTGCGCTCGGTCGTTGTCCGCGCGGGATAGAAGTAGACCGGCGACTTCCAGATCGCGCCGCGGAGACCCACGACGTCGCGCTCGTCGCCGACGACATACAACAGTTGATATTGCCGAAACATCGAAGGGATGACGCGGTAAGGCCGCCCCGCCACGCGACGGCCTTCCACCGAGACGGCCACATGTTGCCCGTCCGTAAAGCCAAAGCAGACGAACACATGCGCGATGCCGTCCCAGATGGGCATCGGGGCCACGACGTAATACATCGAATCGATGGCGTCCAGATCGTACACGCGTTCGTAAAAGCCAGGCTTGAAGTCGGTTCGCGTGTGCCACGTGAAGTTGCGCACATCGCGCACATGCACTTTGTTGCCGACGATCTCGACGCGCGGCGCGCGGGCATGTTCCGGAGCCCAATCTTGATTCGGATCCGGCGTGCCAGTCGCGGCATACCACACGACCACCACGCTGAATACGAGCACCGCGGCGGTTGTCCAACTTTTGGCGCGCCACGGAGTCTTCAGCCAGTCGCGAAACGGAATTCGCTCACGAAAGGAAGCGATAAACAAAACCAGAATTCCAATTGCCAATAGCACCGAAACCCACACCGGCGCCGGCGCTGAGAAGTAAGTTGCCAGCGCCGCCCACAATCCCAACAGGAGCCACAAGGCCTGGAGAGAAAACGTGGCGAGTTTTTGGGCGAGAACGCCGAGCGAGCGAACAATTCTGTGAAGCACGGTTTTAATTTTGGCGATTGATGAGGGAGGGTCCGCTTGGAAACTACTGCATGTTAACCCCAGCGTTGGGAAAAGCCTGTTATTCGTTGATGTAGTTAGGGCGTGAACCAATGGCAGTATAACGTTCCTGATGCTGCTTTCCAAAGCAGCAGGTCAGCGTAAATGGTCCCGCAGACCTGGTCAATCTGCCGTTTCCGTCCTCCTCATTCCCCACGACGCCAGAAACTCCGACTTCACGCGCGCCCACCGCCCCCGCTGAAGCCTCCGAACATTGCGCGCAATTGCGCAGGATCCGCGCGGGAAGTATGCAGAAAGTTAAGAACCATCGACAGCGGGCGCTTGCTTACCGAAGACTGAGAGGCGTCCGGTAAATAACGTTCTGGTCTTATGAGTATGAACGCCGGGACTTGCGTGACATCTGGATACTGCTCTGTGGCTGGCCGCGAACGTCTTCCCGGACCCCATCCAGCTCGTCTGGATGGTGAACCAGATGGTGAGCTAACTGCGTTGCCGCTTCGTATTTCTTAGACCCCATCCGCCTCGTGCGGATGGTGAATGAGTTCCTTCGCTGAAGATCCCCGCGTGGCGGCGGTAGCCCACAGGACTTCTTCACCATCGGGGCGAGCCCGATGGGGTCGTGATGTTGGTGCATCTGGCTACTAGCTCACCAACTCGTTCACCATCCAGACGAGCTGGATGGGGTCGTGATCTCTTGGCCGGCGTAAAAATCGGAAGCTTATTGATCGATCGCCCCTGAGTGCCTGCGAATGCAATTCAATGCAACGGCGACGTTAACTCTTAACCGTGCTTCTTCGCTCGATCCGCCGATTCGCGTCATAGCCCCAGTTTTTTGATCATGTCGTCCAGCACCGTGTCGGTGTCCTGCTTGATTAGCAGCCGATCGCCTGGATGGAGAGCATAGTTGTTGGCGGGGAGCACCTGGTCTTTGTCATTATTGTAGGCGACCGGCATCTTGAACGGTTCTTGGTTGGCGCTACGCACGAGCACGACCTTGATGCGGCGGAATTTGCGGTGGGCTTTGGTCTGGTGGATCAGATCCTGCACGGTCGCATTGGCTGGCAAGGGAACCTCGGTCTGGCTCTGTTTGCCGCTGGCCGATTGATATTCCAGGTAGACCGTCGCCTGCGGTTGCTCAACCTGGTCAGCAAGTTGCGACTTCGCGGGATCGGCATTCCACAGATGCATCGCGCACCCAGATGCGGACGATAGCACTGCCGCCACCGCAAGGCACAGCACAAATTGCAAACAGCTTCGCATAACGGCCTCCTTGCCGCGACCAGAACCCGGTGAACCAGACCAGAGCGCACGAAAAGTTTGCGCCGACTACCGAGCTTGTCGCCTCCTTATCGGCACGCCCGGCTCAAAAGTTGAGACGAATAGTCCATCTCAGTTAAAAAACTCCCTATCGCTGGAAAAATAGCGAGTCTGGAAAAGCGCGCGAAGCAACCTGTGCTGCGAGCGTGAAACGATGCTACGTCGCCGTCGCAGCCCGCGCTCGGAGCGGGACGCCTCGACGAGCGTCCAATCCGCCTCGCGTGGTCCGGGGCGTTTTCGGTCATGCGGCCGCAGGAACACGTGGCCCACCGTAGCGACCCCCTCTCCAGTGGCTTTCCACTTCACGCCCTTTGGAAAAAAGACACATGGCTCGCTGGCTTTCCGCGATCAATCAAGGACTCACGCGCGTTCACTACCGAGAAAACGTTGCAACTCCGCGCCGCTGGTCAAATTCGCTTCGCTTGCCGGGAAAGTTGGGTTAACAATCTGCTTTTCCGCCCTGAAAGAGCGCGTGGGGCACGAGGTTTCGTAACGCGCCATGCCAAAATGGCGATTAAATGGGAAATTTAGGTTGACTTTAATTCCCAGTGGGATACTTGACCCCCACGGTAGAGAGCCTATCGTGGTGCAAATGTGTGTGGCGTCCGAGGGATTCGGCGCTGAGATGTGCATCTTCGACGAAGGAACGCTGTTCGATCCCTGAAGGAGTTGAGTCATGAGCAAGCGACATTGGTTAGGTATCGTGGCGCTAGTGGCGGTGGCAGGATTGTTTGCGCCGCAATTGCGCGCCGCGTCGCCCTGCGCCCCCTGCGCCCCGGTGATGGTCGAAAAGACCATCTATGTCCCCGAGTACACCACCCAGACCCGCAAGGTCATGGTTACGGAGTACAAGCAAGAGCAGCGCACGCGGACGTACACGCATTGGACCTGCGTTCCTGAGACGAAGCAGATGACGCAAGAGTACACGGTGATGGTTCCCCATCAACGGACGCGCGAAGTGACGTGCAATGTCAGCGTGCCGGTGATGAACACTGTGAACAAAGAGTACACGGTGCAAGTTCCCGTGTGGCGGAATGTGGAAAAAACCTACACCGTCAACGTGCCGGTCTATGACAACGTCGAACGCAAGTACACCGTGCAAGTCCCGGTCGTGAACGAAGTCGCGAAGACTTACACGGCGCAAGTTCCCGTTTGGAACGATGTCGAAGTTACCTATCACGTCCTGGTGCCTCAGCAAGAGACCCGCCAAGGCGTGAAGCATGTGTGCGTGATGCAGCCTGAAACGGTCACGCAAACTTACTGCGTCGATCAAGGCCAATGGGAAGAGCGGCTGGTTCCGGCGGCGAATGCTTGCGGCACGCGGCGTGGCTTGTTTGGCCGGCGGTCGTGCGGCGGATGTTCGTCGTGCAGCCCGTGCGCCACCGGTTGCAACAGCGGTTGCGGCGATTGCGCCCCGCAAATGGTAGCGCGCCGTTACTGGGTGCCGAACTATGTGCAATTGCAGCGCGAAGTGACGGTGCACAAGCCGGTCATGCAAACCCAGCCTTACGAATACACCGTGACGGTTTGCAAGCCGGAAGTGCGCACGAAGACGGTGAAGCAATGCAGCTACGAAGCCAAGGAAATGACCAAGATGGTCAAGGTTTGCAGCTATGAACCCAAGGAAATCACGCGCGTCGAACGCGTGTGCCGCTATGAGCCGCAGACGCGCACCTGCACGCAGCGCGTGTGCGACTACGAAACCAAGACCGTCGTCAAGCCGGTCACGACTTGCAGCTACAAGACCGAACAGCGCACCCGCACCGTGCCGTACGTCGAATGCTTGCCGGAAACGCGCACGCGGACGTTCAACGTCACCAACTACAAGCGCGTGGCTGAAGAGCGCACCGCCACGTACAACGTGTGCGTGCCTTACCAGGTTGAGAAGGAAGTTCAAGTCAACGTTTGCAACATGGTTCCCAAGACCGTAACGGTTCCTGCCTCCGGCAACTGCGGTGGCTGTGGCGATTGCAATGGCTGCGGCAGCGGCGGTTGCGGCGGGCGCCGCTTCGCGCGTCGTTGCGGTTGCTAAGCCTGACCCACAAGAAGTCCCGCGAGATCCACCAAACTGAGCGAGCCAGCCGCGCCCCGCGCGTGGCCTGGCTCACTCGGTTTTTTTGCCCCTCGAGCCGCCACCGATGGCGGCCCCATGCTTCCCACAAGGAAGTCCCGCCCCTTACACGAACCTGGCCTTGGCTGGGGTTTAACCTTTACCGCCACGGTGATTCGTTGCTGACGAATCGCTCGACGGAGCGCTAGGCTTCAACGGGCGCCGATGGTTGACATTTTTAGGCGATGCTTCGCGGCTTCTCGCTGCCGCGATGTATGCACGGATTGGTTCTTTGCCCGCAACTGCCTTACCTCGGCGTTCGCGGTGCAATCCTCTTGGCACAACGGAGTGCGAACGTATGTTAAATCGAAATGGTTGGATCGTCTCTACACTTGTCGCGGCAGCGGCGCTGAGCGCCGCGCAGGCGGTTCGCGCCGACGACAACGAGCCGGCGTCCCCGGCGGCGCCTGCGTTTCGCTTGATGTCGGCTGACAAACAGGCAGCGCTGCGAAAACTGTTGCCTCGCGTGGAAAGCGCGCGAATCGAAAAACTGCTCGCCGACGAACGGACGATTTTCTACACCGAAGCCGAGATGCCCCGTTGCCATCAAGATTGGGACGGCAGCTTGCCTGGCATTCATTCGGCGTATTACAACATCTCCGCCAATGGCAGCGAGCCGTTTGGCAATGGCAACCGGGAGTTTCCCTGGGGGCATCCCGCGGGGACGCATCGCAGCGCCAGCGTCTACACGTTTCGCTTCGTCGCGCTGCCGCAAGATGAACACGGCGACACGCTCCCCGTGGCCTATTACCGCAAGCACCTCCGCGGCGATGTCTCGCAAGGCTACGCCTGGGTGTATCCGGTGGGGACGATCTTCGGCGAAGTGCTTTGCCATCAGCGGGGCAACGGCACTGCGGTGGCCTTTGAACTGCGGATCCGCGAACGGGCGGAAGTGCGCTGGGAAGTGGACGTCTTTCGCCCCTTTCCCACGGCGGAGTCGCTGGCCAAACGCATCGAGGCCGTGCGCCCCAATTGGGCCGATCAACCAGCCCTGGCAGCGCTCGTTGCCCATCTCACAAGCGAGCAGGAGTTGCCGGAGCAACGGCTTTCCGACAACCATTCTCGCCAGGCGTTTTCTCAATTGATGGGAGTCGACAAGCTACCGGCTCTCGATGACGAAGCGCTCGTGCTGGAACTGCTGACCACCACGCCGTTTGTTTCCGCGCATGGAGAACTGTGGCGCAAAGGGACGAACGGCGCTTATACCGCAGCGCCCACGACCGAGGCAAGCTTTCATATCGTCCCCAAGAATTACGATGCCGGCTTCATCGAGGTCGATACCCATAGCTGCATGCGGTGCCATGAAACGGCGAATCAGCATGTGCGCGACTTCGACTTTGGCCGCGATTGGTACGGGCGAATTCGGGGTTCCGACGGCATCTTCTCCTGGCATCCGTTCGACCCTGCCGGCATTAGCGGCAATGGCTTTGGCGCGAAGCCGCGGATCCGCGCGGCGCTTGTGGAGGCCGGGATCGTCGCACCGTATGACGCGAAAGTACACACGCCGGAGCATTACGTCTTGATCCGCGGGCTGGATCGCTAGCCACCGGCGGCGTGTGAGCGCCGCGGACGTGCATGCGGACGGCCCGTGACGAAAGTGGCCTCGCGGCGTAAGATGAAGGCAGGTGGCCCGGCACATTCGCCTGGGCCGCCTTCCTCTTTGATCTTCATTTTGGCATGGCCCGCATTGTTCTCGCAATGAGCGGCGGCGTTGACAGCAGCGTCGCCGCGCACCTCCTACTCGACGCCGGGCACGACGTCGTGGGGGTCTTCATGCGCCATGGGGAGGAGTCGGTCGCGGCCTGCGCGCTCGATGGCGAACCGATTCCCACGCTGCTGCCGGTGGTGCAACAGCGCGCCGATCACAAGCAAGGCTGTTGCAGCGCGAGTGACGCCGCCGATGCCCGCCGTGTCGCCGATCGACTCGGCATTCCTTTCTATGCCTTGAACCTGCAAGCGGAATTTCGCCAGATCATCGATTACTTCGTCGACGAGTACACGACCGGCCGCACGCCCAATCCGTGTGTGATGTGCAACAACTGGCTGAAGTTTGGCCGCTTGTTCGACTATGCGGATAGCATCGGCGCGGAATTCGTCGCCACCGGGCATTACGCGCGGCTCGCGCACCGTGCAGGCGAGAAGTATCCTGCGCTCTGCAAAGGCGTGGACGACGGCAAGGATCAATCGTACGTACTGTTTGGCATCGCGCGCGAGCTGCTGCCGCGCATGCTGCTGCCGGTCGGCGATTATCACAAGCCGCGGATTCGTGAGTTGGCCGCGACGCTTGGACTCCGCGTGGCGGAAAAGAAGGATAGCCAGGAGATTTGCTTCGTCACCAGCGGCAAGCACGATGAGTTCGTCCGCGCGCGGCGGGCGAATGTCGATATGTCCGGCGAGATCGTCACGACTGCCGGTGAGGTGGTCGGCACGCATCCCGGCATCGAGCGATTCACGGTCGGCCAGCGCAAAGGGATGGGCGTGGCGATGGGAGAGCCGTATTTTGTCGTCCGGATCGAGCCCGCAGAGCGCCGCGTCGTGATTGGCAAGAAGGAAGAACTCGCGCGCACGACGCTCACCGCCCAGCGCGTCAACTGGCTCACCGACGAATCGCCCGTGCCTGGGGAACTGTTTCGCTGCACGGCCAAGATTCGCTACAACAGCCCGCGTGAACCGGCGCAAGCCCAGGTGCTCGCCGATGGCCGCCTGCAGCTCACCTTCGACTCGCCGCGCTACGGCGTTGCGCCGGGACAAGCCGTGGTGTGCTATACCGGAGACCGCGTGCTCGGTGGCGGTTGGATCGAGTAGCGACCGTTCTTAAACCCGCGGCGACCAGACTTCCGCCGCCCCGATGTGCGTGCCTGGCGCGGCGTGTTCGCGGCGAACATACGCCAAGGCCAACTTGCCTTCTGCGGCCGGCGAGTCGCAGACGCTCGTGAGGCGGCCCACTTTCTTGTCGTCTAGCAGCAACTCGTCGCCTGGCGCGGGTGTGGCATCCAGCGGATACTTCAACTGCACCAGGAGCTTGTTCACGTGCCCCAGCGCATCAATGCGGGCGACCGTTTCCTGGCCCAGGTAGCAGCCTTTTTTGAAGTGGATCGCGACCGCGTCGCGGGCGACTTCCTGCGGCAAGTTTTCCGCGGTGATGTCGATGCCATACAACGGCGCGCCGCTTTCGATCCGCGCCGCTTCGATCACTTGCAGGTCGCAACGCACAACGCCAGCGCGATCGAGCGCGGCGATGAGTGAATCCTCTTCCGCCGTCGGGCAACTGAGGAAATATGCGAACGGAGCGAGGTACGGAGTCTTGCGGACAGTAACAGCAGCGTCGCCGAGATGCATTCGCTTGTGGGCGTAAAGTTCTTCCGGCGGCGGTGCTCCGCATAAGGCCGTCAATTCTCTAGCGGCAGCGCTGCCGCCGACAACCACTTCGCGATAAGTGGCCGACTGGTCCGCGAACGCGACATCCTCGCGAATTACGTAGCGATCCAAATGCGCGATCAGGGCTTCGCCTTGACCCGCCGCGCAATCCAGCACGATGGAGTCGGTGTCGATAAAGACATAAACGTAGCCGACGATCTTTCCTTGCACGTTGCAAATAAACGCCTCGCTCCCCTGGCCAGCTTGCAGGCTCAGGATGTCTTGCGTGCAGAACTTGTGCAGCATCGTCGTCCGATCGGCGCCGGTGAGCGACACTTGCGTCCGGGCGAGCGGGGCGTAGCCGGCCTGATGGTTCAGAGCCTGATATTGAGCGAGTTGGGGGGCGTTTAACATCGAATCTAACAATGCGAAATGGGTGAGTCCGGGAACTCACCCATTGTACTGCGCTTTGAATTGCTTGTGCCGAGGCACACGCCGCACTCAATCCCACCACCACGCGCGGGCGGCGACTTTCTGGGGCGCGTGATTGGCGTGCTCGGCTGCGAGCAACCCGTAGTCATCGGTCAGGATCGCCCCTTTTGCGGTCAAGCTCCGCGTATCCACCGCGACGCCGCCGGAGATGCCGGCCACGATCTGCTTTCCGCCGATCACACGATGGTTGATGATCGTCTCGACTTCGCGCGGCGCGTGGTCGCGCCGCGGCGCATACGCTCCCTCGGGGCCAAAGTGCGTGAAGTGGCAACCTGCCTGATCCGCCAGGCTTTCACCTTTGATGATGCCGGCGACGAGGGCCAGATCGAAGATATTGCGGAGTTCCGCGTAAACAGGATATTTCCCCGCGAGCGTGTTGAAGTGCTTGGTGAAACTGTGGGCGAACTGCGCGTTCAGCTCGTCCGACTTGCCTGTGTGCACGCGCTGGCCGCGCTCGGTCAAGAGTTCGTTCTCACTCAGCACCTTCACACCGGTCCCCTTAAGCTCAAAGGCGTCGCGCTCTGCGGTCGTCGTGACGGCGTCGTAGTTCAAGGTGAACCACCAGCGCAGCACGTCCATCGGCGGGAGGGCGCCGTCGGCGGCGAGTTCGACCGTGTCGAGATAGCTCCGCACGCCGAGCGTTCCTTCTTCCAGCCCCATGCCGATGCGCTTCATGTGATAATCGGCTTCGACGAGAATATGCGCGGCGTGTGTGCTGGGGTCGATGCCATAGACTTCGATATCTTGCCGCCCGAGCGTCTCGCGGAGCTTGCGCAGCCAGACGTCCCGCCCGCCCGGTTTCAGGGGCGCTTTGCTCGACTCGGCGACAAACGCTTTGGTTTTCGCCAGGTTTTCTTCGCGGGGCGTAATCGCGCAGCCGAACTTGGCGTCGCTGGACAGGGCGTTACGCAGCACAACGACCAGGTCGTCCAACTGCGCGACCGGCACGCCGCTTTCCGCGTTGACGATGCGGCCTTCGGAATTCTCACGCCAATCGCCAGCAGGCCCTGCAATGACGATCTCGCCACGCTCGGGATAAATAAAGACATATTGAATCCGCGTCAGCCCTGCGAGGTTTTGCATCGCTTCGTCCGGCGCGAGGCCTTGCGCGTAGCGCAGTTGCACTTCGCGTTCCAGCCGTGTGAGCGAAACTTTTCGTAGCGCCGAGGCGCGGCGCACGTCGCCATGTTCACGGGCGTTCGCGGCTTGATCCCGCAGGATGGCCAAATCGCGATTGGTCGCCGCTGCGGTGCGTTGTTTCAAGAGCCCGTCGGCATCGACATAGACGCCGGTGGGAAACGGCGCGATCGTCCCTTCGCCGGTGCCGCCTCCTTCCTTCCAGGAATCGGGATGGACGGTGGACGTGATCAAGTCGATGAGCGAATCGAAATCCGCCATCGCCGCGCCGCCGAATCCGCCGGGGGCGGCGCGCAGTTCGCTAACAGCGGCAGCCCGCGAGCGATCGTCGCTCATGCTGGCCAGCGTGTCGGTCGCGGCGGCGCGAGCGCCGCTGTTGGATTGCGCCAGCGCGATGTCGCGCAGCAGTTGATCGCGCTCAGTGCGATCGGCCGCGCGCTGAGCGGCGGCGAGCGCCGGGCCAAACTCTCCGGCCGACAGATGCGCCGCGACGACTGCGGCAGGCGACTCCTGTGCGGTTGCAAACGTCCCCCAACAACAACTACATGCGAGTACCGCGGCGGCAATAAAAATTCGCATGCATCCCCATTTCCAATCGTACCGAGAAAGCTTCATCGGAAGTCTCCCACCAAGTGCCCTGGCAGGCTTCAGCGTCCCACAGTTGAAGTTCAGAGTCAAGATATTTTGCTATCATATTGGAAGTAAAGTCTGCCTTTGTAACGGTCAGGATGAGATGGACAACTATCAACAAATTGCCGCGTGGCTGGCGGCGGCGTCGCGCACGGTCGTGTTTACCGGAGCGGGGATCAGCACGGAGAGCGGCATCCCGGACTTCCGCTCGCCCGGCGGAATCTGGGCGACCTCGACGCCGGTCGAGTATCACGATTTTCTGGAGAGCGCGGACGCGCGTTATGAATACTGGCGACAGAAAGCGGCGGCGCATCGCGACTACGCGCGCTGCCAGCCCAACATCGGCCACCAGGTGTTAGCCCAGTGGCAAGCGCGCGGCCGGTTGCGCGGGCTCATTACCCAGAACATCGACGAACTGCACCAACAGGCCGGCAGCACTGGCGTTTTGGAATTGCATGGCACCGCGCGGAAGGTCAAATGCCTCGCTTGCGATGAAATCCGTGAGGCCGATCCGTGGGTCGCCGCTTTTCTGGAATCCGATCAACCGCCGTCCTGTCCGGCTTGCGCGAGTCCGCTGTTCAAGCACGCGACGATCTCGTTTGGGCAAGCGCTGGATCGCGCAACGTTGGCGAAGTCGATGAAGCTCAGCCAAGAGGCCGATCTGTTTCTCGCGCTCGGCTCGTCGTTGGTCGTGCATCCCGCGGCCGGTCTGCCGCAACTCGCCAGGCAGCGCGGCGCGCGGCTGGTGATTATCACCCGCGACGAAACGCCGCTGGACGGCCTGGCGGATCTCGTCCTCCATGAACCGCTCGGCGCGGCGCTGGAGGCGATCGCCGCCGCCTTGCCGTAATCGCCCGTCGTAAAGCCTCGCTCCAGACTTGCGTGCAACCGCAATTAAGGAATCGTAACTGAAGTTGCCGCTGCCTGAATTCGGGTTTCGCGCCATAATGCCCGGCGCACGAGACAAGCGTCGCGGCGATCACCCAGATTCGTCGGCGCCTGCCGCGGCGAATTGAGGAGTCCGACCCATGTTAGTTCTCTCCCGCAAGCCTGGCGAAGTCTTGAACATTGGCGAAAACATCACGGTCACACTGCTGGCCGTCAAAGGGAGCCGCGCGGTGATTGGCGTGAGCGCCCCCGCGGAAGTCTCCGTCCTGCGCGCGGAACTGGTTCCCAACGCGCCGCCGGCGTCGGCATTGCCCCCGGCCGGTATTCCCTCCCGCGGACCAGCGCTGCGACACGCCCGCCGCTCGGCCTCGCCAGTCGCGCATCAAGCCCCCTAAAGAGCTTAAGCCCCGAGAGCTGCGAGGGTACATCCCGCCAGACATTTTGATAGAATCAACGTGTCCCGTATCCAACCCCGCAATCTCTCCGCGAGCCTGGCTTATGTTGCGATTTCGTTTGACCTGTAGTGCGCTGTTGTTTGTGATGGCGCTTATCGTTCCAGTTCTGTCCCACGCCGCGGACCATACCTCGGACACGCTGGCCCAGGTCCGAAAAGCGGTCGCCGCCAAGAAGGCGATTCTGGTGGATGTGCGCGAGGAGCGCGAGTGGAAGCGCGGACACCTGGCCGCGGCGGTGTTGCTTCCACTGAGCGAGTTGCGCGGCAACGTCGATCCCCAGCAAGTGGCGGCGAAGTTGCCCCAAGGCGCTGTGATCTACACACACTGCGCCTCTGGCCTGCGCTGCCTGACTGCCGGAGACATCCTCCAAAAGCTGGGCTATGAAGTCCGCTGCCTCAAGCCGGGTTACACCGACCTGCTCAAAGCTGGCTTCGAGCCAGCCCAGGACAGCGACCAGTAATGACGTTCGGCGACCTTGCCTGGAACGCCGGTTGGGCGAAGCCGGCGCTCACCGTCGCGTGTTTGGCCCTTTTTTGGTCGTGGGAGAGCATCTGGCCGTTCTTTGCGCCGTCGCGTCAGAGGCTTCGCCACGGCGGGCACAACATAGCGCTCGCCGTGTTCAACACGCTCGTGCTGTCCTTGGTGTTTGGGGCGGCGACCGTAGGGGCGGCGCATTGGGCCGCGAGTCGTCACTTCGGGCTGTTGCATCAACTGCCGCTCGCGTGGCCGGCGCGACTGCTGTTGGCCTTGCTGCTCTTGGATGCGTGGCTCTACGTGTGGCATCGTTTGAACCATCACATCCCGTTGCTCTGGCGCTTCCACCGTGTGCACCATGCCGATGACGCCATGGATGTCACCACGGCGACGCGGTTTCACCTCGGCGAACTCTCCGCGGCGGCCGTGCTTCGCCTGGGCCTGATTCCGCTCTTGGGCATTGAAGTCACGCACCTGCTCGTGCACGAAACGCTGGTCGTCGCCGCGACGATGTTTCATCACGCCAATATCTCGCTCGGCCGCTGGGATGCTCCGCTGCGGTGGGTCATCGTCACACCGTTCATGCACAAAGTGCATCATTCGCATTACCGGCCAGAGACCAATTCCAACTACTCGGTCCTGTTCTCCTGGTGGGATCGGCTGGCGAGCACGTTTCGCACGCGCGACGACTATGCCACTCTAAAAATGGGGCTCGACGAATTCGACGGCGACCGCTGGCAGACATTTCTCGGCATGTTGCGCACGCCTTTGGTGAACGTTCGTCCGCAGCTGCCCCCCAAGGCGACAGGCGAGAACGGGACTTCCGACGGCTAAGGCTCGATCGCCGGATGTGGGAACACGAACTTCCACCACAACTTCCACCGCTGGGCATTTGCGTCTGCTGCGTGGCCTCGCCATAATCAAGGCGTCTGTGCGCCATTCGGCGGTTCCTCGAAATTCACATCTTGCAATCCAATATCCCGGAGTTGTGGCCATGCGCCGACTCATTTTGCTTGCGCTCTTTGCTTCCCTGGCATCCCTCTCCGGCTGCGGCGGTTCCACGAACTCCGGCGGCGGAGGAGGTGGGGCGCCGGTGGGTGGCGCTCCGATCGTCGCCCCACCGGTTGCGGCTCCGGTTGCGCCCCCTGCCCCTGGCGCGCCCTCTGGCGGCGCGATAGCGCCATCGGCGGTTTCTCAAGTTTCGGCGGCCGAGCGCGCGGCGCTCGTCGCGCCTTACTTGGACGACAAGACAGTGGCGATCGCCTGGTTCGATTTGAGCGCGATCAATGCCGACCAGCTGCTCGCCGACGCCACCAAGTCCCGCCCCGGCGTTGAGCTTACCGAGCAGCAAAAGACGCAGATGCAGACGTTCGCAACGCAGGCCAAAGAAGTGCAAGCCCTGGTGCGGGAAGTCAACGTCATTCTGAGCATGAACGACCTCGCGCGCCGGGTCGCGCCACCGGTCATTTTCAAGTTGCAACCCGGCGCGGACGCCAAGCGGGTCTTCTCCTTCCTGCAAAACCAAGGCGACCTCAATGGCCCGGTCGATCAGGCGGCGTTTGACGCCCAATGTTTCGTCCAGGGGGACGCGCTGATCGTGGCGAGTCCTGGGGCGCTCTACCGCTATCGCAACAACGTGGCTCCGGCCACGGTTCCCAACATCGAGCAAGCGTTTACGCTCGCAGGCAATGCGCCGGCGCAGGTGATCTACGTGCCGACGGACGACGTCCGCCAACAGCTAGGCGAATTTACGCTCCCGCCGGAACTCGGCATCGACGCCCATTCGTTGATGCAAAACATCAGCTACGCCGCCGTCTCCTTGAGTCCGCCACCAGGCTTCGCACTGCGCGTTGAAGTGCAAGGGCGCGATCCCGGCGCGGCGCAACAAGTTCATAGCGTGCTCGTCAAACTGTTCGATCAATTTCGGCAACTGCCCGGCACGACGCCCCAGACGAACGAGCTCATCGACGCGCTCTTGCCCAAGCTCGAGAACGATCGCATTGTGTTCGCGCTTCGTGAAGGGGATCCGGCCTATCAACAGCTCGAAGCCATGGCGATCGCCGGCGCTACGGCGGGACAAGGCGCCGGACAGAAGATCATCAGCCAGAACAACCTTAAGGAGATTGGGCTGGCCATTCACAACTATGAATCGGCGACGCGGAGCTTCCCGCCGGTCAATCAGAACGGTCTCTCGTGGCGCGTGCATCTGCTCCCTTATCTGGAAGAGCAAGCGCTCTATTCGCAGTTCAATTTGAACGAGCCCTGGGATAGCCCGCAGAATCGCCCGCTGGTGGAAAAGATGCCGGCGGTCTTCAAGCATCCCACCGCCCAGGTGAAAGAGCCGGGTATGACGGTCTATCTAGCAGTGGTAGGCGAGAATGCGGCGTTCCCGCTGACGAAAGCGCTAAGCTTTCGAGACTTTACCGATGGCACGAGCAACACGGCGATGGTGGTCGA
The DNA here is from genome assembly GCA_963205385.1 of Planctomycetota bacterium. Lineage (GTDB taxonomy): Bacteria > Planctomycetota > Planctomycetia > Pirellulales > Pirellulaceae > JAEZGD01. The sequence continues at coordinate 21,977 of CAUJKE010000039.1, read as the reverse complement.
GGCCGACGCGGACCGCGCCAGCATCTGGACCAGGCCAGACGATTGGCAACTGAATGAATCGGCGCCGGTGCAAGGCCTTGGCGACTTGTGGGGTGATGGTACTGCGTTGGTGCTGATGGTGGACGGCAGCGTGCTGCCGGTGATGAAGGCCGGCGATCCCGAGCAGTTCCGTCGCCTGATGGTTCGCAATGATAGTCAGGTGATCGATTTCTCGACAATCCGCGCCCCCTCCGCAAATGGCGGCGGCAGACCAGGCGGCGGCTTTCCATTTCCCATTCCCGGGCTAACCGGGCCAGGCCTGGGACCAGGGATGAACCCAGCTATGGGCGATAATCCGCTTGTCGGCGGCGAAGGTTTTGGGATTGGGGGTTCGCAAACCAGCGCGCCGCAAGGCGAGGTGCCGCTGGGTCAGTTGGCGGTGACAGCACTACAAGGGGATCAGGCGCTACAAACGAAGTTTGGCAACGGGAAAGTGACGCGCGTTACCGGGATGCTCAAAGGGGTGCTCGACACCACGGTCACCTTCGATACCGGCGTGCCCGGCACGGACGGCCGCCCCATTAGCGCCACGTTCATCATTGCCGATCGCGCTTCGCAACCGAGCGATCTCTCGCTCGACCGCCCTGCGACCGTCGAGGGGCAATATGAATCGTTCAGCGACAACACGCTCCGCTTCACCAACGCGCGGTGGGTGCAGCCTGGCGATCCGCCGCCGGGAACGATCATTCCGGGGCAAGACCCCGAGTTCATCGCGGCGGCGAAGGAAGCGTTTGCCGATGGTCGCAACGGCGATGCGTTCAAGTATCTCTACGCCGAGGCGCTCGCGGGACCGGATCAACACAAACTGCGCGGCAGTTTGCGCTGGGCGCCAGGCCTCAAGCGGCCGGTGCTCGCCATTCGCTGGGGCCTGGCCGTGGAGTACACCGCCCCGCGCGGCTACACCGGCGGCCCCGCCCCCATTGGCCGCGTCATTCAAAACCCCGGCAATAGCGGCAACAACGGACCCGACCCAAGCGCTCCGCAAGAAGGAGCGGACCCGCAGAGCGTGATCGATTACTACTCGTCCGAAATCGGCACGAAAATGCTGGAAGGGATGCAGACGCGCCGCGAGCAAGGTCAGTTCGGCGAAATCCTCAACACGATTACGCAAGCCGACGACCCGAACAACAATAACAACATCAACAACCGGGGCGGCGCACCATACAACCAGCCCCAGCACGATCCCGCCGCAATCGCCGCGCGGGCGCTCGCAGGCAAGCCGTTTCCCATCGCCCCAGGCCTGGTATTTCTCGGCGTTGGCAAGCAAGCCGACTTGCTGAAGAAAGCAAAGGAGAACGATCTCGATGCCGTCATCTTGGTGGATGTCGGCGTGAGTCCGACGCGGACCGTGATCATTAATTCCACCCGGCTGATGCTCTTAAACGGCGCGACCGGCAAATCGCTCTATGCGTCCACGCCGCTCAAAGCGACCGTGGTCGAGACCCAGCGCGAACAAGGCCGGGGCGAGAACCTGGTCAGCGACCTGATCGAGAAGTTCTTCGCCGCCGTGGATGAACAGTTCACGCTGAGCGAACTCCCCGCCGGGCTCAATCAAACCAACGTCACCGCGCAAGTCCAGCGGCTCACCGCCTCGCCGCCGCCAAACCCGCTGGAAACGTTGTTGGAAGTCGCGTTCTGGCGCGAGCAAGATTTGATTACCGACGAAACCGCGAAAGCCGCTTATGTGGCCATTCTCGGGCCAGACGGCGCCAAGCTGATGGGAGACATGGCCGAGCGCAAGGCCGCGATTCAAAAACTGTTGCCCAAGTCGGGTGATGGAACCGGCGACAGCGGCGGTAGCGGTGCAAGCGGTGAGGGGCGCCGGATCGGCATTGGTTTGCCGTAAGCCGCGTAATCACGGCATTAGCCGGTCCAAGCCGCACCGCCGACGAACAGGCTATACACCACGATCGCCAGCATCGTCAGGCACAGCCAGCGCTCCGCGCCGTCGGCGGCGCTGCCGACGAGGATCAGCCCCACGACAAACACCAGCGCCGCCGGCAAGAACAGCAGTTGCCGCCAGAACGCCCACATCTGCGTGCTCGCCGCGGCGTCGCGCGCGGCATTGCGGAGCTCATTCCACGCGAGCTGTTTCTCGCTGCGCTCCTTGCGCATTTGCTCGTTCAGCATGCTCAACTGCGTGTCGAGATTCTCGATCCGGACATTGTCATCGATCGTCCGCTCCGGCTTGGCGTTCAGCGTTTCGCGCTCCGCCTCGAGCTTCGCGCGGCGGGCCGTCCAGAGATCGTCGAATTGCAGTTCGGCAACCTCGGAACTTGCCACCAGGCGCGCGGCATAGCGATTCGCCAACGAATCGCACCCGCGCAGGGACATCACGAGCAGCAAGCCGCCGAACAATAACGGTCGCCCTATGATTAGCCACCAGGGTGAACTGGGTGAGCCATGCCGCGGCGACTCGCGCCGCGCGGCCGTGCGTTGCGTGTGGGTCGTAATCACGGGATCCGGCGCGGGAGGATGGGGCGGGACGAACGTCGGCATCGCCCCAGGGAGCGAGCCGCTCGCGGCCGTCGGCGTGGAACCCGGCGACGGCTCGAACTTCGGCTCCGGCGGCGTGGGCACGCTGGGCGATGAGGGCGGTTGTTCTTCGGCCGCCGGCGAAGACGCTGTCGTCGCACCTGTGGGCTGCGGCGTTGATGGTTCTGGCGGCGGCGGTGGAAGCGTCACAAACGCGAACAGCCCCTTCACGTCGCTGGCCGGCGCCCAATCCGCCATCCCTTCCTTCCACACCAGGTCGGTGGGAAGCAGCTTGCCGCTATTGGCCAGTGACTTGAGCTGCGCCGGCGTCACGGGCCCTTGCTGCTGCTCATCCTTGGCGTAATACCAGTTGGGATCGCTCATGAAGTCTCCTCGAGTACCGGCGATTGTAGTCCGTCAGCGTCGAGAACACAGGCGGCCAACAGGCTGATGCGCCCAACGTCAGAGCGTGGCGCCCCGCAACACCCGCTGCCAAATCAAGCCGTCAATGGCTGCAGCGTTATTCGCTCGGCGGTTCGCTCGCGGGATCGGTTGCGGGATCGGTTGGCTCCGCAGGCGAATCGACCGGGGACGAAGAAGGCGATGTCCCCGCGGATAAGTACTTCACGCCGGCGCTCGTGGCATACGCTTGATCCCGATACGTCATAATCTGGTCGCTGTAGACTTCCAGCGTGTAGGTGTAGCGTCGTCCGTTTTGAACCGTGACGAGCACCTGGCGATCAACTCCGCGGTTCCCCTTCTTGGCCGTGGTGACATAGCGGGCATAAAAGTTGTCGCCCAACTGCAAGGCCTTGGCGGGTTCCCTGAACTTGCTCAACTCGGCTTGAATTTTTTCGGCGAAGTCATCGACGTTGTCGGCGGAAACGTTCGTCGGCAACTCGGCGCCAGCATCTTCCGCCGTGACGAGCAACCGCGGCAGGTCGTTGGCGTTGTGCCCTTTGACAATGAACCGCGCGAGATAAGCGTTATCGCGCGACAACGGCTCCCAACCTTTGGGCGGCGCGAGATTATCCACCCGCCCGCCATCCAACGGCGGCAGCGGATCGGCCAGCGCCGGCAACGCGGCTGAGGAGTAAACCTTGAGCCCCGCGTGTTCAGAGCCAGCGGCGCCGCCATCTTTGCCGCTGTTGTCGGCCGACTGCGAGCCGCAACCGACCACCGAGCTCAGCACGAAGAGCCCCGCGAACACCATCGTTCGAGCGCACCCAGACATGACCGCACACCTCGCGCTGGAAAAGCTGAAAACTGCCGTTAGCGGCCAGCGATCACCCATCGACCGCTTCTTTGACCTTGGCCACAAAATGGGGCGACTTGCCGCCGGAACTGAGCGCGTCCGCTTTTTGGTCAGCCGCTTTCTTTTGGGTATAGTCATACTTGGCCACGAGCTTCATGGCCTGGTTGTAGACTCCCCAAAACGCCTTCATGCGAATCTCGACCGGCTCCTTGGCGCGGCTCTTTCGCTTGGCGGGGGCCTTTTTGGCCGGTTTGGCCGTGACGCCAGCTTTCTCCGCCGCCTCGGCCTCTGCTCGTAACGCCTTACGACTGACAACTTTACGCGCCATAGGACACAGCCACTCGGGGGTAAGTCAAGGTGGAAGAAGAAACCCCCACCTTTTAGGAAATCTTCGCAACGCCGCCCATCATAACGCATTTTGCGAAGATTGACCAGATAGTCACGGCAGAGGTCCACATTCACGTCACGGAAAGGAACGGGCCGACCGAACCAGAAGCGCCCGCGCCTGGAGCAACCGTGTCATCCGCTCGACAGCTTGAGGTGGCAGGAACGCGCGTGCGGCGAAGTTTTCTCAAGTTCTCGCCGTTTTTCGCCGACAACCGATCTTTTCTCCAAACGCCCCTTGTGGTATTCACCGCTTCCCAACGGGCCTGCGCGCCGGCTGCTAGCTTGCGGCGCGAGGCTCCTATTAGCAAAGGTGAACGCCATGAAGCGGCGCGTCGTGCGAATTGCGGCAGGTTCTGGGTTTGTGCTCGTGTGGATTGTCGCCGGGGCGTATGCGCTCTGGGGACGCGGATCCGGCGATGCGGACGCTGAACTGAGCGCGCAGGAAATGTCGGCGAAAATCGCGGCGGCCAATCCACCACCGGATCATGCCGCGGCGACCACCCCTGACGGCGTGCAACAGGCCGTCGCGATGGAAGAGGTCGGCGACTCCGTGCAGAAACCGGCGGCCGATCCGCTGTTTAGCCCAGGGCGGTCGCTGGGAAGTTCGTTTCAGCCCGGCGCCGGTAGTAGCCGCATGACGATGAACGACGCGCCTCCGACCACCGAGCACTTAGAAACGCCCAACATCGTGCTGCCGCAAGACACCGGCAACGCTTACAGCATCGGCGACAACGACGCACCGACCCCGGCGCTGCCGCCCGATCCGAGACTCGCGCCGCTAGACCAAGGCGACCAGCCGCCGCCGGAGGACGACGTCGCGGTCAATCCGCTCCGCTCCCGGAGTGTGTACGGCGTGACCGATGACGCGGCAACAGCGAGCGCTGCAGCAGATACCGCCGCCGGCGCGCACCCTGATGCTCCACACAACGCACTTCCAGGCGCACTCCCAGGCGCTCCGCCGGCGAGCTTCGGCGGGACGAATCGGCTAAGCACCGCGCCGCCGAGCGAATTCAATGCTGGTCCGCTCGAATCCGAAGTCCCCGTGCCTGCCCCTGCGCCGCAACCGTTCCCGCGCGAACCGGCGTATGGCGCCGCCGATAAGTTTGGCGCGTCAGGCGACAGCGGTTACGAAGCCGCGACCGCACCGCCGCCTGTTGGTCAAAACAATTTCGGCGCCGGCGCAGCGACGAACAACTACGGCGCCGCGGCAGGTGTCGCCGCGATTGGAACCGCGGCCGCCCTCGCTAGCGCTCGCCCCGGCGAAGCGGAACTCGAAGGGACGCAAGCGCCGTCGCTGGTGATTGAAAAGCTCGCGCCGCCGGAGATTCAAGTTGGCAAGCCGGCGAACTTTGAAATCCACGTGCGCAACGCTGGACAAACGGCCGCGCAGCACGTGACCGTCACCGATCGCGTTCCCGCGGGGACGAAACTTGTCGAGGCCCAGCCGCAACCGGAAGCCGCCGCCGATGGCGCGCTCCGTTGGAAGCTCGGCACGCTCGAAGCCGGTCAGAGCCAGGTCATCACGATCGTGCTCATGCCCCAGGAAGAAGGCGAAATCGGCAGCGTCGCGCAAGTCACGTTCGCCGCCGCCGCTTCCGCGAAGACCGTTTCGACCCGCCCGCTGCTGGCGGTCGAGCACACCGCGCCGACCAAGGTCATGATCGGCGAACCGGTGAACATGACGATCACGATCACCAACCCCGGCACCGGCGTCGCCACCGGCGTTATCTTGCAGGAAGACGTGCCGGAGGGGCTCACGCACTCCGCCGGTAAGGAACTGGAATACGAAGTCGGCACGCTCCGCCCCGGCGAGAGCCGCAAGCTCGAACTCACGTTGCAAGCCGATAAGGCTGGCGTCCTCACCAACACGATCAACGTCCGCGGCGACGCGAGCCTCACCGCGACGCATAGCGTGCAGATCGAAGTCGTCGCGCCGCAACTCGCGGTGGAAATGAGCGGGCCCAAACGCCGCTACCTCGACCGGCAAGCGACCTACACCGTCAGCATCGCCAACGCCGGTACCGCGGCCGCGCGCGATGTCGAAATCGTCGCCTATCTCCCCAAGGGAATGAAGTTCGTCTCGACCGATCATCAAGGCCAGTACGATCCGCAGCACCACGCGGTGTTTTGGAGCCTCGAAGAACTCCCCGCGGCGCAACAAGGAAGCGCGAGCCTGGTCGCGCTCCCTGTCGAACCCGGCGAGCACAAGCTCCGCGTCGAAGGGCGCGCCCAACTGGGACTGACCACGTCTGACGAAGAACTGGTCCTGGTGGAAGCGTTTCCGCAACTGGAATTCACCGTACACGATGAAGCCGATCCGATCGAGGTCGGCGCGGAGACCATCTACCAGGTGCGGGTGACGAACACCGGTTCGAAGGCCGCCACCAACATCCAAGTCGCCGCCGCCTTACCGCCGGAGCTGCGCCCCGTCTCGGCCGACGGCGCGACGCGCGGCGTGGTCGAAGGGCAAAACATCTTCTTCGAACCGCTCGGCAGCCTGGCTCCCGGCGCCGAGGTCAATTTCAAGGTCCACGCCACCGGCCTCCGCACCGGCGACTACACTATCCGCGTCCAAATCGCCAGCGACGAATTGCATACCCCGGTGACGAAGGAAGAACACACGCGGGTCTATGCGGATCGGTAGTTCGGGCTACATGTCAATATAGTGGCGCTCCACCGACAAAGAGTGCCGCGTAAGCCCCAAGCACAAATCCAGCGCAAAAACGCGAAACTTAGAAGTGCGTTGACGCTGCCTTAGTCATTCGCGATGAACGCGGCAGGCCCGCTCCGCAAGTAGCTACGAAACACCACAAACGCGGCGCGCAGCGACAGATTCGAAATCCATTGTCGGGTAACCTGCGGAGCATTCGATTCCCGGCGATAGGCGGCGCGCTGCGCTGGGGGCGTGCGGGCTCGTTGATGTTCGAAGAATTTGATTACCGAGCGGAGCACCGGGGGATTGAAGTTGGCTTCCACGCCGCTCTCCGCCATCCGCACGTGGTAGCAAGCGGCATCGACCCAAACGGTCGTGGTTCCTTGGGCGTCGCGAAACACAAGCGCGTATTCCCACTGCGGCGCACATGTATCGTCCGGCGACGCATCCCACAGAATGTGAACGTCATCCAAGAACACGCGGCGAATGTGAATCAAGTCGGCCACCTGACTGACGTCGATACTGGCGGTCGGCTCGGCGAGGGGCGCGGCGAGTTCCGGCGTCGCGAGCGGCGGCGCGTAATAGCGCAGCTCCACCCGTTGCGCGTTGCGGATGCGATGCGCGGACGACGGACCCCACAACTCGAGCGCTCGCCGCCCTTGCTGGGCCCGGAACCAGACGGCGAACGCCGCGGCCCCGAGCGCGCACGCGAAAATCCCGACAATCAATAGCTTGCTGGCCTCTAGTTTCATACGCTGCTCCGCGGAATTCTGGGGTGGTGTGGTGTAGTGTAGCGAGCGGGCGCGGTCCAGGCGCGCGGGACGTGCAGAACTCGCCACGTGTTCAAATTTCTTTACACCTTGTCTCCCGGACTGAACGCGAAGCCTCATCAAGGCGCAAAGAGTCTCAATGTCTTCGCCAACGCTCTCATTCGCCAGGGGCTGGCCGCGACATTTGTCGGGATCTGCTGCGCGGTCTCGCTGAGCGGCCAAGACAAACCGCGAGCGCGGCGGGCGCGTGGCCTGGCTGAAATGGCTCCCCGAGATTTTTCCTGCGAAATATCAGAAATAGCTTGCATATCCTACAAAACCGATTTATTTTGATCCTCACTGCCCCCCACGTGAATCGTTTTTGCCTCGAACGATTTCGTCTTGTCAACCAAAGGTGCAGCGACTTCTGGTCTTACCTACACGCTTGAGGATCTCAATCATGTCCGCGTCCCGCTCCGCGCGCCGTCGTCCCCAGACTTCCACAACCGCTCGTCGCCGCCTGCAAGTCGAAGCGCTCGAAGATCGCAGGCTGCTCGCCATCGCGGTGGCGGAGAACTTGCTCGTGAATCTCGACGCGCGCGATCCCTCGGCGGGCTCGGCGTCGTGGACCAACACCGGTTCGCTTGTGGGCAACTTTGCGGCTGTGGGGACTCCCCAAGTCGTGACGCGTGGACCAAACAGCAACGTTGCCGTGAGTTTCAATGAACAAGGCGCTAACACAGATGCCTACCGCGGCCCGAACGCACCGCTGGGGATCGCGAGCACCGGCGCGACTCGGTCGATCGAAGTCTGGGCATTCAATCCCACGATCGATCCCGAAGAAACCCTGGTGTCGATCGCCCGTCGCGGTGGACCGGACGGCTCGAACATGTCGTTCAATTACGGCAATAACGGTACCTACGGTGCAGCCGGACAGTGGGGCGGCGGGCCGGATATGGGTTGGGGCAATAACGGTGCAAATACGCCTGCCGCTAACCAGTGGCATCACCTGGTCATCACCTACGATGGGAATGTTACCTCGGTCTATGCGGATGGCGCGCTGTTGAATCGCGAGATTCAAGGCGCGCTGCCAACAGCTCAAGGAGTTCCCATTCTCATTGCGGCGCAGGCGACGGATGCCGCCGGGAATATTGCTTTTGGCGGTACTATGGGCCGCCTTTCGATTGGCAATGTCCGCATCCACAACGGCGTGCTGACGCCGGACCAGGTGGTGCAGAATTATAACTCGGATGCAGTCCGCTACGGCAAGCCGGTCCTCGTCTCGCAAGGGGCGCCTGCGCCGATTCATCGGTATAGCTTCACCACGGATGGCAACGATTCCATCGGCGGCGCGAACGCCACGCTGTTTAACGGCGCGAGCATCGTCAACGGTGAACTCGTGCTCACCAACACGCTGAGTTCGAACGATGCCAACGGACAATACGCGACGCTGCCGATCAGCAACACGATCGCGCGGACCAACACCCTCACGTTCGAGAGTTGGTTCACGCTCACGGACACGCCGAACTGGCAGCGGTTGTTCGATTTTGGGTATGACACCAACCGCTACATCTTTGTCTCGCCGACGACCGGCCTTGGCGGCGGGGAAATGGCGTTTGAACTGAAAGATGAACCAGCAATAGCCGGCGTGCAACGACTGACCGATGCGCGGGTTGAAGCCAATCTGGAAACGCACATCGCTGCGGTGATCGACGTGGCTGCGAACCAAGCGCGCTTTTACGTCAACGGGCGACTGGTCGGGATCGATATGGACCTGCAAGGCTTCTCGCCGCTTGGTCTCGGCGCGACCGCCAATAACTACTTGGGCCGCTCGTTCTTCAACGATCCGTATCTTCGCGGCCGCATCAATGAGTTCCGTGTGTATGACTCGGCCCTGACTAGCGAGCAGGTGCTCGCCAGCTATGCGAATGGTCCCAATGTGCTCAACTCCGGCCCCACGGCGGCGAATGACACGTTCTATTCGACCTCCGAAGACGCCGCACTCAACGTCAATAACAGTTCGCCTGCGATAACGAGCTACAACGTGCCGCTGGGAACCATCGGCAACCAGGCCTTCGGCGGATCGCTCGGCCTGGACTTTGACGTCACGCAACAAGTCTACGTGGATCAACTCGGCGTGTTCGATAGCGGCTCGAACGGGCTCGTGGCCAACCTCACCGCGCGGCTGTACAACCGCGCGACGCAGACCCAGATCGCGTCGCTCACATTCACGCCGGCCGATCCGGGGACGATCTCCGGCGGGAGTCGCTTCAAGCGGCTCTCCACGCCGATCATCCTTCCCGCTGGCTTCCAGGGAACGATTGTCGCCGAGGGCTATACCGCCGGTGAACCTAACGGCAACTCCATGGGCGCTGCGCCGGTGTGGACAACCGCAGGGGGCGGTGCGATCAATTTCGTCGGTGTTGGGCGCAACGGTAACGCCGGCAGCTTCCCCACCAACCTCGACGGCGGACCGGCCAATCGCTACGCCGCGGGGACGTTTACGTTCTCGACTTCGCCCCCGCTGCTCTTGGCCAACGATACCGATCCCAACGGCAACGGGTTGCAATCGGTGGCTGCTTTCGCTTACCCGGTCATCAACGCCGACTTCAACAACAACCAAACGCCGGCCAACATGTTGCTCAACCGCAACACCGGCACGGTCCCGCCGACGTGGGCCGTGGTGCAGAACGGCCAGATGGAGCTGACGCAAGCCGCGAATAATCTGTACGGCACAGCGGTGATCAACAAGCCCAATCCCAGTGAGCAGCTTCAAAGCATTGACGCGACGTTCAATCTGTTCATCAGCCAGCCTGGTAACGGCGCCGATGGCGTCAATTTTGTCTACGGGCCGATGAACGACAACGCCGTGTTTGGCGAGAATTTCGCGGGCTTTCCCGGTTTGCAAGTGCAGTTCGACACCTACGAAAACAATGGCACGCAGTCCGCCTTTGCGATCAAGTACAACGATGTCGATGTCGTTCGGATGCTCGTGAACGATGACGTGCTCGAGACGGAATCGTACGTCCCCGTGAGCATCACGGTCAACGCGGCTGGCCAACTGACGTTGATGCATAACGGCAACACGATCTTCAGCAACTTGCAAATCCCCGGCTGGGCGCCGCAAAGCAACTGGCGGTTTGGGATGGGCGCCCGCACCGGCGGAGCAACCCAGCGAGCGTACGTCGACGATCTCAACATCTCCGGCGTCAACGGCGGCAACCAGACGGTCTCCGTCATCGACGCCAACTTCGACGACAACCAGCAACCCTCCAACATCATCTTCAATCGCGCGCCGGCCATTCCGGCGGTGGTGCAAAATCAGCGGTTGGAACTCACCCAAGCCGCCAATAGCCTGCAAGGGACGGCGATCATCAGCAAGCCCGATTCCAACCAGTTGCTCCCCGGCTTCTTCAGCACGTTTGACATGCTAATTGGAAACCCCGCCGGCAACGGCGCGGATGGCGTTGCGTTCGTCTACGGCGACCTTCCGGATAGTGCGCTGTTTGGTGAAAACTACGGCGGCGCGGGGTTACAAATTCAGTTCGATACGTACGACAACGGCGGCGGCGAAGCGCCGGCGTTCAAGCTGGTCTACAACAACGTGCTGGTGAAGCGCGTGAACGTGACCGACGCGGTGCTCGAGACCAACGTCTTCACACCGGTCTCGATCAACGTCACCCCCAACGGCGTCGTCACGCTCCATCACGACAACAACCTGATCTTCAGCACGCAGATCACCAACTGGAATCCGCAATCCAACTGGCGGTTCGCCATCGGCTCCCGCACCGGCGGGTCGAACGAGCGGGCGTATATCGACAACCTCAGCATCACGGGGCTCGTCAACTACGCGCAAACCAACGTGGGCGCTAATGTCACGGTGAATGCGGACGGCTCCTTCACGTACGATCCGCTCTCGTCAGCGTTCCTTAACACACTCAGCCAAGGCCAGGTGTTTAGCGATTCGTTTGACTACACCGTCTCCGACGGCGTAGCGCTGAGCACCGCGACCGCGACCGTGAATGTCATCGGCGTCAACGACCCGGTCTTCAACGCCAGCGCCGGCGGGCCATATACGATTGCCGAAGGGGAAACCCTCAACCTCTCGGCCAGCGTGATGGATGTCGACGCCAACGATACGCACACGTTTAGCTGGGATCTTGACGGCGATGGCCAGTACGACGACGCGAGCGGCGGGCCGAATATTGCGGTGCCGTGGTCCACGTTGATCAGTATGACCAACCCGATTACCGATCAGGTCGTGGGACAAGTGATTCGCGTGCGGGCCAGCGATGGCTTGTCCACCACCGACGCCCAAACAACGCTCACCGTCACCAACGCGCCGCCGACAGTCTCGTTTGTCGACCCGCCTGTCAAGGCGCTACTCGGAACGACGGTCGATTTCGAATTGGAAGCCCTCGATCCGGCCCCAGCGGATCAAAGCGCGAATTTCACCTACGTGGTGAATTGGGGAGATGGCTCAGCACCCCAAACGTTTGCTAATCGTCCCAGCTCGACGGTCGTCTCGCATGCCTATGCAAACCCCAGTCCTGGCGCCGGTTACACAGTCACCGTCACCGCGACCGATAAGGACGGCGGCACGAGTGCGCCCCCAACGTCCCACGTCATTGAGATTTCGCAATCGTTCGAAGAAGACGGCATCGGCTACTTCGCAGGCACGAACCGCTCCGAGCGGATCATTCTGCAATCCAGCGGCAACGGGGTGCAGGTCAAGATTGGCCGCGAGATCCTCGCCACGTTCATTGGCGTTTATGAGATCCAAGTTTTCGCTAACGGAGGCAGCGATCAGATCGTCGTCAGCGGCAAGATTCCCGTAAACTTCGTCCTCAACGGCGGCGAGGGGAACGATTACATCGCAGGCGGCATCTATGACGATATCCTCCGCGGGGACGGCGGCAACGATCGGCTGCTCGGCGGCAACGGCGACGACCTGCTGGAAGGGGGCGACGGCAATGATCGGCTCTCCGGCGGCAACGGCAACGACATGCTCTACGGCGGCGCGGGACGCGACCAGATTTATGGAGACAATGGCGACGACCAACTCTTCGGCGACGAAGGGAACGATCGCCTCGTCGGCGGCAACGGTAGCGACCTTCTACGGGGCGGCGATGGGAACGATCAGCTCGATGGCGGCAACGACGCCGACGTGCTCGATGGCGGCGACGGCAGCGATAAGTTGTACGGCCGCAACGGCGCCGATGTGCTGATCGGCGGCCTCGGCTTCGATACGCTCTACGGCGGTTCGGGCGAGGACTTGATGATCGGCGGCGTGGTTTTCGACGACACCGACGAAGGCTTGTACTTCCTGCTCTCCGATTGGCTCGCCAACTCGTTCGATGAGAATATCACGACCTACCGCGACCAATTCCTCAGCGCCGTCGATGACGACGGGGTCGGCGATACGCTCTATGGTGAACGAGACGCCGATTGGTTCCTCCTCTTCGCCAAGGATCTCGTCCGCATCCCCACGAGCCAGGATGAACTGACCGACGTGCTGAACGACATGCCATAAAAAGCGCTCACTCACCAACTTTGCTCCCATCCGCGTCACGCGGATGGGGGCAAGGGAAAGCTGCTTGAACACATTTTGCGGAAAATAGTTGCACGCGGCGCGAAAATGACTATCCTATGGCGATAGATGATCTGCGCGGTTTGTATTGATTCTCCGAATTCCGTAGCCCGTCCACCCAGAAACTTATCGACGGTGTCCGTTCTGGATCTCCGTTAACGTCCTCTTTTCGTCCTTCCGATTACCCACGCCCTCCGGTTTGCGCGCTGGTCGCCTCTGCGCTGGGAGACCTCACGCCGCCGTGGTGTGGTTCGCCAGGCGCGGCAGCTTGTGCGCGTGGCGGATGGTCGCGGCCGCGGCAGATTTAGAAGCGCTCGAGAACGTTTGACCGTACGATCCCCCATCCTCGTCTTTGCCATTGCGCTGGAGTTTTCGCATGTCGCTCTTGAAGTTCTTTTCGTCCAGCCATCACGCGCGCCGTCGCCAGCAAGTTCGCCAACAGAATACCGTCGCGCGCCGGCGGATGCTGGTCGAGACCTTGGAGGTGCGCACCGTGCTGGCGGGGAGCGACGCGTTTGCGACGGCATTTGAGATTCCTGGCAATGTGACGACGCTGTCGGACGTTACCGACACGTTCAGCTACACGCTCGAGGCAGGTGAACCTGCGACCACGCTGCCTAGCAATCCGGTCGGGCAAACGTCCGCCTGGTGGAAGTTGCAGGCGTCGTTCGCGGGGACGGTCCAGATTGATACGTATGAAACCCACTACCCTCTGAATCAATGCTGCGGCCCAGACTTCGGCGGATTTGGCGACACAACGTTGGAAGTGTTCACCGGCACGCAGTTGAACAATCTCACGCTCGTCACCAACAACGACGACATCAGTGCACTGCCCGGGGGCGACGCGGCCTATCCGTATCCCAGCGAAAACCCCCAAGGTTACAACCCCAATAGCCTGGTCACTTTTGCGGTGACACCGGGGCAGACGTACTATATTCGGCTCAATGGCTGGGGGGACGACTTCACGACCGACCCAGTCGGTGGCGGCGATCGCGGCCCCACGCAGTTCAACTACAAGTTCAGCCCCGATGTGGTCTACGTCGACGACGGGTTCGTCGGGCTCAATAGCGGCGATGCGATTGTAGACGCCGATCAGGGAACCAGCGGCGATCAACCGGCTACGTTCAACTTCAATGCGTTCGCCACCGTGAGCGCGGCCATCGCGGCGGCGTCTTCCAGCGGAACGATCGTCGTCAACGGCGGCGCGTATGTGGAATCCGCGGCGCTTACCAATCCGCAAACGCTCCGGATCGGCGGCCCTGACGCGGCCCAAGCGGTCAACCTCGGCAGTCTCGCGACGGCTGCAGGCTCGACCGTCAACCTCGCAGGCGCTTCCGTCCTGTCCGTCGGCGACGCCACCAGCACGACGATCGCCGGGGAGATCACCGGCAGCGGCGATTTGAGCAAGACCGGCAGTGGCAAGCTGATCCTCACCGGCAACAACAGCTATACGGGCACGACCAATGTGCTCGCGGGCACGCTGCAAGCCGGCGCTTCCATTTCCACGAACCTGGTCGCCTTGTACGACTTCAGCAATCCCGACAATCTGGGGCACGACGCCAGCGGCAATAACAATGACGGCACGCTTCAAGGGGGCGCTGTGGCTGCCGCCGGGGGCGTTAGCGGCGGCGCGCTGGCGCTCCCCGCAGGCGCCAACGGGTTTGTCCAAATGCCGAATCTCGCGGCGCTGTTCGGCGGGCAGGCGGCCACGTTCAGCATGTGGACGAAGCTCAACGTCGCCACGCCTACGAACTCCGCTTGGACCGGCTTCGCAAACCTCGGCAGCGGCAGCAACGATCATTACCCTTGGGTCGACGGCACCACCTATCAAAACATCTTCCGCAACAACAGCCGCGTCGATTCGATTCCGCTCGACCCGAGCATCGATCGCACCCAGTGGCATCTCGTGACGATCGTCAACGATCCGACCGATGCGACCAACGGCTGGCGGATGTATCAAAACGGCACGCTGATCAAAAGCACCGCGCCAGCGTTCGGCATCAGCGGCTTTCAAATTGGCCAGCAGAACAACTACTTCCTCAATGGCCTGATCGACGAAGCGCGGTTATACAATCGCGCGCTCACCACCGCGGAAGTGCAGAGCCTCGCTAGTCGCGATCCCAACCTCAACGCCTTGCCTGACAACTCCCCCGTGATCATCTCCGTCGGAGCGACGCTCGCGTTGGAAGGGAACGAAACAATCGGGAGCCTGGCCGGCATGGGGACGGTCAACCTCACGAGCAATACGCTCACCGTCGGCGGCGACAATGCCTCCACCATTTACGGCGGCAGCATCATCGGCGGCGGCGGGCTGACTAAAATCGGTAGCGGCGCCCTGACGCTCAGCGGCAACAATACCTATACCGGCGTCACCCATGTCAACGCGGGAACGCTCGACATCGGCGCGACGGGGGCGCTCCCCGCAATGCCGGGGATTTTCGAATGGTTCGACGCCGCTGACGCCTCCACGATTACCGAAACCGGCGGGGCGATCAGCCAGTGGCGCGACAAGACCGGCGGCGGGCATGACCTCAACCAAGGCGCTGCCGGCGCGCAGCCAACGCTCGTCCCCGACGTCGCCAACGGCCATTCCGTGGTGCGCTTCGATGGCAACGACGTCATCTTCAACCCCGCTGCGAACAATTCACCGGGGACGCCCTACACCGTGCTCTCCGTGGCGCGGATGGAAGGCTCGCAGAATTCGCGCTTGATCACATCCAACAACAACTGGTTACTCGGCTATTGGGGCAACGGCATGGATCAATTCTATGCCGATGGCATCGTCCGCCTGGCAGGCAGCAATCCCGTGCCGGACACGGCGCTGCACTTCTACGGTGCGCAAGGAACCGGCAGCGTTTCGACGTTCTTCGACGGCAACCGCTTTATCGCCCAAGGGAGCGGCGGCCTCTCCTCGCCCAGCGGCATTAGTCTGGGCGCCTGGCAGGGCAACCCCGCGAACGAAGCGTCCCGCGGCGACGTGGCCGAACTACTCGTCTTTCAAGGGATTCTCACGCCGGCGCAACTCGCGGAGGTGTATGCCTATCTGCAAAGCAAGTGGAATAGCGGCGGCAACGTCCTCAGCGATAGCGCCGGCATGATCGTCGCCGCCGGAGCGAGCGTGAATGTGAACGTCGCCGAGACGATCGGCGACTTGTCCGGCGCGGGAACGATCACGCTCAACCGGGCGCTCGCCGTCAATGAAACCGGAAACTCCACTTTCTCCGGACAACTCCAAGGCGCCGGCGGTTTGACCAAGACCGGCGCCGGAACACTCACGCTCTCCGGCGCGAATGCTTATACAGGCGAAACGAACGTCAACTTCGGCGTACTCGTCGCAACGCACAACTCAGCGCTCGGCTCCGCAAGTGCGGGGACCGAAGTTCGCTCGGGCGGAACGCTCGCGCTGCGAAGCGTCACGACGGACCTGACCATCACCGAACCGATTGTCGCTAACGGCTCCGGCGCGGCGGGACAGCTCGGCGCGCTCGTCAACCTCCGCGGCAACAACACACTGAACGCGACCACGCCGCTTAGCACCCCGCTGGTCGCCGGTTCGCAACTCGCCATCGGCGCTGTGAACGATCCTGGAACGGCCGGCGTGGACACTCTCACCATCGGCCCCAGCGGCATCGACCTCGTACACGGCAAGCTAGTCGTCAATGGCGACGGCGATACGGTCGTGAACGGCCCGATTCTCGGTTATGCCGGGCAGACGCTCACTACCGACTCGCTCGCCAATTTGGATAACGTCGGCGATGGGTTCTACACATTCACCGCCGCCGGTCAGCAGTTCACAGGCTACGTCGATAATGACGGCGCGAGCTCGTGGCTGCTCATTGGCCGCGGCCGCAACGGTTGGCAGTTCGATGCCGACGGGCAAGGGAGCATCAGCAGCGTCAGCCAGAATCTCGGCACAACGGCCGCCTTCGCGCCTGCGGCTTATAGCGATGCACTAGTCAACGAGTTGATCGCGCAAGCCGGCATCAACAATACCGGCATCGAGCTTCGCATCCGCCGCGCCACGGACTCCGCTGGCACGGCTTATCAGGAAGGACGCTGGCGCAACTTCACCGGCCCCAACTTCACGTTCGATTTCGATCAAGGCAGCGGGTTACCGGTCGAAATGGAGATCATCAGCGGCGCGGGAAGCCCTTACGGCCCGGTCGCCACCAATACCCGCGATACCCTTCCTCCAACCGGCAACGACATCAGCCGCATCTTCACCTGGCCATGGGCTAATCACGGCAATCAGCAAGGCTTCAGCTACGGCTCGAGCATTGACGCCGGCACGAACAACGATCCCAACAACTTCCTCTGGGAACTCAACAACGAAAACCATGCGATTCCCTATACCGAAGTCTATCTCCGTGCGACCAACGTCACGGCTTGGCCGCGCGATAACAGCGTCTACAAGACCGGCGCGGGGACGTTAACGCTCAACAGCGGCGGCGACAACTACGCCGATGGCACGACCATCAGCCAAGGAACGCTCATCATCGGGCACCACAACGCGCTGGGGAGCGGCCCAGTCACGATCAACGACGCCAACACCGGCGCCGCGAACACGTCGCTGCTAGCCAACTACGCCGGCCAAACGCCGATTCCCAACAACATCAGCGTGACCAACAACGGCAGCGGCGTTTCCACCATCGGTTCGCTTCCCGCCGTGGTTTCGCTCCCAGGCTTCCAGGTTGTCGAATACGGCGGCACATTGACCCTCAACAAGGCGACAACCTTGCAGGGACAGAACGCTGATCGCACCACCTATCGCAACGTCATCAGCGGCAACGTCGGCACGCTGACCGTCACCGGCGGCAGGCGAACCACCATCGAGGCCAACAACACGTTCGTCGGCGACGTCGTCATCACCGGCGCAGGGACCACGCTTCAAATCGGCGGTCAGGCGGCCAGTCAAATTCCCGATGCTTCCAACGTCGATGTCGGCGCCGGTACGTTCTTGACCCTCAACAACGACGGCGAAGCCATCAATGGCCTCACCGGCAGCGGCACGATCCAAAACATCGTCGGCGGCAACACGCTCACCCTCGGCGCCGGCGCCGGCGGCGTTTTCACCTTCAGCGGCTCGTTCGCGGACGGCAGCGGCCCGCTCACGCTCGTCAAGACCGGCAGCACGATCCAGTACATCACCGGCGCTAGCACCTATACCGGATTGACCACGATCAACGGTGGTTACCTTGTCGCGCGGAATGACCGCGCGCTCGGCTCAACCGCAAGCGGAACCGTCGTCACCAACCCCGGCACGTTGCAACTGGAATCGCTAGGCGGCGTGGATATCCATATCGTCGGCGAGGCGATTACGATCTCCGGTTTCGGCGTCGGCGGCACGCGCGGCGCGCTGGCCAGTTGGAGCGGAAACAACACGTTCGACGGCCCGATCACCATCGCTGGTAATACGTCGATGTTCGTCCAGGGCAATAACTTCACGCTCCCCGGCGTCATTCAGGGCCCCGCTGGCTTCACCAACTCCAAGGTCGGCCCCGGCGAATTGACCTACTCCGGCGGCGCTTCCAATACGTTCACCGGCACGACGATCCTCAACCAGGGCAACCTCTACCTCGGCAAGACCGGCGGCGCCATCGCCATCGCTGGACCGATGCAAATGGGGGGCGGCAACACCAACCAACCCACCCTGCGAATGCTCGCCGCCGACCAGTTCGCTCCCGGCGTGGTGATGAGCCTCGGCGCGGGACAGAACCCGCACGCCCGCTTCGACCTGCAAGGCTTCAATCAAACGCTTGCTGGCATCAATAGCCCCACGCCGTACCTCGTCGTTCAGAACGAACGGTTCGGCGGCGGCGGTACGTCTCAAGCCGCCACGCTCACGCTCAATGGCAGCGGCAACTACGCCTTCGCTGGCTACCTGCGCGACGAAGACGATAGCGGCACGACCTACAAACTCAACCTCGTCAAGTCCGGTGCGGGGACGCAATCGCTCAGCGGCAACAACATCAACTACACTGGCGCCACGACCATCACCAGCGGCACGCTGCAATTGGTCGATACCCGCGCCTTCCGCAGTCCGCTGACGATCAACACCCCCGGTGTGTTGGAGCTCAACTCCTCGACGCCCTTCGCGACCCGCTGGAACTACGGCCAAACCATCTCCGGCAACGGAACCATCAACAAGACAGGCGCCGGCGGCGTGTTCGGCATCATTGGGGCGAACAACTTCTCAGGCCAAATCAACATCAAGCAAGGGACGATCCATAACGACAACCTCACCGGCAACTGGACCGGCAGCACGGCCGACGTCGATATCAGCAGCGGCGCGACGCTCGACCTCCGGGGCAACAACGTCACCATCGACGCCCTGACCGGCGCCGGCAGTGTGATCAACAGCTACGGCAACGGCACCAACATCCTCACGCTCGGCGTCGCCAACGGTTCGGGAACCTTCACCGGCACGATCGGCGGTTCCGGCTCCGGCGCAGCAGGCGAAGGGAACGGCCGCACCGCACTGGTAAAGACCGGCACCGGCACGCAAGTGCTCACCGCCGCGAATACGTTCGTCGGCACCACGCAAGTTACCGGCGGCGGCGTGCTCGAAGTCGCCGACCTCGGTGCGATCGGCCAAGGGACCGGCGGTAACTGGTTCGCCGTGCAAGGGGGAGCGACGTTCCGCTACACCGGTAGCACCACGCAAACCACGACTCCGCGCGACATCTACTGGAACAGCGGCGCGGCCACGTTCGACATCACCTCGCCCACCGGCGCGGCGGTGTTCAACGCCACCGGCGGCGATCGCAACCAGACCATGACCAAGTTGGGACCAGGCCGCCTGACGCTCGCGAGTTCCACCGCGGCAAACCTGCTCACGAGCGGCACGATCAACTTAAACGCTGGTTCCCTGGAGTTCCAGCCTAACAGTCCGTCCACCACGCTCTCGATTTTGGGACCGGTCAACGGCGCCGCAGGGACGAACATTTTCATCACCGGCAGCGGCATCGTCCGCAACGACTACTTAACCGCCAACTGGAACGCCAACCTCGCCAGCCTGAATGTGGCCGCAGGCGCGACGTTCGACCTCCGCGGCAACAACGTCACGGTCGACGCGCTTAACGGCGATGGCGCCATCATCAACAGCTACTACCGCGCCAACAACGGCCTCGAAGGCGAAACGCTGACAGTGGGCGCCGCTAACGGCTCCGGCGCGTTTGGCGGCTCGATCAGCGGTTCCAGCACGGTCGACGCCGGCCCCAACGGCCGCATTAGCTTGACAAAGATCGGCAGCGGCACGCAGCTCTTCAACGGCGCTAGCACGTTTACGGGACCGACGCTCGTCACGGCCGGCACGCTCGGCGGAAACGGCTCGCTGGTCAGCGCGGTTACCGTCTACAGCGGCGCCACGCTCGCCCCCGGCGGCACGCCAGGCAATTTCGCCACCGGCGACGTCGCCTTCCAGCCCGGCTCGCATTTCCAAGTGGAAATCACCAGCGGCGGTAACGACCAGTTGCAAGTCACCGGCGGCGTAAACATCAACGGCGCCACGCTCGATGCCACCAGCGCGGCCGTGGCGCCGGGGCAAACCTATGTCATCATCAGCAACAACGGCAGCGACGCCACGGTTGGCGCGTTCACCAATGCCCTGCCAGATCCGAACAATCCCGCCTCCGGCGATCAAATCATCATCCTCGGCGGCCAGCGGTTCTACCTCACCTACAACGACCCACTCGGACGGTTTGGCACCGGCAACGACGTCGCCCTCATCCGCAACACCCCGGCGACCGCCGTCGATGACGACTTTGGCCCGATCCTGACCAATGCGGTCTACGCCGACTCGGTCAAAACGAACGACATCGATCCCGATAACGACGGCATTGTGAGCATCCTCAGCGGACCGAGCCACGGAACCGTGCAACTGCTCGATCCGCTGACCGGTGAATTCCGCTACACGCCTGCGACCGATTTCCTCGGCGTGGACACCTTCACCTATCAACTTTTCGATGGCGAGTTTACCACCACCGCGACTGTCACCTTGACGGTTGCCCGGTATGTGGTCGATGGCGATGATCTGTATGTCGGCGGCACCGATCGCAGCGATCGCATCATCGTTAGCAGCGACGGCTCGATTCGCTTCAACAACGCGCCGCTGCCCATCGCCTGGCCCGGCGGCCGACTCGTCGTCTATGGCAATGGCGGCAACGATACGATCAGCACCAGCAGTGTTCGCTTTCCCGTCGAGTTCTACGGCGGCGCCGGCAACGACTATCTGGCCGGCGGCACGAGTGACGACATTCTCGATGGTGGCGACGGCAACGACCGCCTCCTTGGCGGTAGCGGCGATGACATCCTCCTCGGCGGCAGCGGCGATGATCGCATTAGCGGCGGCAGCGGCGACGATTACGCCTTCGGCGACCACATGGTCGATCCGGCAGTTCAAGAACTGTTCGTCTTCTCACTCAACAACGGCGCGGACGAAGTCGAGCTCCCCATCCGCGTCGGTGATCGGCCTGGACGCGACACGATTAACGGCGACAACGATAACGACACGCTCGACGGCGGACCCAACAATGACCGCCTCACCGGCGGCAATGGCGACGACCTGATTCGCGGCGGCGACGGCAACGACCGGCTCGACGGCGGCAACGGCGACGACTTCCTCCTGGGTGAAGGCGGCGCCGACCTCCTCTACGGCCGTAGCGGCAATGACATCCTCCTCGGCGGCGGCGGACTCGATTCGCTCTACGGCGGCAATGAGGACGACCTCCTCTTTGGCGGCGACCTGTTCGAGGGCAACACCGACGACGATCTGCAAGATCTCTGGATGCTGTGGCGCAGTTCCGGCGCTAACGACGATCCCAACGCCGC
>CAUJKE010000038.1 GCA_963205385.1 Planctomycetota bacterium | reverse complement strand
ACTCAACGCGACCGACACGGTCACGGTTTCCAACAACGCCACCGTCCTCTCCGCGGTGACAGGCGCCAATCGGGGCATTGGCAGCGCGACGGTCACACTGAACGATGGCAACCTGAACTTCGTGCTCGGCGCTGGCGCGGTTGTCAATATCGACGCCTTGCAAGAGACGATCTTCGACGGCCCGGTGGCCAACGCCCAAGACAACATCGAGGCGTTTCGCAATCAACCGCTCGGTCCCAATGACGCGACCGGCCTGTTGACCACGCATCTCAATTATCAAGACGATGGCGCCGTGGATGCCCGCGCCGCGGCGCTCGGCGCGCCGGGTTTTGACGCCGGCGATTTTGCGATGCTCTGGACGACCAACTTCACGCCGAACCAAGACGGCCAGTGGGGTTTCCGTTACGCGAACGTCGATGACAATGTCTCAATGTGGATTGACACCAACCACAACGGTACGTTCGAAATCGGCGAACGCTTTCAGAACGGCGGCTGCTGTAGCGGCCAGGTGACTGCCATGACGCCAGCCCTGACGGCTGGACAGACCTACCTGTTTGGCATTGTGATGAACGATACCGGCGGCGGCGGCTACTTACAGAACGTGGAGTTCATGGCGCCCCTGGCTGGTAGCTGGGGACAACTGAACCCCAGCCTGAACCCGGGACTCTTCACGATTTCCCAATTCGCCAGCGGGAGCGGCTCGAATGATGTCGTCGTCAGCGGCAACTCGACCATCAACACCGGCGACGTGCCGAACCTGGCTTTTGGCACTTTGAACATGGCCGACGGCGCGACGCTCAATGTCACTCGGGGGAGCTTCGGCGGTCGCCCAGACGTTGACTTCACCGGCGTCACCACGCTGGCTGGCGCGGCGACCTTCACCCCCAACGACAACGTCGATCTCACGCTCTCGGGGCTCGTCACCGGCGCAGGCTCGCTGACCAAAGCCGGTAACGGCACGCTCATTCTGACCAGCAGCAACGACTACGCCGGCGCCACGATCGTAAACGCCGGTGTGCTCCGCGTGGAAGCGGATGGCGCTCTGGGCCAAACGGCTGAGGGAACCACCATCAGCGCCGGCGGGCAATTGGCCCTGCGTGCGGTCTACAACGCGGCCGAAACCCTCACGCTCAACGGTGCGGGGACGGCCTCGAACGGCGCGCTCGAATCGAGTGAAGGCAACTTTGCCTATAACGGCCCGATTGTGCTCGGCTCCGATGCGTTCATCGTCGCCTCGAACGGCGGGCAATCGCTCGGCTTGGGCGGCGGCATTGATACGGCGACGTTCCAGCTCCGCTTCGGCGGCGCCGGCAACCACGACGTCAACTCGACGATCAGCGGCGATGGCAGCATCTTGAAGACCGATGGGGGCAACCTCACCTTCAACAACGCCAATACCTACACCGGCCTGACACAAGTCGATGGCGGACGCCTGATTATCACCAATGGCGACGCCCTCGGCGGAACCGCCAATGGCACGACGATCAACGGCGGCGGGCAACTTCGCCTGCAAAATTACATCAGCGTCAACGTGGACGAAGTCGTGACGATCAACGGCAACGGCTTCAACAACGAAGGTTCGCTACGGAACGAGAACGGCGACAACACGATCACGAATCTCGTCATCAACGACGGCGCGCGGATCACGTCCAACAGCAATACGCTCACCATGCCTGGCAATTACACGTTGCCAGGAGGCGGGGCGTTCTTCGATGGCGGCGGCAACGTCAACATCACCGGCGTGCTCAGCGACGCCAACGACCCCAATGCCACGGTGCTGGTCAAGCAAGGCGGCGGCACCGTGTTCCTCGCCAATGCGAACACCTACGGCGGCCAGACGCGCGTCGAAAACGGCGTGCTGCAAGTAAACAACCCTGACGGCTTAGGCAGCGCAGCAGGCGGCACCACCATTGCCGGCGGTTCGGTTGCCGTGCCCGGCGGCGTGGTGATCGCGAACGAACCGTTTGTACTGACAGGCGGTGCATTACGAGGCTTGGGCGGCGGCGCCGAAGTTTCCAGCGACATCACCGGCGCTGGAGGTTCCATCCTGAGCGATTCCGGCACGTTCACGATCAGCGGCGCGGTCAACGTGCAAGCGGCGGGACTGAACATCGGCGGCAGCGGCAATGTCGATGTCACCGCGCCGATCAGTGGCGATCCGGCCCTCGCGGGACTGTTATCAGGCTTCATCGTTCAAGGTGGAATGAGCTTCGCGCCCAACCCGGGGAACGGTGGAATTATGCTTGCTCCGGAAGCTGCCCAAAGTCAAGCCTTTCCGCCTTGGGGCGGCCAGCGCACGTGGATCTACACCGGCCAGTTCTTCGACGCGGATGGTACTTTCGCTTTCGCTGAGAATATTGACGACGAAGTCGTTGTTGTCATCGATGGCGTCGAGGTCATTCGTAATAACCAGTGGGATATACCCACGACGTCGGCTAGCAATGCCAACAACAACACCGCCGCCGGCGCTGGTACGCTCAACTTTGGCATGGGCCCCAATGGCGACGGCTGGCATAACGTCGAATTCCGCTTCTACGATGGCGGAGGCGGTGCTGGTCCCGTCGCAGGTAATGGTTGGACCGCTACATTTGGCTTTGGCCTCAATGCGAACCCACCTGTTGGATTCAACAGCAACCAAGGAGGCGATTACATCGCCCCCGTCGATCCAGGCGACGGCTCCCTGTTCCGAGTCCCTGCCGGCAGCATCACCAAAGTTGGCGCGGGAACCGTCAATTTCTCCAATACCAATACCTACCAAGGCCAGACGATCGTCCAAACTGGGACACTCATCGCGTCCAGTTCCGGCGCTTTAGGGACGAGCGACGGTGGCACGCAGGTTTTGAATGGCGGCACGCTGATGCTCGCCAATGGCAGCAATCTGGGCAACGAGCGTCTCGCGCTCAGCGGCAATGGCGATCCGAACCAGGCCGGCGCGCTGGTCAATCAGAGCGGCGACAGCAGCATCGGTGGAGATGTCACGCTGACTGCGGGCGGGCCTACGCCGCAAGCGCGGATCGCGTCGCTCGCCGGTTCGCTCACACTGGGGGGCAACGTGGACCTCGGTTTCGCGGCGCTTAACGTGACTGGCGATGGACTGCTGCGAATCAACGGCAACGTGACTGGCACGGGGGCTGATCAGATCGTCTCCGGCGGTCTCAACGGCGACTACTACAACATTGGCGCGGACACGAGCTTGCTCGACAACACCGCCGATCCCTATGACGCGCCGGATCGCATCAACCTGGAAAATGCCGCGCCCAGTCGGTCGGTATTGACTCCGCGCGTCGACTTTGGCGCGGGTACCGAAGGCGCGCCAGGCGACGGTACCGTGCTCGATCGTGGCGGCACCGATGGCAACCCGTTTGGCGGCATCGGCGTCAATATTGGCAACGACGACATCTCGGGCCGCTGGACCGGATACATCCTTGTGCCAGAAAGCGCCAACTACACGTTCACCGTGCGCAGCGACGACGGCATGCGGCTGTGGCTCGATAGCGATAACGATGGCATCCTTGAACTGGTCGCCAACAATAATCGCTTCGGCGGCATGGAAAACCAATCGGGTTCGTTGTTTCTCTCCGCAGGCTATCACGCGATTCGCGTGGCCGGCTTTGAAGGGGGCGGCGGCGCAGGTTTCCAAGCCAGTTGGTCCCAAGATACCGGCGCGAACCCCTTCGCTCGCCAAATTATCCAACCGGCGGTGCTCAATAGCGTCGTCAACATCGCCAGCAACCAGATCAACAAGGACGGCAGCGGCGTGCTCGTTCTCAATGGCAACGTCAATCTGACCGGCCCCGTGAATGTCAATTCAGGCGCATTGTCCGGCACCGGCAACATCGCGGGCGCGGTCAACGTCCTTGGCAATGCAGTTGTCTCCCCCGGCGATGGGCCGAATACGGTCGGAACGCTGACGGTCAATAACATCAGCCTCGACACGCTCAGCGTTGTCTATGGCGATATCGGCGCAGGGGGCGCGGATCAGCTCGTCGTCAACGGCGCCATCACGATGCAGCCCAACGCCATCGCGGACGCGCAATTGCTGAACAACTTCGTCCCCTCGGCGGGGATGACCTACGTCCTGATCGACAACAACTCCGGTGTCCCGCTCGGCGAGTTCGCGCAAATCCCGAATCAACCCGGTGGTTTCCAAACCGACATCGACGGTCGGCGCGTGACGATCTACTACACCTACGATTCGGCGACCAACAGCACGACCGGCGGCAACGACTTTGCGATCGTCTTCAACGAGGCCCCGGTCGCGGTGCAAGACGGACCGTTCACCACGCCGGAAGATGTCACGCTCAACAGCATTCCGCTGAGCGTGCTTGACAACGACACGGACGCGGAAGGGAACACGCTCACCGCGGTCCTCAAGCAGGATGTCCCCACAGGCCATAGCTTGACGCTCAACTCCGACGGCACGTTCGTCTACACGCCGCTCGCGGACTTCTCCGGGGCCGTGACGTTCCAATACGCCGCGTTCGATGGCGAATGGGAATCGAACATCATCACTGTCACCATCAATGTGACCGGTGTCGCGGATGTGCCCGGGCTAACCGTCGTCTCGCCAGCGGCGGGACTGGAAGATACGGCCATCCCGCTCTCGATTTCGGGAACAGTGACGACGCCATCGGAAGTGTTGACGTTCCTGGTCAGCAACGTGCCCAGCGGCGCCATGCTCTCCGCCGGCACGCCGACAGGCATTCCTGGCCAGTACATGTTGACGGTGGCCGACACGGCGAATCTCACGATCACGCCGCCGCTGCATAGCGATGTCGATTTCACGCTCTCGGTCATCGCCGTGGCGACCGAAGGGAGCACGAGCGCGATGTCGCTGCCGCAGTTGATCAATGTGGAAGTCACCGCGGTCGCCGATGCCCCGACACTCATCGTGCATAATGTGTTTGGCGATGAAGGGACGGCCATCCCGCTCGACATCAAGGCGGCGTTGGTCGATACCGACGGCTCCGAAACGCTCTCCGCGATTATCTCCGGCGTGCCAGACGGCGCGACGCTCACGAAGGGGACCAACCTCGGCGGCGGCGCGTGGCAACTGTTTGGTCAGGCGGATATTCAAAGCGTCGGCATTCTCAAGGGGGACAACGAGACGTTCGTGCTGAACGTCGTCGCCACGGCGACCGAAACAGATCCCAACGGAATGCCGCAATCGGCCGATTCTTCCGACGTGATGCAAGTCGTGGTCTCCAACGTCCCACCAACTCCAATGTTGGATGACGTGATCGTGCTGGGCAACTCGCTCGGCCCGGTCGATGAACTCACCGTCGTGCCGGGGCTTTCGCTGACGCTCGTCGTCTCGACAACGGACGCAGCCTTCCCCGATACGCAAGACGCGCCGTTCGACTTCACCATCGACTTCGGCGATGGTATCGGCGTGTTCAGCGGCACCGCCTCCGCGGAGCAGGAACAGTTAATGTTCCCCTACAAGTACACCACGCTCGGCAACTTCGAGGTCTCACTCACCGTGGTGGACAAGGACCAGGGGAGCACCACGGTTTCGCCGCTCACCACGATCACGGTCAAGGAAATCACCACCATCGACGGCATCGCGTTCGTCGGCGGCTCGATCCTCGGCGACCGGATCGTCGTCAGCAACGGCTATCCCGGTGGTGTGGCCGTACGCATGAACGGCCGCCCACTGCCGAACCAGTCCGATGCCTATAAAGTGGTCGTGTTCGGCAACAAGGGGGCGGATAGTATTCAGGTCAGCAGTAGCTACATCCCCGTCGAGTTCTACGGCGGCGAAGGGAACGATTACCTGGCCGGCGGCCGCAGTTCTGACCTGCTCGATGGCGGCGACGGCAACGATCGCCTGCTCGGGGGCGATAGCGACGACATCTTGCTCGGCGGCGGCGGCAACGACCGTCTGTCCGGCGGCAACGGCAACGATTACCTCTCCGGCGACGACATGGTCGACGAAGAGCGAGGCGTGCCGAAGTTCTTCGAGTTCTTCGACCGCGAAGTGCCGATCCGCGCTGCGGATGAGTCTGATTCGCCGGGGCGGCGCGACACGCTCAGTGGCGATAACGGCAACGACATCCTCATCGGCGGCGAAGGAAGCGATTCGCTCAGCGGCGGCGAAGGCCACGACTTGATGATGGGGGGTGACGGCAGCGATCGTCTGAACGGCGGCAACGGCAACGACTTCCTCTGGGGCGGAAACGGCGGAGATAACCTGCAAGGGGGCGCCGGCCGCGATATCCTGCTCAGCGGCAATGGCATCGACTTCCTCTATGGCGGTAGCTCAGGCGACTTCCTGTTCGCTGGCAACGTTGATGAGACCCTGTTTGACGACGAAATCTTCATCCAGGAAATGTGGTCGTGGTGGCAGCTAGGCTTCGAGCAGGATGTGGCCGACAAGATCATGTTTGAAGTCGGCGAGGATGACGGTTACGTGGACACGCTCAACGGCCAGATCGATGACGACTGGTACGTGCTCTTCGACGAAGATCATCTGCAAGTCTCGCAAGAGAACTACAACGGCAACGTGGTCTTCCGCTCCGGCATCGACTTCTAATCGCCGCGAACGCGACGAAGACGGGATTTGTTAACCAACGTCAACCCCTCTGGTGTAATAACCGGAGGGGTTTTTTGATGGCGCGTGGCCCTGGGGCGGTGGGGCGCATGGGCCTTTAACGCTGGCGCCAGTCGACGCCCGAGAGGGACGCGAGGGCCAGTTGCAGAGCGTGCGTACCGTGGCGGCCAAAACCTTGCGCCTGCAAGGCGATATAGAGTTGCTTCGCCAAGGCCAGGCCGGGGAGCGCGAGTCCCATGCGATTCGCTTCGTCCAGCGCGATCCCCATGTCCTTGATGAAGTGCTCGACAAAAAAGCCTGGATCGAAATTGTTGGCGATGATCCGCGGGCCCAGGTTCGCCAGCGACCAGCTCCCCGCCGCCCCCGGTGTGACCGATTGCATTACGGTTTCCAGATTCAGCCCCGCGCGATACGCGTAAAGCAGCGCCTCGCAAACGCCAATCATGTTAGTGGCGATGAGGATTTGATTCGTCATCTTGGTGTGCTGGCCAGCGCCGGCCGGGCCTTGGTAGATGATCGTCTTGCCCAAGGCTTCAAAGCAGGGACTCAGGGCGTCAACCACTTCCTTGTCGCCGCCAATCATGATCGAGAGCCGCGCTTCCTTGGCGCCGACATCTCCTCCCGAGACCGGCGCGTCGACGCTGTGTACTCCCTGGGCTTTCGCGGCGGCGGCGATCTCCTGGGCAAGCGACGGATCGCTGGTGGTCATATCGACCAGAATGTTCCCCGCCTTGGAGCCGGCCAG
This sequence comes from Planctomycetota bacterium, assembly GCA_963205385.1. Taxonomy (GTDB): domain Bacteria; phylum Planctomycetota; class Planctomycetia; order Pirellulales; family Pirellulaceae; genus JAEZGD01. The sequence goes on along the minus strand of CAUJKE010000038.1, from coordinate 7,696 downwards.
GGCGCCTTGCGCGCCGAACATGGTCTCGCGGACATCACGCGGAAAGCCGACGATGGAAAACACGACATCGCTCTGTTCGGCCACGGCTTGGGGAGAATCGGCCCAGCGGGCGCCTTTGAGCAGCAGCGGATCGGCCTTGGCCTTGGTGCGAGAATAGATCGTCATGCCGAACCCCTTGGCCAGCAAATGCCCGCACATACTGCTCCCCATCACGCCGGTTCCAATCCAGCCTAGTCGGGTCGTGCCGGGCTCGATCTTGCGGATCGCCATCTTGAGCATTCCTTGTTCTTGCGTCAGTTGCGAGAGAGTGATCTTCGCCGGTTTGTAATCCAAGCGCAAGCGCGGTGCAACCGGGAGGGGCATGCGCCGCGTTATGCGCTCACCCGCAGCGCGGGGGTAGGGACGATTTACTAGCACCTTGGGGAGAATTCGGCTACATTACAAAATGTTATGTATCGGGGGAAATCTCCTCTGTGGCGCGGTTCTTGACTTGCGATCTTCTCGGGACTTGATTCCATGCGCGGTCCTCATTCAATTCGTCAGGGTTTTACCTTGGTGGAATTGCTGGTTGTCATTGCCATCATCGGCATTCTGGTCGCGCTGCTGCTCCCCGCGGTGCAATCCGCGCGGGAAGCCGCCCGGCGGATGCAATGCCAGAACAATCTCAAGCAGTTGGCGTTGGCTTGTCACAACTACCACGACGCCCAAAAGATATTTCCCCCTAGTTCGATTTGGACGAACCTCGACCAGACCGAGAGTTCCAACTACAGCGACATTCGCGCCAATTGGGCGGTGATGATCCTGCCTTATATCGAGCAACAAGGTTTGCAGGATTTGATGAACATGAACCAGCCGATGACGGCGGCCGTGAACTTGCCCGGTCGCGGCACCCGCCTCGCCGCCATGCTCTGCCCCAGCGATCCGTTTGCGCGCACGCCGTTTAACGGTTCGAAGAATTCCAACACCAGCACGCTGGGAGACAACTGGGCGCGAGGCTGTTACGCCGCCAATGCTTCGCTGGGAAAAATGAAGAAGCCGAGCAACAGCGAGAGCGGCGCTGGCGCAGATTCTCCCTATTGGAAAAACCCGCGGGGGCGCGGCATCATGGGCGCGAACATTTCGCTGGAGATCGGCGAGATTAAGGACGGCACCAGCAATACGATCCTGCTCGCGGAAATGCGCGCCGGCGTGACCGAGTTCGACTCCCGCGGCGTGTGGGCGATGTGCGGCGGTGCGAGCGCTTTGTGGGCGCATGGCAAGATCGGCGGCTTCGATGATAACGGCCCCAACTGCCCCCACCCAGAATCCGATGACGTCCTGGCTTGCACTTCGATTCGCAGCGCGGTCGGCGGCGCCACGCGACTCCAGGAAATGGGAATGCCCTGTGCCAGCGGCGATACCCGGCCGAACTACCAGCAAACATCACGCAGCGTGCATCAAGGGGGCGTCTATACGGCGTTTGCGGATGGCAGCATCCATTTCATCAGCGACTTCGTCGATATCGTCGGCACATCCACGAGTTCTCCAGTTTGGGATAAGCTCAACGCCTCAGGCGACGGGGAGGTGATCTCGGCTAGCCAGTTCTAACCGCCTGGCCACAGTCGCGCCCCTTTATCGCCCCTCAATTTGCGGTTTTCCCCCGTATCTTTTCCCAGGATTCTACTTGTAATCGGTAGGGCGGCTGTGAGAAACTAGATTCGTCCGTTCTCTGCCCAAATCCCTCATCTCCTCGCAGAGGCTTATTCATGCTCTCCTGGTCACAACTCCGAGGCGCTCGGCGCCGCCTGCGCGCGTTCACGTTGGTCGAACTGCTGGTCGTGATCGCCATTATCGGCATCCTGGTGGCTTTGCTCTTGCCGGCCGTGCAATCAGCCCGCGAAGCGGCGCGGCGGATGCAATGCCAGAACAATCTCAAGCAGTTGGGACTCGCGCTGCATAACTATCACAGCGCCGTCAACACGTTCCCCCCCAGTTCCATCTGGTACGACGAAAGTCAGATCGAAACCAAGAATAACGCCAATTTGCGTGCGAACTGGGTGATCATGACGCTCCCCTACCTGGAGCAGCAAACGATTTCGGATGCGTTCGATTTCAAGCAGCCGATTCCGCACGCCAATAACATGCTGGCCCGCTCCACGCAACTCGCGTTCATGCTCTGCCCCAGCGATCCGTTCGCCCGCAAGCCGTTCATGGGTTCGCGGAACGGCGGCACCAGTAACCTGGGTGACAATTGGGGGCGTGGGTGCTACGCAGCGAACGGTGCATTGGTCTTCATGACCAATAATCGGCATGGCAACAATGATGGAGCCACGGCCACTTCGGCCGGTTGGCAGGATCCGTCCCGACGCGGCATCATGGGAGCCAACACTTGCCTTTCGATTGGAGAAATCCGGGATGGCACGACCAACACCATCCTCGTCGCCGAAATTCGGGCCGGCATAACCGACTTCGACTCGCGCGGCGTCTGGGCGATGAGCGGCGCATGCCCGAGCTCGCTCTGGGCGCACGGAATCGGGGACGACATTGGCCCGAATTGCCTCCGCCCCGACGCCGACGACGTGCTCGCGTGTCAGGCAATTAGGAGCCAGGTCGGTGGCACGGATCGCACCATTGAGATGGGGATGCCATGTTCCGGTGGTGATTTTCCGAACTTCCAACAAACCTCCCGTAGCGTTCACCAGGCGAGCGTCCATGTCGCGCTGGCCGACGGGAGCGTCCGCGCGATCAGCGACTTTATCGACGTCGTCGGCAAAAGCGGCCAGTACTCCGTCTGGCATCGGCTCAACGCCTCCGGTGATCAACAAGTCCTTTCCGCCGCGGACTTTTAAGCGCTCGCCGCGAAGCATCAGCACCGGCAAAGCGGTCTCCAGCGCATGCGAGCCGTTTCCTACTGCGCCGCGACGTTCCGCGGTTCGTCCCCGCCGAACCGCAGCGTTCAGCTTTGCTGACCTGTTTAGGTTTGGTCACGGTGAGCGCGTGATGTCCCCGCTTTGCGCCGAACTGCGTACAATGAACGATCTTCAAAGAGACTACTCGGATGAGGGTTGGTTGTGCGCATCTACATGTTTACCAATGTGTTTCGGCCCAAGGTCGGAGGCGTCACCCGTAGCGTGGAAACGTTTGTTGAGCAGTTCATGCGCCGCGGGCATGAAGTGTTGGTGGTGGCCCCGAGTTTTCCGGGAGCCGAGGAGAACGAGCCCGGCGTGTTCCGCGTGCCGGCCATGCATGGCGCGCTGCAAGACTATTCGCTCCCGATGGCCTATCCCGGCATGCTTGGGGAGATCGTTGCCGATCGGCCGCCGGACATCATCCACGCGCATCATCCGTTCTTTTTGGGCACGTCGGCGCATAAAGTCGCGGCGATGCTGAACATCCCGATCGTCTACACGCACCACACGCGGTTCGATGCCTACGGCGCTTACTTTCCCCGCGAGAACGGCTTCTTACAGAACTTCGTCGTCGCGCTCGCCGTGCAATTCGCCAACGTCTGTGACGCCGTCATCGCCCCCGGCGCCTTCGTCCGCGACATGCTCCGCGAAGCAGGCGTCGCGGCGCCGATTCACGTGATTCCCACCGGCGTGGATGCGTCGCGCTTTGCGCAGGGGGACGGCGCCGCCATGCGCGCTAAAGTGGGGATTCCCCCCGGCGCCCCGGTCGTCGGCTATCTCGGACGAATCTCCGCCGAGAAAAATCTTGACTTTCTCGCCACCGCCGTGTCGCACGTGCTGCGACAGCTTCCGGAAGCGCGCTTCCTGCTCGCAGGCGGCGGCCCTTATGAATCGGAACTGAAGCAATACTTTCAAACCGCCGGACTGGACAAGCGCGTTCACGCCACTGGCATGATTCAAGGTCAGGACGTGGTCGACGCTTATCACGCGATGGACGTCTTCGCCTTCGCGTCCCAGAGCGAAACGCAGGGGATGGTCATCACGGAAGCGCTCGCTTGCGGACTGCCGGTGGTGGCGCTCGCGGCCTCGGGAGTGGAAGATGTCCTCGAAGACAACCGCCAAGGACGCTTGGTCAGCGTGCCAGACCCGCAGCAATTCGCCCAGGCCATTCTGGAAGTGCTATCATTACCCGCGACCGATCGGGATGCCCTGCGCCAGCAATGCCTGGCCACGGCGCAGGCGTGGTCGATCGATCGTTGTGCCGAACAAATGCTGGAACTGTATGGCGAACTCATCGCGCAGAATCCGCACTCGTCGTCGCGCGAGGCAGACTTCATCGCGGCCTGGGACGCGTTCGGCCGCCGCTTGAAAGATGAGCTCGAACTTTGGAAAACCACCACCGCCGCGTTGCAAGACGCGCTGCAAAAGATGATCTCGGAGTAACTCTCATGATTCGCGCCGTCACGCTCGCTCTGCTCGTGCTGTCACTGCTGCTCTCGCCGGCGCTCGTCGTCGCGCAGGGCCGACGGCCTGCAAATGACGAGGCGCTGCGCTATTGGCTCACCGACATGGTGCAGCATCGCTATACAATGCCAGAGATGGCCGCGGCGCTCGACCTGTCGCCTGCAGAAGTCACAGCCGCGCTGACCAGACTCACCATCGATCCGGCCAGGCCAGCGCTGTCGCCACCGGCCGGCGAACTGCTCATACTGCCGTATCCCGGCGGGCGGCATCCGCGGATTGGCTTTCTCGATGGGGCCATCGACCCGCAGCGCGAGACGAAGATCAGCGTCTTCACCCCCTGGGATGCGAACAGCTACGTCGTCCTCGACCTGCCGGAAGCGATCTGGTCGAACCTCGGCCTGACCTATCTCGCCCACACCCATGTGCCAACGGTCTGGACCAAACAAGGCGTCCAGCTCAAGCCACAAGAGTGGCAGCGCGCCGCCGACGGCGAACTCTCCCTCTCACGAACGCTCCCCAACGGCATTCGCTACGACGCCAGCGCCAAGGCGACCGACGGCGCGATTCGCATGGAACTCGCGCTCACCAACGGCACGTCCGAAAAACTCAGCGATTTGCGGGTGCAGAACTGCGTCATGCTAAAAGGGGCGGCAGGCTTTGCAGCGCAAGAGAACGACAACAAACTCTTTCGCGCGCCATTTGTCGCTTGTCGTGACAACGACGGCCGCCGCTGGATCATCACCGCCTGGCAGCATTGCCATCACGCCTGGGGCAACGCCGCGTGCCCTTGTTTGCACTCCGATCCCCAGTTTCCCGATTGCGACCCCGGCCAGACGCAGCATCTCGTCGGCTGGCTGTGGTTCTATGAAGGGCAGGAGATCGACGCCGAACTGCGCCGCCTGCAAGACAAGGATTTGTGGAAGTGAACGGTAGCCGCCATTACTGACGCGGCGTCCAGCGATGCGACAATTGCCCCGGCACGGTAATGAACACATCGCTGCTAGTCTCGATCTCTGCTCCTTGTGGCGTGGTATAGCGGACGAACATCTTCAACTTGCCGTGGTCCGGCCGCTTTTCCGGCCATTTGAGCTGGATTGCGATCCCCGGGTCAGGGCGTGAAGCCAGGATCCACTCTCCGACTTCCCGCGCGCTGAGATCCCACCGCGCGACATGCGCTGCATCGCCCGGCGCGGCTGGGTCGAGCACGACCACCGTCAACTCGCCAGCCTGGGGCACGAATTGCCCGGCGGCGTTGCGCGGTTCGAACACCACGCGGAGCGCGTCGTCGCCTGGCTGCTGATCGAGATCGATGCCGCTGGTGCGAAACGGATTGATGAATAGCTGCGCAATTTGCGGATCGCCCTGGACTTCATAGCTCGCGCGCTGCGGGCGGCGAAAGTCTGGCGGCTGAGGTTCACTCGGCGGCGGAAGCGCTTCGCTCGCCGGCGCCGCGTCGTCCTGCGCCGGCGGCGCGAGGTGCTCGTCTTTCGCGGGCGCTTGCTCGGTCGCGGGATCCGGCGTTGGTTCGAGTTCGTGCGGTGTCACTTCCGGGCGCAGGGAACGATTGCGCGGCGGTGACGGCTCGACCGGCGGAATCACAATTTCAGGCGCCTTGAGCGTGTCCGGATCGAATGTGCCTAGGTCGATCGTCGGCGGCACCAGCTCGCTGTCGTCCATGCGGTGCGGCGCGCCCTTGGTGGGCGCTGGTTTCGTCGCCCGTACCGGCGACCGTTTCTCGACCCGCTCGAGTTCCTGCTTGGTGCGCGCCAGTTCGTCCTCGAGCGCGTAGATTTGGTCTTCGAGATCGCGCCGCTGCGCGCTGACGACTTCCAGATAGGCGTCCGTGTAGGGATCGCGACGGCGGCAACCGATCGCCAGCGTCAGCAGTCCCAAGACCAGCCCCCACAGGCGCCAGTGGGTGAGCATTTGCCTGCGCATGATGACTCTTCCCTGAGATCAACGCGAAACACATCCGGCGAGACCATCCGTGGCCGCCGGCCTGGCCTCTGGGCGACAAGCGCACAGAGGCCACCAGAACAACTACTCCCCCTTGGGCATCGGCATCTGCTCGATGACCTTGTCAATCAACCGATATTCGCACGCTTCGTCCGCGCTCATGAAGCGGTCGCGATCCGTATCTTTTTCGATCTTGTCGATCGTGTGGCCGGTGTGCTTGATGAGGATCTCGTTCAGCTTGCCTTTGATCCGCTTGAATTCCTTGGCGTGAATGAGAATCTCTTCGGCGGTGCCTTCCATGCCGGCCAGCGGCTGGTGGATCATGATGCGGGCGTTGGGAAGCGCGTGGCGCTTGCCTGCGCAGCCGGCGGTCAGCAGCACGGCGCCCATCGACGCGGCCTGGCCGATGCAGTAGGTCGCGACGTCGCACGTCACGAACTGCATCGTGTCATAAATGGCCATGCCGGCGCTGACGCTGCCGCCGGGCGAGTTGATGTAAAAGTGGATGTCGGATTTCGGGTCGTCCGATTGCAGGAACAACATCTGCGCAACAATCGCATTGGCGACCTCGTCGTTCACCTGCGAACCGAGAAAGACGATGCGGTCCTTGAGCAACCGGCTGTAGATGTCGTACACGCGTTCTTCGCGTCCGCTTTTCTCGACGACATAAGGAATCATGGGCATGGGCTAAACTCACAAGGAGGTATTTCGTGTGGGAAAATTCGCGGCCTCGCGCGACCCCTTGGGGCGCGCGGCAGTGTTATTCGTCTTCCGCTTCCATCGGCGGACGCACGAGGATGTCGTCGACCAGGCCATAGGCCTTGGCTTCCTCGGCGCTGAGGAAGAAGTCGCGATCGGTGTCCTTGGCGATTTTTTCGATCGATTGCCCGCTGTGATGGGCGAGGATCTGGTTTAGCACCTCGCGATTGCGGAGAATCTCGTTGGCTTGAATTTCGATATCGCTCACCTGCCCACCGACGCCGCCGTAAGGCTGGTGCAACATGACGCGGGAATGCGGCAGCGCATGGCGCTTGCCTTTGGTGCCGCCGCAGAGCAGCACCGCCGCCCCGCTGGCCGCCTGGCCGACGCAGTACGTCGCCACGGGGCAACTCAAAATCTGCATGGTGTCGTAAATCGCCAGCGTGGCGACGACGTCACCGCCGGGCGAGTTAAGATAAAAGTGAATGTCCTTCCGGCGATTCTCGCTCTGCAGGTACAGCAGCTTCATCACCACTTCGTTCGCGTTACCGGTATGGATCTCGCCTTGCAAGAAGACAATGCGATTCTCCAAGAGCAAATCGCCCAGCGTCATCTGACGTTGGCGTTGGTAACTCGAACTCGCGTAGGACGCATTCAACGGGAGCGGCAACTCGTGACTCATGCCGAAC
>CAUJKE010000037.1 GCA_963205385.1 Planctomycetota bacterium | reverse complement strand
GAGCGCGCCAAGCCGATCGCCGCGAAGAATATCGAACTATTGGCCGACGCGGTGCGCCAAGGCTACGAAATTGTCTGCACCGAACCGTCCGCCGCACTCGCGCTCACGCACGAGTATCTGAACCTGGTCAATGATGATGATGCACAACTCGTCGCCGCGCACACGCATGAAGCCTGCGCGTATTTGTGGAATCTGCACAAAGCAGGGCAGTTGGAACTCGACTTGCGGCCGGTCAATGTCACCGTCGGTTATCATACGCCCTGCCATATCAAAGCGCTGGCGGCGAGCGTGCCGGATGAACCGACGGCCGGCCTGAACTTGCTGGGGCTGATTCCCGGACTGAGCGTGCGGGAAATCGAGCGCGGCTGTTCCGGCATGGCGGGAACGTTTGGCCTGAAACGCGAGAACTATCGCGCCAGCCTCCGCGCCGGCCGTGGCCTGATTACTTCGCTCCGCGATCCCGAGATTCACTTTGGGGCGACCCAGTGCAGCGCTTGCAAGCTGCAAATGGAACAAGGGACGACCAAGCCGACCCTTCACCCGCTGAAGCTGCTGGCGTATTCTTATCATTTAATGCCGGAGCTAGTCGCTTTGCTGAACTCGCAGAGTGAGGAGTTGATTGTGACATGAAGGTACAAGTGCGTGTGTTTGCGATGGTGCGTGATATTGTCGGCGCGGAACTAATCGACGTGGAAGTTCCTGACGCCGCGACCGCCGGCGAGGTGCGCGGGGCGCTCGTGTCGCGCTATCCCGAACTGCAAAGTGTAGCGGGCTTTCTCAAAATGGCGGTCAATGCAGAGTTCGCGGCCGATGCGACCCGGGTTTACGCAGGGGATGAAATTGTCGTCTTGCCGCCGGTCAGCGGCGGGTAAGGCGGGTATAATTGCACCATGGTTCGCCTGACGTCCCAACCGATCGACGAAGCCGCCGTGATTGCCGCGGTTCGTTCGCCTCAAGCAGGCGCTGTGGTGCTGTTCTTGGGAACGACGCGCGAAATGACCGGCGACCGGCGGACGCTGGAGTTGTCCTACGACTGCTACGCCCTGATGGCGGAGAAGAAACTCGCCGAACTCGAGGCGCAAGCGCGGGCGAAGTGGCCGTTGGTCGGATGCGTCATCGTGCATCGCTTGGGCCTGGTTCCGCTCGCAGAGACGAGTGTCGCCATTGGCGTTAGCTCGCCCCATCGCCGGGCGGCGCTGGAGGCCGGAGGGTGGCTGATCGACACGCTGAAGGAAATCGTCCCGATTTGGAAGCAAGAGCGGTACGCGGATGGCGCCACCGAGTGGGTTCACCCTGGAATCAACCGTTGATTGAATGACTGTCATTACGCCACAACTTGTCGATAGCTTCGGACGCACGCATACGAACCTGCGGATCAGCGTGACCGATCGCTGCAACATTCGCTGCTTTTACTGCATGCCCAATGAAAACGTGCAATTCAAGCCCAAACACGAGTTGCTCACGTTCGAGGAGATCGTGCAAGTGGCGCAAGTGGCGGCCGGATTGGGCGTCAACAAGCTGCGCCTAACGGGGGGCGAACCACTCGTGCGGGCGAATCTCGACCGGCTCATCGCGGGACTGGCGCGAATCGACGGGATTGAAGACATCGCGCTGACTACCAACGGCATTTTGCTCGCCGAGCAAGCCGCGGCGCTGAAAGACGCAGGCTTGCAGCGCCTCAATGTTAGTCTGGACGGTTTGAGCGCGACCACGTTTCGCGCGATCGCCCGACGCGAGGGGCTTGAGCGCGTGCTGGCCGGGATCGCGGCCGCGCAACAACTTGGCTTTGAGAAAATTCGTCTCAACGCAGTCGCCATCTTAGGACTCACCGAAGGGGAGATTCTGCCGCTGGCCCGCTTCGCGCGCGAGCGCCGCCTGGAACTGCGGTTTATCGAATTCATGCCGCTCGACGCCGAGCAGCGCTGGCGGCACGATCAGGTGTTGAACGGCGAAACCATTCGCCGCGAACTCGAGCGCGAGTGGGGCGAACTGGTTCCCGTGACGCGCACCGACCCCAGCCAACCGGCGACCGATTTCGACTTCGCGGACGGCCGCGGACGAATTGGATTTATCAATCCGATTTCGCAGCCGTTTTGCGGCGACTGCAATCGGCTGCGGATCACCGCGGAGGGGCAGTTGCGAAACTGCTTGTTTTCGATGGAGGAATGGGACGCCCGGCGGGTGCTGCGCTCCGGCGGAACCAACGCAGAGTTGGCGCAATTGCTGCGGGACTGCGTGCTTCACAAGAAGCCCGGCCACGGCATCGATTCGCCGGAGTTCTTGCGTCCCGAGCGCGCCATGTATCAAATTGGCGGTTGAGGGTGGCTCGTCCGTCGTTGTTTGCTGTCGCGAACGCCCCGAGAAACTGCTGGCATGAAACGGATTTACCTCGATAACGCCGCCACGAGTTGGCCCAAGCCCGAAGCGGTGCTCGCCGCGATGGAGGATTACCAGCGCCGATTAGGCGCGCCTGCGGGGCGCGGCGTGTATCGAGAAGCGATCGAAACCGAGCGAATCATTGCGGAAGCTCGCCGCCGCTTGGGGGAATTGCTCGGCGTCGCGCAAGCCAATCGCATCATCTTCTGCGGAGGCTGCACGGACGCGCTCAACATCGCCCTGCATGGCTTGTTACGCGCAGGCGATCACGTTATCACGACTGTCACCGAGCACAATTCGGTGCTGCGTCCGCTCCGGTTCCTGGAAGAGACTCGCGGGATCAGCGTCACGCGCGTCGCCTGTGGAGCGCGGGGGATAATCGCACCGGACGATGTGCGGCGTGCGATTCAGAGTCAGACGCGGATGATCGTCCTCAACCACGTCTCCAACGTCACCGGGGCAATCCAACCGGCGGTGGAGATCGGCCGCATCGCCGCGGAGCACAATCTGCTGTATTTGCTCGACGCGGCGCAATCCGCCGGACACCTGAACATCACCGCCTCGGAACTCGGCGCGCAGCTCATCGCGGTGCCCGGTCATAAGGGCTTGCTCGGGCCGCTGGGGATTGGCGTGCTCTATGTCGGGCCAGGGGTGGAAGCGGAGCTGGCGTCGTTTCGCCAAGGCGGCACCGGCACCAAGAGCGAGGACGACCATCAGCCCGAATCGTTGCCGGATCGATATGAGTCGGGGACGCATAACGTGCCGGGAATTGTCGGCCTGGCGGCGGGCGCACAATATGTGCAAAAGACCGGCCTGGCGGCGATTCGCAAGCACCTGCGCGGGCTAACCGAATTGCTCCTGAGCGGCTTGCGCGAGATCAAAGGCGTCACGATCTTCGGGCCAGGCGACGCGGAGCAGCAACTCGGCGTCGTGAGCATTGCCGTCAAAGGCTTCGATCCCCACGAAGCGGCAGCCGCGCTCGACGGCGCTTATCACGTTCAGGCGCGCCCCGGCATTCAATGCGCGCCCCAGATGCATGCAGCGCTCGGCACGCTCAAGACCGGCGGAACCTTGCGACTGAGTGTCGGCCTGCTGAACAAAGAGGCGGAAATTGAAGCTGCCGTTCAAGCGCTCGCCGAGCTCGCCCGGTCGGCAAGTGGATAGAAGTTTGCTAGCTTAAGCGTCGCTCGACTCACGTTCATGGTCCAGTGTTTGGCTCGATTAACGGACTACTTCGGAAGGAATCTCATGGCGGCTCAACCCTGGTATCACGAGGGGCTGCGATTTAAGTGCACGGAGTGTGGCGATTGCTGCACCGGGGCCCCCGGCTTTGTGTGGGTCAATCAGGAGGAGATCGC
>CAUJKE010000036.1 GCA_963205385.1 Planctomycetota bacterium | reverse complement strand
TTGGCATGGGGATGGGTGGCAAAGAACTTCGCGTAGCCATCGGCAATCGCCGCGCGTCCCTGATAAACGTCACCGGCCTCGTCGTGATAGTCCCCCTCCGTAGTCCACAACGCCGCGATCGCCTGGGCGTCCCCTTTGTTGAAGGCGGCCTCAAACGCACGCGCCGACGCGCGAATCGCATCCGACTCCGGCGGTGCAGGGGCGCGGACTTCCGGCTTAATGGGTTTGGCCGGCTTCTCCGGCTTAGCCGCAGGGGTGCTTTGGGCATAAGCCAGGGACGAAATGGAAAGTCCCAGCATCAGCGTGAAACGACAGAGATAGCGAGCGAGCATGGAGGCGATCCCACGGTTGAGTGAAAAAGGCAGGATACTTTCAGTAAACCGCACAATTTGCCACTCTGCCAGCGAGACGAAGAAAAATAACGCAAAAGATAGACAGGACGGCCGTATTACCCGTGCTCAAGTACGAGCCCAATTCCCACCTGACGGCGGGAAAGGACCGTGAACAGCCCTGGATACCGACGTTTGACCGCCGCACGCTATCGCCATCCCCCACCAATGGCGGCCATTATTAGCCCCTCTGCGCCATCATCACGGCGGCGATTCCCCAGGGCGAAACCCGCGGCACCCCTCTGCTGACGACAAATATTAGCGCCGTGCGCAATCATCGCGTCAGCGATTCGCCAGAGGCGTTTACGCTCCTTCTCCGTGCAGTGGCCTTAGGCCCGTGCTGGTTGCACGGGTAGATGTTTGTGCAAATCGTAAAGGCCAAAGCTTGACGCCTGCGCGGGCTTCAGTTACAAAATATGCCATTGAGGTGCTTATTTAGCGTATTAACGAAACGTGCCGCCCATGCGACTGACCACACACACCGATTATGCCCTGCGAACGCTGATGTACCTTGCCACCATCGGCAAGCGCGCCACGGCGGCGCAGGTGGCGCAGTTGTATGGCGTTTCCGGCAACCACATGGCCAAGGTCGTCAACCAACTGGCGCGGCACGGCTTCGTCCGGAGTCTCCGCGGCATTGGCGGCGGCATTGAGCTCGCCAGAGACCCTCGCGACATTTGCCTCGGCGAAGTGATCGAGGTGTTCGAAGGCAACCTGCACCTGTTGGCCTGCGTCGCTACGGACCAGGTCTGCTCGATTGAATCGTTTTGCAAACTCAAAGGCGCGCTGGCCGAGGCCGAGCGCGTTCAACTGGATTACCTAAACAGCGTCACCCTCGCGGATGTGGCCCCCACCAGAAAGCAACTGACGCTCCTCCCCGCGCCGAGTCTTTAACCAGAGACGCGCCGCGGCCGATTCGCATTGTTCCAGCCTCTCCCCCCTGAAACCCCTCACACCGTTTCCCACCTCTTTCGATCCGTTCGTCTTAAGGAGACCCAGGATGAAGAACATGTTCGCCTTTGCGCTTTGCCTCGCTGGCGCGGTCACGATTGGCATTGTCGCGTTTGGCAATGCGGCACAAGGCGCCGATGACGCGCCGGACAAAGCGGCCGTCGCGCGGGCCCGCAAGCAAGCGCTAATGCTCGACAACATCTACAAGCAAACGATCGTGCTGATCACCGATAAATACGTGCACGGCGCGGACGACTACCCGGCCGGCAGCGCGGCAGTGAAGCTGTTCGACATTATTTCCAAGGGGGGTTCGCATAACGTTCGCTTGATCGACGCGACCGGCGAACCGTACGAACTGGACAACGTCGCCAAAGATGACTTCGAGCGCGAGGGGATCAAACGCCTCAAGGCGGGCGACGCCACGTATGAGCAAGTCGTACAACTCGACGGCAAGCCGCAATTGCGCATCGTTACGGCGGTTCCAGTCGTGATGAAGAAGTGCACCATGTGCCACGCGCACTATGCCGACGCCAAGCCCGGCGAAGCCATCGGCGCAATCAGCTACATCATTCCGATTGAGTAGTCGGCCATCGCCAACAATTTGCATTCCGCTCCCCCTCCCACCAGGATGACGCCGTGAAACAACGACAACGCAGCACACTTTTAGTGGCCAGCTTGCTGTTGCTTGCCAGCGCCATTTTCTGGAGCGAACTACCGCTGCTGCCGCGCGCGCCCCGCGCGGCCGCGGCGGAGGACGCGGCCGCCGCAAACACGGCACACGCCGATGCGCCAACCACCGTGGCGGAAGCTCGCGGGCGGGCGCGCGTGCTCCACGAAACATTGCACGGCGCGTTGCAGGTCATGCATCGCGACTTCTTTGAGGAAGACGACGCCACCACGATTCCTTCACGCTCGCTCGAAGATGTGTTCAAGGAACTCGCGCGTGAATACCAGATTGAATTGCGGTGGATCGCCGTGAATACGGACGCGATGAGCGTCGACCATAAGCCCCGCACCGATTTTGAAAAAGACGCTGCCCAAGCGCTCGCTTCCGGCAAGGCCGAGTATGAAGCGACGGAAAACAATGTCTACCGGCATGCCGGCCCGATTCGTCTCGCCTCGCAATGCCTGAAGTGTCACGTCCCCAATCGCAAGAGCACCGCGGACCGAACCGCGGGACTCGTGATCTCCATCCCTTTGAAGTCGCCATAGTCCCCCTCGCCGGCTTGCTGTCGTCGACGACTCTTGCGAACCTTTGGAGTTTTGGCCTTATGAAATCGTACGCAAAAAATTACGCGGTCCTAAATATCCTGATCCTCGCGTGCGCCGCATGGCTGCTGCCGTCGCCCCTGCTCGCCCAGGTGGATTTTGAACAGGAACCGATCAGCTACGAACAGACCCCGACCAACGAAGCGATCGTCGAGTTGCAAAAGAAACTCGATGCCGGCCAGACGAAGCTCGAATTCACGCCGGAGCACGGCTTCTTGCGCTCGGTGTTGAAGGAACTGGACATCAATCCGTCGTCGCAAGTGCTCGTGCATTCCAAGACGAGCTTTCAATTGCGCAAAATTTCCCCCAGTCGCCCGCGCGCGTTGTATTATAACGACACCTCGTACGTCGGCTGGGTGCAGGGGGGGGACGTGCTGGAAATCATGTCCATTGATCCGCAGCAAGGGCAAGTGTTTTACACGCTGACGCAGGAGGACGACGCGCGTCCCAAGTTCATTCATGATCGGGGGCAATGCATCACCTGCCACGCCTCGAGTCGCACGCAAAACGTGCCGGGCGCGTTGGTGCGTTCGGTCTTTGTGGACGCCAGCGGCCAGCCTCAGTTCGGCTCCGGCACGTTCACCATCGACCATCGCAGCCCCTTTGAGCAGCGCTGGGGCGGCTGGTACGTCACGGGAACGCACGGCAAGATGCGGCACATGGGGAACGTCGTCTCCGAGGATCGGCAAAATCCAGAACGGGTCGACCGTGAGGCGGGAGCGAATGTCACCGACTTGTCGGAGAAACTCAATGTGACGCCTTACCTTTCGCCCCATAGCGATATCGTCGCGCTGATGGTGATCGAACACCAAACGCAAATGCAGAACTACCTGACCAACGCCAATTACGATGCCCGCTCCGCGACGCATTACGACGGCGTGATGAACGCCGCCTTGGAACGGCCGATGGACCACATCAGCGACACGACAAAGCGGCGGATCGCTTCCGCCGGCGATAAGGTGTTGCAATACATGCTGTTCTGCAAGGAGTTCACGCTGGAGTCGCCGGTGGAGGGGACTTCCACCTTCACGAAGGATTTTCAAGCCCGCGGACCACGCGATAGCCAGGGCCGCTCGCTCCGCGACTTTGACCTGCAAACGCGGATGTTCAAGTATCCTTGCAGCTATCTCATTTACTCGCCAACGTTCGATGGTTTGCCAGCGGCTTCCAAGGAGTACATTACCACCCGCTTGCACGACATCCTGACCGGCAAGGATAAGAGTCCGGAGTTTGCGCACCTGACTCCGGAAGATCGTCGCGCCATCCTGGAGATCCTGACGGAGACGAAGCCAGACCTGTGGAACTGACGCCCCAGTTGCATTCAGTCGCAGCCGTGAATTCGCCAAGACTACAAACAGCGAGGACTATGTCCTCGCTGGAGCGGGCAGTCACTCGGTCGCTTTAACCACAACGGCGGTCATATCATCCTGAACAAGCGCGCCCCCCACATGCGCGCGCACGCGCGAGAACAGTTTCTCGACCATCGCGCGCGCCGAGTCAGTTCGCCGCGGAACGATGCTATCCAACACGCGGGCCTGGCCAAACTGTTCGCCTGCGTGGTTCAGCGCTTCATTGAAACCGTCTGTGAACACCACCAACACGTCACCAGCCGCCCAGGCGATAGGGCCGGCCTCGGCGTAGGTTTCGTCCACTTGCACGCCTAGCACCAGGCCAGTGCTTTCCAGGGGGACAATTCGACCATCGGCCCGGATGATAAAGGCATCATGCCCCGCGCCGATGTAGCGCAACGATTGCGCGGGCCCATCAATCGTCGCCAGAAAAAAACTCACGAACGAAGGGTCGTCCTCAAAGTCAGCGCAGAGGATGTTGTTGAGCTTCTCCACAACCATCCGCGGCGAGCCGGACGCTTCGAGCAGAACGCGAAGGCTGGCCCGCAACCCCACCATTTGCAAAGCAGACTTATAGCCGTGGCCCGCCACGTCTCCCAACGAGATGGCCACGCTATGACCAGCCAACGGGATAAAGTCGTAGTAGTCGCCACAGACATGTGACGCCGCAACGGCCGCTCCGGCAATGTCCAAGCCCGCGATCTCAGGCGCGCATTCGGGATATAGTGTGCGTTGGAAAGCTTGAGCCAGTCGCAGTTCTTGCTCGGCTTGTTGTGCGCGGAGGCGATCGGAGATATCGGTGGAAATGCCGGCCACAGCGGTAATCACCCCCTGCGCATCGCGGAGTGGGAACTTCACTGAGATGTAGGTGTGCATCCCATCGTCCTGCGGCACCAGCTCTTCAATGGTGATCGCCTCGCCGGTGCGCGTCACTTCGCAATCGATCGCGATCATTTGTTCCGCCACCGCTTGAGGAAACAGGCTAAAGTCGTTCTTACCGATGATGTCCCCGCGAGCAGCGTGAAAGAGCTCCGCGAATTGCCGGTTGATGAATTGGTACCGGTGATCGATCCCCTTCACGTAAATCACGGCCGGAGTGCGGTCCAGAATCGCTTGCTCTCGATTCCGAGCATTAAGCACCTCTTCTTCTAGCTGAACTTGCTCCGAAAGATTGCGCGCGGCGGCGTAAACGATGTCTCCGTCCGCCTTGGCGGTCCATTCCAACACCAAATAGCGACCGTTTGAGTCGCGATATCGATTGCGAAATCGGACCACATCCTGGCCTTCACCAAGGCGCTGCATCACCCTCGCCGTGGCCGCGAGGTCAGCGGGATGGATGAAATCTCGAAAGGGACGAGCCAGCAACTCGGCCTGGGAGTGTCCGAGCACGGTCGAGAAATTGGGGTTCACATGCAGGAAATACCCTTCCAGATTGGCGATGCAAAACAGGTCGAGCGACAATTCGAAAAAGCGAGCGAAAAACGCATCGCGATGCTGTCGTTCACTTGCAATTCCACGCGGTGCCAGCGATTGGTCGTCGGGGTCTTCCCGAGGCCAGATATTTTCCATGAATATCCCCTGCACATGGTCCCAATCCACGCCAAGCTACCCTTGCTGTCGCCCCTGCAACAAGGGGGTACTCGGCTTTTGCACCGAATTGCAATGTCCCGGTCACACGCGCCGTTCGAAACCGTTCGCAACCACGGTCAGGAGATTGGCAATCAAACCGTCATTCACAGTAAGCCCGCTCTTGCTCCATCACGGTCGGTAGGGGGGCGAGGAATCGCGCACACGAACGTCCGAACCACGCGAATGGTGGCGAAAAATCGAAGAGAGTGCTGCGCGAACGTTGCCCACCATCACCCGCCGGCGCGCACCTTGGGGGGTGCGGCGGTCATGAGTTCGGGGACGTCTTCGTCGATCGGTCCCAGGCCCGTGGCGAATTGCAAGTCGTTCATCGTGCGTTCGAGGTCGAGCATGTTGCCGGCCACGGCGTCTACTTGCCCGGCGATGAAATCGGGTTCCTGACGATTGATGGCCAGTTCGGCGAGGGAGTTGATTTTGTTCTCGAGCCGATCCAGCTCCAGCCCCACCAGTTCGTAATTCGCTTGCGCCTTTTGATAATTGGCCAGGCGATCGTGGCTGGTTTGCAGATTGTCCTCGAGCGCGCGGCGGATTTTCTGCGTGTGCGACGATTGATCCGCGGGATCAAGATCCTTGAGCCGCGCCTCGAGCTGGCGAATATCGACTTGCATCCGTTCGACGTTGGTTCGTTCGAGAAACTTGCCGAGCGAATACTGCGTGAACAACAGGCGGATGAACATCCAGAGCAGTTTATCGAGCCCTTCCATCTGCAAGGAATCGAACGAGAAATCGGGTCCGCCAGCGTTGCCGCCGGTTCGCTTGAGATCGGCGGCGATTTGGCGCAGTTCGAGACATCGCCCGCGCAAACGCTCGAAGCGCGACAGCGACGAGGAAGGGAGGGCCGTCAGAATCTGCCGCAAGGCGACGCCGGTGTTTTTGGAAGGGGACGCGCCGCCGACTTTGTGGGCTTGCGCGTCGACATATTTCTGAAACTTGGGATGGGCCGCCAGCATCCCGACATAGACCGCTTCCGCCGCCAGGACCAACGGCAAGGCGACATCGGCATGGCCGCTGAGCAGCGCAAAGCCAGCCGCCCCTGCGAACACGAGCAGGTTCCAGTGGTAGAGGAAGGCGGTCTTGAGATACTTGCCAAAACCCACGGCACAACAGCCTCGTCAGGTGGCCTTGGATGCTTCGAGTTCGAAAATGCGATCTCGAATATAATACACCGTTTCGAGGAAGCGTGGGTCGCGTTGCATCTCCTGGGCGGCATTGTCCGGCGGAGCAACCGCCATTTCCTCCAAGATCGTGCCGGGGCTGTTGGACATCAAATAGACCCGATCTCCCAGGTAGACCGCTTCCTCGATCGAGTGCGTAATGAAGAACACGGTCGCCTCTACCTCGCGCCACAGGCGAACGAGCAAATCTTGCATGTTCAGCCGCGTGGTGGGGTCGAGCGCGCCGAACGGTTCGTCCATGAGAATGATCCGCGGGCGGAGGATCAGCGTGCGGGCAATCGCCACCCGTTGCCGCATGCCGCCGGAGAGTTCGTGCGGGTACTTATTCGCGTCGCTCTTGACGTTCAGCCCCACTTTGCCAATCCACTCGCGGCCGAGCAGTTCACGGTCCCGGCGGGGCATGCCGATGCACTCCAGGCCAAACGTGACGTTGTCGAGCACGGTGCGGTTATCGAAGCTGGTATAGTCCTGAAAGACCATGCCCCGATCGGCGCCAGGCCGCGTGACGGGTTCGCCTTGCACGAGCACGTGACCTTGCGTCGGCGGATGCTGCGGCTCCAAGCCGGCAATCAGGCGCAGGATCGTGCTCTTGCCGCAACCGCTCGGCCCCAGCACGGCGATGAACTCGCCCCGGCCGGGCAAGTCGTCAACCACGAAGTTCACCTCCTTGATCGCCGTGAACTCGTTCGGTTTACCGGCGTTGTAGGTCTTGGTCACATGCCGAAACTCCACCACCGGCGGCTGCTTCGCCGCGGCTTGCTCGCGCACCTGTTCGAGCACATGCGCCACCCCAACGCCATGCCCCGGGAGTCGCGCGGCTTCCTTCGCGGACGACGCCGGCTCCGACGAAGCAAGCGCTTGTTTCCTCGCTGAATCAGACGGATTGGTGGGGCTCGTCACGTCGCCTCCTGATCGTCAGCTTGGTGAGGAAGCGGCGCGGACCGTGGAGAGTTACCAGGCGACTGACCGCTGCTCTGGGCGTACCGGCGCAAAAACGCATCGCTTTCACGACTGCCGAAGATCGCCCGCTTGAGTTGATCCCAGCGTTGGAGCACCCACCGCACGACTTTGTTCATCAGCCCATCGCCGCCGTACTGGTAAGGAAAGAGCGAACGCTGCACCCAGTACAACAGTTGATCGATGGCGAGTGCGACCAAGGGGATGATCAAGATGATGAGATAGACTTGTTCGGGATAGGTTCGTTTTTGGGCAATGAAGATTTGATATCCCAAACCGCCGAGGGTATCCGCGTCGCGCATCGACTCGGCCAGCATGATGTATCCAAACGCGATGCCGAACATTAACCGGCTGCTGCTGAAGATCGAAGGCAGCGCCAGCGGGATCAAGACTTTGGTGACGGTGTCCCACCGCGAGGCGCCCAGGGTGTAAGCCGTATCGACATAGCGCTCCGCGACATCCATGATCGCCCGCGCGGCATCCGCGAGCACAAAGGCGACCGTCGCCAGGAATATGAACGCGATCTTTCGCCATTCGGAAGCGTTGAAGTAAAAGTCGGTTCGCACCAAGAACGTCATGAGCGGCAGCAGCGCCGCGATCGGGATATTGCGACCGAACATGACCAGCGGCGTGAGAAAGGCGTGCACGCGCGGAAAACAGCCGGCCAAGATGCCCAGCGGCACGCCGATCGCGAGCGACATCATAAAGCCGAGTGCGACGCGGCGGAGCGTGATCAGCGTGTTGCGCGTGAGCTGGCCGCGAAACCATAAATCGTGAAAACTGCCAAATGTTTCCGCAGGACTGGGAAGAATCAGCGGGCTAACGATCCGCGTCTCCCCCTGCTCGCCCCAGGTGATGAACCACCAGATCGCCAGGCAAACCAAGATGCAGGCAATGCCGAGCAGGATCGATTGCCAACGCGGAATCGGACGACGCAACGCGAAATGATTGGAAGCGCGGCGTGGAGCGGCGCTCTCCAGGGCGTCTGGCGAAGGATTGACCGAGACAGGGGTCTTCGACATCGACTTCCCAAGCTTGCAAATCGCGCGGTGAAAAGTTCGTTAAGACGCAGTACATTGCCCGGCGCCATCCCCAGCCGGAGCCTGATAAGAACCAGGCCCGCACGCTTTGAATGGACAACTATTCCGTCGCTTCGGCGGTGTAGATCTTCACTTCCACGCGGCGATTGAGGCTTTGGTTGAGCGGGTCGTCCGGGTCCGCCGGAAAGTCCCAGCCATAGCCTTCGACGTTGAAGCGGTTGGGGTCCATCGAATCGAATTCTCGAATCACCGCCTGCTTCACGGCATTGGCCCGGTTCAGCGAGAGTTCGCGGACCATCTCCTCCGGCACCTTGCCTTTCATGGAGCTATCGGTGTGGCCTTCAATGATCACGCGCGAATTGCTGAGTCGCCCCGCGAGTTGGCCCACTTCCTCGATGACCGACTTGACGTTCGGGTCGTACATCTCTTCCACCGTCTTGCCGTCCTTGTCTTTGGTAATCTTCTTGTACAGATCGGCGCTGTTGGGATAGAAGTGAATCACGATCGTGTTGGTCAGTACTTCCTCCGCGCCGCCGCCACGAATCTCCGAGGTTGTCTTGGGAACCAGGTTGATCTGGTATTCATCCCTCTGCGAGGCGTACTTCTCCTCGTTCGCCAGCTTCTTGATGATGCTGTCGTCCATCACTTGATAATAGGGCACAGGCTGATTGCGAATCGCCCGCACCTGGCTGTGACGGTACAGGTAATAGGCTTGTTCCCATGTGCGGCGGAAGTTGGTGGGGTTGTTTTGATTCACAAAGAACTGATAGTTCTCGGCCCAGTTCGTGCTATGGGCGTCTCCCATCATCGCCAGGCCATCCCCCGGCTTGAGGTTGTAGCCGGTCTCCATCAGTTTGGCGGCGGCTTCCTTGTTGGCTTCCTTCTTGAGGTCCGTCATCGCGTCGAAAATGCCACGCACAATGGCTTCGCAAATGCCTGGATGGTCCTTGGCGAAATCGGCGCGGGCGAACCAGACATCGGCGATCAGCTTGTTCGCGGTCTCGGTCGTGACCAACATGCGGTTGCCTTTGACTTCCGACAGATTGTAAATGTCAGGGGCCCAGGAGACCGCCGCGGAGAGGCTCGGCTCCCCATTGAAAGCCGCGGCCGCTTGAAACGCATCCCCATAAAACTCCATTTTCACCTGCGAAGGCTGCAACCCGCCGGAGACGAGCATGTTGAGCAGGAAGTAATGGGACGGCGAGTTTTCGGCCAGCGCGATCTTCTTCCCCTTGAGATCCTTGACGGTCTTGATCGAATCGCGCACGACGATCCCGTCGCCCCCGTTGGACCAATCGACCTGCTGGAAAATGCGCGGCATGACGCGGCTATCCTTCGGCTTGCCGGAAGCATCCACGAAACCGTCCACAAACAGCGGCACCATGTCCAGCGTGGCCCAACCAATCTGCACATCTCCGGCGGCATAGGAATTGCGCATGTCGATGGGATTGTCGATCAACACCAGTTCCACCTTGAACTCCTCGCCGTCCGGCGTCTTCCAAACTTTCTCAGGCGAGAAGCCGTTGTTGGCGTAAATGATCGGCGCCCAACCGGCCCACACATTCAATGCGAACCGGACCGTATTGTTGTTGAACTTGTAATCCGAGGTGCCGACCACGTCCGGCAAACGCTCCGATTCCTTGCGGACGTATTCCTTGAGCGTTGTCGGCGAGCCGCCGCCATCGGGCGCTTCGAGCGTTTGCGTAAGCTCGATCTTTTCGTCGTTTTTCTTCTCGCCGCCGTCGCCGCCGGGAGCGAAGATATCCGCCCGATACACGGCGAACGCAATCAGGCCGACGACGACCAGGGCCAAGACGGCGTAAAAGGCTGGTTTGGGTTGTCCTGCCATAGGTGATGTTCTCGCCAGAAAAGGGTTCGTCTGAATAGGATTGGATTGGAGTCTGTCGGACAGGTTGGAAGTCCGCCCGACCTTTTATGAGCGAGATCCGCGGCGCGCGCGCTCGCGGATGCTTTCCCGCACACTATCCGCGGAAGACCGTTTTGGTCCGTGCTTGCTGTAACGAATAGAGCGTTTGCATGATGTTGTAGGCGGTCAACTCGCAGAGCAGTTTTGTCACTTCGGCGTGCTGCGCGTCGTCCAGTTTGGCTTCGACCTGCCGCATGTGCTTCACCAGCCGCTGTTCCTGGTCGGTCAGTTCGGCATCGTCCACGCGGCCATCGGCCATCGCTTCGATAAACGTGCTGAGTTCTTGCGTATACTTGTCGATCAGCGGCGTATTGGTCGCTTCATCGAGCCAGCTTTGTCGAGCCATGGGTGATCTCCTTCGTCAGGCGGAAGAGGCGTATTTTATCGTAGCACGCACACAGTTGAAATCGGTCAACTCTCAATCAATTGGCGAAGCGCGACCAGGCGTTCTTGCAGGCGAGCGCGGGCGTCCGCCGTGGCGACCTTCTCGCGCCACTCTAGGGGCAGGAAATGGCGCTCGGTGCATTCCAGGACGGCGGCAATCTCCTGCAATTCCTTCTCCAAGCCTTGTGCCGAAGGAATGAATTCCTCCGCCGCGGCCGCCAAATCGTCATGTTCAATGATCTCGCGCCCCGCCAATAGCGCTTTGCGACGCGCGGCGAGGAGGATGCTCTCCAGGTCAGCCCCGCTGAGTCCGCGCGCCGGCGAAACGTCGGGTATCGCGTCGGCTGCGAGCGGCGTCTTGTTCTTCTTCGACATCGCCAGGAACATCTCGCGGATCTCGGCTTCCGTCTCCGGCGCGAACAGCGGGATGTGAACTTCGCAACGTCCTTGCCGCTTGAGGTCAATCGGCAGCAGATCGGGACGGCAGGTGAGCAACATCCAGATGATTCGCCCGCGATAGCGCGTGTCCCCCATCTGGCTCGCGATCATCGAAAAGACGCGGCCAGACGTGCCGGAGTCGCCGTCCGACTGCCGATTGCCCAGCGATGCATCGGCCTCATCCACAATCACCACCACCGGCCCCAGTGAGCGGAGCACGTTGAGCACCTGTTCCAGGTTCCCCTCGGTCTCGCCGACATACTTGGAACGGAAGTTGCGGAGCTTCACGCAGGGAATGCCAATCGAGCCGGCATAACACTCCGCCATGAACGTCTTGCCGGTGCCGACCGAGCCGCAAAACAAATACCCCATCGGCGCCATCTCGAGCTTGCCTTGCGCGATCCAGGCGGCATCTTGCAGCAGTCGCGCCTTGGCTTCCGGCTGGCCGACGACGAGGTCCAGCGTGTGGGGCGGCTCGATGAACTCGACCAGTCCCTGGCACTGGCGTTCGATCATGCTCTTCTTGAGCTTGCGAAACTGGGCGGCGTCGAGGCCGCGCGTCGCCGCTTGCGAGAGAATGACGTTCAAATTGACGAGGTTAAGCCCGTTCGCGTTTTGCGCCAGACTCTCGGCCGTGAAGCCGCCTAGTTTCGTCTCGCTGAGGCCGTCGAGGGCTTGTTCGATATACCGTTCGCGATCGGTGGTGCTAGGGAGGGGAATCTCGATCGTCGCGACTTGCGGATTCTGCACGAGGCGCTCGCTGAGTTCTGAAAGCTTCTCGGTGATCAAACAAAAGGCGTGATTGAGCCGCTTAATGTACGGATTGGACGCCCAGTTGATGAGCCGCACCAAGCGCGCCGCCGGGCCGCGAGCCAGGGAGCCTAAATCGCCAGCGGGGACGAGGAACTGCGCATGTTCGAAGATCATCGCCATGCGGCGGCGGTTGTGGCTCGATTCTTCCAGCACATTCCGCGAGATCAGTTGTTCGAGCGGATCGAAGATTTTATCGGGGTCGCGCGTCCAAGTGGCCGGCGGGCCGATCACGCCGGCGATGAACTGCATCATCGCTTGCAAACGCTGGCCGTCGCTGCCGGCTTGGGGGCGCAGTCCACGGCCGACATCGTAGGCCAGGACGATGTCCCACGCGCCGAAGAGTTGCGTCGAGAGGAAATCCGTGAGGCTCACGAACTTGTCCGGCGGCGCGGGATCAGCCTGACCCACTTCGTCGGGGCAGCGGATCAAGTCATGCACGTTGCCGTGCAGCACGAACATGTTGATCGTGCCGGAGAAGTAGAGTTCCGCCAACTCGCGCGCCCAGGCGGGATGCCATGCGGGAAGTCCCTGGTTAGTCGCGTCGGAGTTGCTCAACGTCTAGTTCCTCAAAAAGTAGCAAGCGCCTTCCCGCGCGCCCTCCGCGGAAAACGCTCCAGAAAGTGAAACCCAGCCTCGTAAAACCCAGCACAATTCCGCGCGCGGCAGCCGGAGACTGCCTGCTACTGTGCTTCCTTCTGCTTCGCGGGACCGAGTTCTTTTTCTTCCGTCGGCACGCTGGCGGTTTCTGGCGTCACGAGGCCCATCTCGATTTCAAACTGCCGCAGCGCCTGGTCCCCCAAGGCGGCTTCCATCGCTTGTTCGCGATGAATATCCGCGATCCCTTCGCCGGAGAGATCGGCGGCGACGCGGGCTTTGGCTCGATTAAGGCCGATCTTGTCTTGAATCACCTGCTCGATCTGGCCGAAGTCGGTGGTCACGTCGAAATTGAACGAGTGCGCGAGTTGGGCGAGCTCCGCCTCGGCCTTGCTCATCTTGATTTCGGCGTCGTATTTCTGGATCTTCTCACGCACGCGGGCCAAATTGCTGCTGGCGTGCTTGATTTTGGTGATGTTGTTATCGTACGCCTGCTCGTGCATCGCGAGCTGGGCCTGGTTTTCCGCCTGTTCCGTTTTCGCCTTTTGCAGTTCGAACGCGAACTTCGCGGCCGTCTCCCGATCGCCGGCCGTGAGATAGGCGCGAATCTTGGCTTCCAGGTTCTGGACATGCTTGGTGTCGTTGGCGACTTGGCGCGAGACGCGCTCCACGAGCGCCCGATACTGTTCCAGCCCCTTGCGGCCTTCTTGCAGTTGCGACACGGCCGAGTCGTACTCGTACTGCATTTGGGCGATCGGGTCGGCCGTCCAGAAGAAATTCGCCAGCTTATTGATCTGCGCTGACAGCGACCGCCACAGTTTTCCCAATATCATCTCTCGCCTGACCTTTCTAGCGCTGCCGCCTTGTGCCATGAAAAGAACACTTGTTGATGCCTGTTGTGATAGTAGTTGAGAAGGAGGCTGTCAATCGTGCGAGGGCCTCTTGTCGAGGTAAATGCGTAGTGAATCTCGCGGATGCCAGCGCACTTCCTAGAGTGATACGCGATTTCTGCGCGGCGCGCGCTCGCCTGTGACAAAACATCGACGGCCGTCTTTTTCCCCCACGCGCGAGCGAGAGTTTTGGTTTTCGTTCAAATAAATTGTCTTCTAACGTCCGCATTCTCGCGCCGTTTTCGATTTATGCGTTGGATTCGCGTTGCTCCAAATCGCGGCAGGTTTTATGGTTTCCCCACAACAAAGCCGACCTTCGCCGGCAGCGCGTTTCTGCGTGCGCCAGCACTGCTTTAGTCTGCACCCGCAAACGCCGCCGCCGGTCGCGTTGCGGGTGATGCACCGATTCCCATCATCTTTGTTCTCGAAAAGGGCTCCTCATGTTTGCTCGCCTTCGCGCGCGTGCTCGCCGTCAAAACTATTCCCCTCGTCCCACTTCTCGGCCACGAAGCCTGCGCCGAGCGTCACTGGAGCAACTCGAAGATCGCATCGTGTTTGACGTCGGACCGATCGACCCACAGATTGTCTATCGCCATAGCGAAAACTTGTCCTACGATGGCTTCGCGAATTTTAGCTCCGCGAATGCGCCGTTCTTCACAGGCGACGTGATCGAGTTCAACGGAGAGTTCGCTGTGCTCAATCAGGAAACTTCGCTGACGCTGCATTGGCTGATCTATAGCGACACGGAAGTCGATGGTACGTTTTCCGTTGAACCCAGCACCGTCGCTGGCGAGTACATTTCGCTGGACGATTACGCCGGTGAGTTCAAACTTGAAACTCAAGGTACTGCGGAACTTCCCATCCTGGCCGGTCAAACGGTCAACTCCTTGGCATCCTTTACGGCGACGGAGCCTGGCAGGTTTATTGGGGTTTTGATGGCGGAAGATAGCGATGGCAATCGCGTGTCGTTTTCGACCAGCGTCTTTGAAGTGAACGCCAACACCCAGTTGACGGCTGAGATCACTTCCGTCGATGGACCACTCGCGGTCCGCGCGCCGTTGACCGTCGAGGGAGGCGCTTCAGGCGCAATCGACTCGGCCTGGAACATCTACTTCGACGCCAACGATGATTCGCTCTTCGACGCATCCGAAATTGTCGACGTCATCCCGGCCCAGTACGCTGACATCAATAACGTAACCACGCTCCTCCCCCTCTCCTACACGCCTGCGAGCGTTGGCGGATACCGCATCGAGCTCGCGGTCGCGACCGTGGACGCGAGCGCTGCGGATAGCGTGGATTTTGAAGTCACTTCCAGCGCGGTTGCTAACGGCGTGCTCTACGCAGGCGCGAGCGCCGGCGGGTCGGCGATCTTCATTAGCCCCACGAGCGGCGGTGTGCAAGTGAATGTCGATGGCAACGCGGTGACCTACACGGACCCCCTGACGCAAGTCGTGGTCTACGGCGGCGCCGGCAACGACTGGGTGGTGATCGGCAACGTCGAGGTTTCAGCTTGGGTCTTTGGCGGCGACGGCAACGATGTGATTGCAGGCGGCGGCGGAGATGATGTGCTCATCGGCGGAAACGGTAGCGACACGCTGATCGGCAACGGAGGCCGCGACTTACTGATTGGGGGGCACGGCAGCGATTTGATCGTCGGCAATGCCGGGGACGACATCCTGATCGCCGGTTATACACTGGTCGATAACGATGCCGCCGCGCTGGCTGCGATCATAAACATCTGGACGAACAACGGGCTCACCTTCGCCGCCCGCACCGACGCCTTGCGCAGCGGCCACCTGGTGAACGAAGTCAACGTCTTCGACGATGATGCGATGGACCTGATGGCCGGCCTGGGGGGACTGGATTGGTACTTCGCGAACCTCGTGCGCGATAACGAGCCGATCCTCAACCGCGATTTCACGCTGGGCATGAACGCGCAAGAGTTGGCGCAGTACGAAGAACTGATTGATGAGCTGTTGCCGTAAGCCGCGGCGGCGAGAATCAAGATGGTTTCCCGCGGCAGCGCGCTTTCAAGGCGCGCTGCCGTTTTGTTGCGCGCGAATATCGTGATCGTCCGCATCGTGATCGTGGGCACCGTCATCATGCGCGTGCACATGGTCGGCAGTCGCTTCGTCATGCGTATGTGGCTTCTCCAAGAAGCCGATGCCGTACGCCAACAGCACGCCGATCAACAGCGCCGCGGTGAGGCTGAAGCGGTCGTGGGAATGGAAGCTCACTTCCGGCAAAATATCGGCCAACGAGATGCAGAGAAACACGCCGCCGGAGAACGCCAGCGCGCCGCCGATAATGGCCGATTGATAGCTGCCCATGAAGTCGACGCCAAAATAGAACAGCGCGGCGCCGAGGGGACACATCAAGCTGAAGGCGAAATTTACCCAGCCAATGGTCGCGTCGGACCATTTCCCCGCGTCCATGACCGTGGTGATCGCCATGGCATCGAGCGGCTTATGCAGCACCACGGCGAGAAACGTCCCCACACCCAACAGGCCAATTTCGCCGGGCCCATGCAGGATCGCCTCCGACGCGACGCTGGCCCCCAGCGCCATGCCGTCGATGAGCGTGTGCAGGGCCAGCCCAATCGCCAGGCCCACCCAACTGAAAGTCGCCGCCGCGCCGTGGTGATGCTTGTGGCCATGAGCGTGGTGGGCGTGCGCGTGGTCATGCGCATGATCGTGCTCGCAAGGTTCCGCTCCTGACAAGGCCACGTCGCCTTCCAACGCGCCGTGTTGGTGCACGTGCAGGATGCGAATCATCGCAAACATGAAGAGCAGCCCAATCAGCGCGACGCCGACACACCAATCCAAGTCGCCGGTCAGGGCATAGGCGTGCGGAATGAGGTGCAGCAGCCCCACCCCCAGCATGAGCCCACCGACGAGGCTCATCATGAGCTGCATCCGCGTGTGGGTCAGCCGGAGCAGTTTGGGAAGCCAGCCCCCGGCGAGCGACGCGATCACAATCAGCACGCTGTAGCCGATTAGGAGCAGCGTCGAGAGCATGGGGGGGAACTCCATCAGGTTTGAAGGCACAACCGCGGCGAGATTCGTAGATGCAGCGCATTATCAAGTGCAACTGCGATTGCTGAAAGGGGCCAATTGCAATCCCTTGTGACAGCCGGAAGTCTTACCTAAACTAAAGACTGCCAAGTGTTTAGCATCGCGACCCCGCTTTCCTCTTCTCGTTCGCCATGTCCCAGCCGGTCAAAGCCATCACTGTTTCCGCCGCCCGCGAGATGCTGAAGGGGGCCAATCTGCGCTGCACGACCTGCCGCGTGGCGGTGCTCCAGCATTTGTCCGGCGCGGCTGGACCGCTGAGCCATGCGGATGTGGCGGATGTGCTGGTTCCCGAAGGGTTCGATAAATCGACCATCTATCGCTGTCTGGTCGAAATGGCGGATTCCGGCCTGGTGCATCGGCACGACTTGGGGGACCGCGTCTGGCGGTTCGAGTTCTGTCGCGGCGACCACCACGAACATTGCGATCACGCGCACTTCATGTGTACTGTCTGCGGCAAGGTCGAATGCCTCGCGGACGTGGAAGTCGTCATCTCCCCCCTGCACCACTCGCGGGCGGAGATCAGCAATCAAATCACCGAGATTTTGCTCAAGGGGCAATGCTCCACCTGCCGGTAGCTGCAAGTGGGCATCTCGCTCGGCAGCGATGAAGCATTCCTCGCGCGGAGCACGAGGGTCTCCGCGAAGAACTCCTCCGGCTCGCCCTTCCCGATGTTCCGGCTCGCCGATAGATTGAGCAATCCCCTCACAGGATCCGCACGATGCGTTATCTCTCCCGCGCACAAATCCGCGCTGTCGACCGGCGAGCCGTTGAAGAATTTGGCCTTAGTGGGCTCGTGCTCATGGAGAACGCCGCGCGCGGCTGCGCCGACTTGCTCTGCCGACTCGGCATTCGCGGGCGCGTGGTTATCTGCTGTGGCGGCGGGAACAATGCCGGCGACGGTTTCGCCCTTGCTCGGCATCTCGATCTGCGGGCGAAAGAGGTCAGCGTGCTGCTCTGGTCCGATCCTGAAAAGCTGCACGGCGACGCCGCGACCAACCTGGCGATTCTGCAAAAGACAGGCGTTCCCATCCATGTCTTTCGCGAGGCGGACGATCGCGGCAACCTGCCGGACCAACTCAGCGACGCCGATTGGATTGTGGACGCCCTGCTGGGCACCGGCGCCCAAGGACCGCCCCGGCCGCCGCTGGATATCGTCCTCAACCTGTTGAACCTGTGCGACGCCCGCAAGCTGGCCATTGATTTGCCGACGGGGTTGGACTGCGACACCGGCGAGGCCGCGGAGACGACGTTCCGCGCCGACCACACGGCCACCTTCGTCGCTCCTAAACTCGGTTTCGCCGCGCCAGGCGCGAAAGCCTACCTGGGGCTGGTGCATGTACTCGATATCGGCGCGCCGCGCAAGTTGATCGACGAGGTCTTGGCGGAAGGGGTGGAGTTGTAACGCCGGCCGCGCCGCTTCGTTAAACGGCGGGTCAGTAGGTCGCTACCACTGGCCCTCTTCGCCAAACAGAGCATCAAGGGCGGCGACTTCTAGTTTCGCCTGTTGCGCGGTGCGGGCGGTGGCGAATTCAAAGCCGACCAGTAGCTCCGCCATGTGCGCTTGCGTGAGCGCCGAGGGGCTTGCGAATTCTGACGACGACTGGGCCTGGCCCAGCGCTTGAAAAAAGTCGCGATCCACGTTGGCCGCAGCGCTGTTGAAGTTGGCGATGCTCTGTCCTTGCGCGCCAAAGGAATTCACCTCTGCGAAGCCGACGGCGGTGTTTTCAAAGCTCGCGCCGCGCAGCGTGACGCGCGCCGCGCCGGAGACGTATTGGTCTTGCCCGGACGATTCATAGAGACTCGCCGTGTCTTGTCCCGAGGCGGCGTAGGCGGTGACCTGGTTGAAACCGGTGGCGCTGTTGTAGAAGCTTGCGCCGGTCATCCAACTCCGCGTGGGAGCGCCGTAGAAGCGGTCGTTGCCGCGCGAGTCGTAGAACGTCGCCGTGTCTTGCCCCGTGGTCGCATAGGCATATACGCGATTGAAACCGCTGACTTTGTTCGTGAAGCCGTTGCCGCTGAGCGTGGTTTCGGTCGGCGTAGCGATAAGTACGTCGTTGCCGAGAGAATCAAACAGATACGCGGAATCACTCCCCGCCGAAGCGCTTGCGAAGACGTTCTCAAAGCCGCGCGCCGCGTGGCTATAGCCGGCGCCGGTCATCGAGGCGCTCGTAGGCGAGGCGATGAAGCGGTCGTGCCCGGCGGTATCATAAAACGTCACTTCGTCCTGGCCGCCGGATGCGGAGACATTCACCATGCTGAAGTTCAAGCCGCGCACGCGCAGGCCGCCGCCGATGAGGTTGACGTCATTGCGAGCAATCGTCACGCGGTCATCGCCGGCCGTGTCGCCTAAGTCCAGGCGATCGCTACCGCCGCCGCCATCGAACGTCACGTTCGTAATGCTATTGGCCGTCGCGCGGTAGCCGCCGCCGGCGAGCGTAGCAGTCGTGCCGTTGAAGGTCGCCACATCGCTTCGCGTCGTCCCGGTGAGCGCCGCGGAGTCTTCACCCCCTTGGCCGAAGAATTGAAACGACGTGGCTTGACCTGCGTTGAAGCGATACTCGACGCCGTTGATCGAGAGTGAGTGCTGCACCCCGGCGGTAAACGTAAAGCTGTCGTTACCGCTCGTGCCGTAGATGGCAACGGCGGTTCCGGTTTGGGAAACGAGATTCAGCAAACGCAAGTCAACGTCGCTCGCCTGACCGCTCACGCGAACGTAGTAAGTCTCGCCGCCTTGCACGTTCGCATCGAGCCGCGCATAGCCGCCATGAAAACTGGCTTCGCCGAGAAGCTGACGCTGAGCGCTGAGCAGTTCGACCCGCACGTGATCGCCGTTGGCCGTGGCCGCGAGCGTAAGAATCCCCTCGCGCCCCGCGGTGAGTTGATACCAGGCGTCGCCGGCAACGCTCGGATAGGCGAAGTGGGCGTCCGTAATTTGCCCCCAGTCTGTGACGGCGGGAGCCGTTGTGGCGTCCGCCGTGAGTTGCAGATTGATTGCGTAATGGCCGATGCCGGCGCTGGTGCCGAGCTTGACGCTGTACTGTTGGCCGGCGACGACGCGAAAGCTGAGTTCGTTGCCAGAGCCGTTCGCCACCGCGCCGCTGACATCCCACTGGCCGACGAGGCGGTCGCGCAGTTCCGCGCGCAGCGCGACATTGCCGGAAGCGCCGGCGGTGAACGTGAAGACGTCCGTATCGTCCAGTCGCCCGATGACGCCGCTGGCCGCGAGTGAATCGGTCAAGGTTCCGAGTTGCGCGCCGGTCGTCACCGTGTCGCCGACATCATCGGGGAGCAAGGCGTCGATCGCGCGGCCGACGTTGATGCGAAAATAGTTCGCGCTCGTGGCCGTGTCGTGAAACACATCGGCCGTGCTGCGCAAGTGATCGTAGATTGTGTCCTGCGTGATGCCTGCGTAGCCGACGAACTCCATCGCTTCGCGGACCAGGACCGCCGCGCCGGCGACATACGGCGCCGCCATGCTCGTGCCGGAGACTTTGCCAAAATCGTTCGGAATGCCGTTGCCGCCGTAGAGCCAGTCGGGAACCGTGCTGGTGATCGCCTGACCGGGCGCGGCCAGGATGCGCTCGCTGCGCTGGCTGAAGTTGCTGAAGTCGCCGGTGGAGGTCACGCTTCCCACCGGCACGACATAAGGACTAACCGCGGGATAGCTCAGCCCCGCCGCGTTGTATTTGGCGAAATCGTTACCGGCGGCGACCGAGACAAAGATGCCGTCGTCATAGAGTTGCTTCAACTCGCCTTCGAGCGTGGCCCAATTGGGGAGCGTGTTGGCGTTCCACTTCGCGCCCAGCGAGAGGTTCACCGTGGTGATGGGGTTGTCGAAATCGAAGCGATGCTCGTGGACCCAGCGGAGGGCTTGCGCGACCCATTCGAACGTTCCGCCCCCTTGATCGTTGAACACGCGGAGCGCGACGAGATCGACATCGGTCGCCACGCCGCGGTTGGTTTGGTCATTGCTGCCAATGATGCCGGCCACATGCGTGCCGTGAAACCCAGCAGGGCCATCGTCGTAGGGATTTGCGTCGTTCTCGGCGAAGTCCCAGCCCCCGACGACGCGATAGCTCGACCCATAGCCAGCGCCCAGCGCGTAGTGGTCCCAAGCGATGCCTGTATCAATCACGGCGACGGTTTGCCCGCTGCCGCTGAAGCCATAGTTTTGCTGGACCGCCGCGACGCCTGTTTGTTGATGCGCGCTGGACGCCAGCGCGATGGGGCTTTCCAACGGCGCGGCGACTTCCGGCGCGGCGACGCTCGCCCAGAAGTCGTAAACCGGTTCGGCGGACATCGCCAAACGGTCTTCGAGACGCTCAAGTTGCGCGGTCTGCCAACGCTTCTTGCCGGAACCTGGACGGGACATGCTCGCCTACAATTGCCAACGGGAAATCGAACGCGAGCGGCTTCACGGCAGTGCGCAGCCGAAAACGGCGGCGCGCAGCGGGAAGTGGCGCTAGCGGGCGGGAAGGGAATCCGCCGTGTGAGAATGCGAACGATCGCGCCCCAAGTGGGACGAAGGGAGGTAGCCGGCTGCCGGCGCGTCCTGGCGGCAACCTCGCGCCAACATCGCGAACTGCGACGTTGGCACTAAGGAAAGATAGGTTGGCAATGACGATTCGCAGGCAGGCTTTCGCGAGGGAAAGCCGTATTTCCTGGACGGATTATTCCGACAGTAACGCCACTACCAGGTTGGTCCTCCACGTTCGTTCGCAACTTCTACGCACAAGAGGTGACAGAAGTTCAGTACCTAGGCGAACCAAAATTCGGATTTGTGGAGTTGGGCCGTTATACTGGAGCGTTATGACGCCAGGCTCGCTTCTGTTTGGCGACATCTACCAGCGGGGCGCCGGTTCCGGGTTACGAGGAGATTTGCCGTCGCGATGAATCAACGCTTGTTCTCACCACTGGCGGCAGGGCTGCTAGCACTCTTGGCCTGCGCGGCGACTGCGCCGTGTTGGGGGGTGGAGCATGTCACGCTGCGCGACGACAGCGGCGAGCGCAAGATCAGCGGGAAGTTACTGGTGGAAGCGCAAGATGGCGGCGTGCTGCTCCTCGCGCCTGACACCCGGTTATGGGCCATTGAGCCGGAGAAGATCGTCGCGCGCTCTCACGACGATCAACCGTTCGTGCCGCTGGAGCGCGAAGCGCTCGCCCAGCAACTGCTCACCGAATTGCCGGAGGGCTTTCAGATTCTCCACACGGACCATTACGTCATCTGCTACGACACCTCCCGCGCCTACGCCGAGTGGAGCGGCCAGCTTTATGAGCGGTTGTTCAATGCGTTCTACAAATACTGGGAAGATCGGAACGTGGAATTGAAGCCGCCGGAGGTTCCGCTGGTCGCGCTCGTCTTTCAGACGAAGCAAAGCTACGCGGACTACGCCAGGCAGGAACTTGGCGCAGCGACGGAGGCGATCGTCGGCTACTACAGTTTGCAATCCAATCGCGTGATGATGTATGACCTGACCGGAGTGGAAGGGGCGAAGTTCGGCGACCGCGCCGGGTTCTCCGCACGTGTGAATGCGATCCTCGCGCGGCCTGATGCCGAAATGACCGTCGCGACGATCATTCATGAAGCAACCCATCAACTCGCGTTCAACAGCGGCATGCAGCAACGCCTGGCGGACATTCCCTTGTGGCTAAGTGAAGGGATGGCGGTGTATTTTGAAACGCCTGATTTAAAGAACTCGCGCGGCTGGACCAAAGTCGGCGCGGTGAACCAGCAGCGACTGGTCACGTTCCGCCGGTATTTGCAACAGCGGCCCGCCGATTCGCTCGCCACGCTCATTTCCAGCGACGATCGCTTTCGCGACACCAAGACCGCGCCGGTCGCTTACGCCGAAGCCTGGGCCTTCAACTACTATCTCATCCGCAATCACAAGCAGGCGTACGCGCAGTACTTGAAACTCCTGGCGGATAAAGGGCCGCTGCTATCCGACGGCCCCGAGGAGCGTCTCAAACAGTTCACCGCGATCTTCGGCGACGATCTCGAGCGCTTGGACGCCGCCTTTGTGAAATACATGCTCAAAGTGCGCTTGTAGCCGGAACCACGCGAAGCCAGAGGGCAACGATCTTTCCGCCTTTGCCACACTCCGCCGCTGCTGCCAAAGGTGCGGCGAGTAGCTGGCGAGTAGCTGACGAACAAAGCCCCGCTCAATAGCAATGTTGGGCGCGCCTTTTGGGGGGGGTTAACAGGTGGCGCACCCTACGAGTTGATTGCCAACGTCTTACGTCCAAAATCAATCCGATCAAGTGGTATACCCGCATTCTCGCCGAAAAGCAACAACTCGGATCCTATACCGATTGCCGAATCTGCGGCAAATTCCAACTCACCCTCAGCATTGGCTTTCATTTTTACGGAGTATAGAAACTGTTCGTCCGCGCCTGGCGGCTCAATCGCAAGTATCCCGCCCACATTATTCAAATCGTCACCATTGTCAACGGTTGCCAGTGAATCGTCAAAATCAATTTCCAGTTGCGCGGAAAAAACGCCCTGTGGAAGTACCCGTGTATCCTTCACATACACATTCAAATAAAAGGACTCGCCCTGATTGATCTCATCAATCGACTCGCCTTCTAAATTCGTTGTTTCAAGGCGAACCTGTGCGATGACTTCGTTCTCTTCATGGGCGGGCATTCTCATGGCATTGAGATAATTGATTACCAGGAGCGCATCCAACGGAGATACGTAATAGTCGCCATTGACATCTAAGAAATCTGGTGCTTCGGCTAAAATGCTATCAGGCAAAGCGCGCGCGCCATTTGCGTTAAGATCATTAATAACGAGTAAAGCGTCTAATGGGGTAACCGCCGCATTGTCATCCACATCCACGTCTAGGGCGCTATTCATCCAGATCTTATGGGCCTGAATCGACGAGGTTGCGTCGAAGCGTCCGTATCCCGAAGTATTGTCATAGCCACTCGTGCCAATATCGATTGCTGATCCCGTCAACACCAAAGCGATGTCGGCAGGAGTAATATGCTCATCTTTTCCGTCGAGCAATAGCGCGGCAATTGCGGCCACATGCGGCGCGGCAGCGGACGTTCCTTCAAACGGATTATAGAAGTATCCGAGTTGGCCTATCCGGGTTTGTACATTTGTGGTTGCAACTCCGTCCAGTGAAGCTCGATCTACATATGACTGACTGGCGGTATTGTAAATACGAGATGGCCCTTGGGAACTATACGATTCAACGGTCGTTGGCGACGTGTAGTTAACAGCACCAACGGAGATGTTTTCGATTAAAGCAGCATGGCCAAAGATCGAATCTGTGAAGGTGCGGACGGAATCGGTAACCGTGCAACCATGCGTAAAAATCTCAATTTGGCGCGATGCAGGTGCGCTTACAGCCTGGACAACGAGATAGACATATTGATCCGCTCCAGTCGTGTTGTTCCAACTAACTGATTCAAAGGGAAAGTCAGTTCCAACTCCATCTTGAACCGTGGTGCTGGACGAGATGGTCGTAGGTACCCCGCCAATTACGCGCATTGCATAGAAGTTGTAGTCATTGTTGCTCGTTGTCCAATTGTCACTCCATTGAAGCGTTGACAATAACTGGGTGCCTGCGGGAACGTAGACAGCTAACGTATTGTCACTTCCAAATTGATTGTAGCCAAACCCGTCATTGGTAAACTGACCTTGGTAGTGATTGTAAGCATAGTTGCCCGCCGCACTTACGAATGTGACACCGCCTGAAATTGCAGAAGCCACATTGGATGCCACATATCCGTCAATAAAATTCGGCTCGCCTAGGAAGCTCAAATCGTCTACAATTACATTGACACCCTGGCCTACCAACCAAGAGATTGAGTTTGCCATATCCACGGTCCCGCCAATTCCGCTCGAAAAGTAGAGATCTGCGCCCGGCGCGAGATCGTGGATGATCTCTAGCATTGCAGTTCCTTCGTTTCCGTTTCCAGGGAGACTGCCATTCACGTTAATCGTTGGGAGTTCACTACCGACCAGTGATCTATTGGTGACGCCATCCGAAATCACGCCGATCTTGATGCCTGAACCATCAACGCCCTGATACGAGAACTGGGATCGAACATCATCTGCATTGAGTCCTACGTCCCCCTCGCTTGTTACATTCGTGACTGCATGCAGTGGAAAGGCCAAGTGACCGATTTCAGATAACGATCCCAATGCCTGCACATGGATTCCATTTACCCAACCGAAGGCGCGATGGTATTCCTGGATGGTCGATTCTAAACGCAACCCATTTTTCTGCAACTTGGCGAGCGACTCGTCGCTCCAGCTATCGAGATCAATCTGAATGAACACCTCTCCGTCATCGTTCAATCGAGCGCCATACGCTGCTTGGAGTTCGACGTGAGAAAGAGGAAGTCCTTCGTGATGATGCACTCGACGGTCGAGTACGAGTGCTTCGATCTCTTTAAGACCTTGCCAAAAGCCTTGTGTAACCTTGCCTTGCAAACCCTTAGGAACGTCACTCAATTCTGCAGCAGCTTGCTCAATTGCTTTTGCCATTTCGGCAGGCGCAATGTTTAACGGTCGGTCTGGAAGATCGGGAAAGGTCGTACCCGCATAAGCCATTAAATATCGCGCTTCGAGCCGTTCAAGTACAAGCCTGTTTGGTGCGAACGTA
>CAUJKE010000035.1 GCA_963205385.1 Planctomycetota bacterium | reverse complement strand
GCCAGTGCCACCCCGCCGTTAAACAAAGGAACAACGCCGAGCAGATCGGCAAGTAGAACGGAACTAGTTCCGTTCTACGTAGGATTTGCGACCTATGAACACACTGCAAAACAAGACGTCCGTATCCACTACGCTCTTCGTGGGCGTGCTCTGTGCGCTTTCCCACTTGTCCGTTCAACAGACTTCTCTCGCTGCTTCTGAGAGGGATCTGGAGGTAATTCGAGAAGTCTACGAAGACAATCGTGAAAGGCTGAATTCCTTTTCGTGCCGATTCGTGGTGACGGACGGCGCCGCGGAATCCATGGAGGATGCCATGAAAGGAAACATTCGCGTTTCCCAACAGCGACAAGGATTATGGCTTGTCCATAATAACAAGACCCGCTACGAGCTCAACTGTGCGACGGCCACGAACCTGTCTTTGCTGCGCCCAGCCAACGGCACAGCGACAAGCGGTCCTGTCGCGACGGGTGTTCCATGTGCGCCCGCCGTATCACTCTTCAATGGCGATCAGAAGATAAGTGCAAACGTTTCACAAACAATGCAAGTTGTTAATTTGGCGACGAATCGATCGACGCCAGGCCAGTTAATCACGCCAATATCGCTAGGAATAATGAATCAAGGAGAATCGGATTCACCTGCGGAGTTTATTGCCGGCGCGCTGCAAGGCATGCGCCACTGCAGATACTTAGGAGTCGATACTTCACAGGGTCACCCGCTGGAAATGATCGAAACTGGGCCTCATGCCGAGAAGTCTGCGCAAAGCTTGCGAATCTGGTATCTGGATCTTGCTCAAGGTGGTTTACCAAAGCTGGTCGTTTTTCGCGATGCCAACGGAGAAATACAAGGGGAAACGCGCGTCCTCGCGGTCAGGCAGGTTCCCAATGGCGCATTCATTTGTGAAAAAGCTGTGACGGCCTGGAATAGGCAAAATGGTGTATCTGTTCAATCCATCGAGTTGACAGAGTTTATTGACTCGCCCCCTAATGACGCGGACTTATCGATTACGCTAAGCCCCGAAATGAAGATCGGCGTTGATGAAGAAATGAAGTCGTTCTTCCGAATTTCCGAATCCGAGCTTATGCGAGCAAGCGATTTAGGGGACTTCGTCGCACGAGCGCGCATCCGCGCAGAGGCGCGCATGAAAGAAATTGAGAGAATGACGCCTCCTCCGCAGCGTCTTCGCTGGTATCGTTGGCTCATTATTCTGGCCGCCGCCATCGGCGTCATTTCTTTCTCAACATTTATCATCCGGCGCGAATACCTACGCCGGACTTAAGTGTGCGAGAGAGGGCTTGAAAGCGCAAGCACAGCCGATGCGAATCGGAGTGCGCTGGCAATCCAGCTGCACGCCACCGAGCAGGAGCATGGCGAATATAACGTGCTGTGAGGGTACAGCCTTCGACTCGCAAATCAGCGTGTGCCGCCCTCGCGGTGAACGATTAAGATGAAAGCCACACGAACTCGCGCTTCCGCACTGGCAAGCCTGCCGCCCCTCCGCATAGCAGCCCGTGCCACCCCGCCGATTCGGACACTGTGACCCAAGTCAGCGCGGCTGATCGTCGACCCATCCATTACCCGCCGACGAGTGAACTGAATCCCCAGCGACACAATTGAATTAGAAGAGTGAAAACCCCAGCCATATACAACGAAATTGCAAACAACACCACGGGTTGCACGGACCACATGAGAAACATCGCATATTTCCAGCGTGCCATCGCCGGACCCCATAAACCAAGCCCAATCACGTTAGTCGCGATCTGTAATCCAATACCAGCCAGTATCATATAAAGCGAGTTCAACAGCGATAGGTTTGCTCGGACGGCCAAGATTACCAGAATCAAGGTAAGCACCATCATAAATGGAGTGCCAAAATCCGAGCGTTCTGCTTCTCGCGCTTTCATGATATGCTCCCCGCTAGTAGTCAGAGCCTGAGTCTTAGTCCACAAAGCTTCCTAGTACGTGCCCCTTGTCTACGCCGCGTCTCCCTCATACGTCATCCCGAACACCGTATCCGCCAGCCAGCGTTTGAATCCGGCGTTGTCGCTGAACTGCTTGAACAGCTCGGCGGGGCAACACAGTCGAGGTGTAGCACTGGCTTGCCAGTACGGAAGCGCGAGTTCGTGTGGCTTTCATCATCATCGTTCACCGCGAGTGCGGCATCCCGGCTTCACGAGTCGAAGCTGGAACTTTTGCAGCGCGTTGTCATGGTAAGGTGCCTGCTCGCCCCATGCCAGCACAAAGTATTGCCAGCAATTCCAGGATGCAGGCGACGGGGTAACGTTCACAAATTCAGCTAACAAGCGTGAATACGCTGGCGTATACTTTTCAATGGCAAGATTAACGGAGGTATCCAACATGGCCAGCGAAACCGTACGCATCAAACCCGAGACCCACAGCAAGCTCAAGGAACTCGCGGCCAAGGCCGGCGAGACGCTCCCGAGCACTTTGGAGAAGGCCGTTGACGCGTATTACCGCCAACAGTTTTAGAAGACATGAACCGCGCCTCTGCCGCGCTGCGCGCGGACCCGAAAGCCTGGGCGGACGAACTGGCCGAGCGCATGTTATAATCCGCGTCGACAACCCCATCCTTGATTGGAGCCTCTCGTATGACGATTCGCGTGCGCCTAATTACGATCCTGGCCTTAGCGCTCACCGCGCTGCCGTGCTGCGCTCAAGATAAGGAGGCCGGCGCGGGGCATCCGAAGTTGGGCGGCATCGATGAGCGGATGCAGCATTATGTCGATGCGCAGCAAACCTCCGGCGTCGTGACGCTGGTGGCGCGTGATGGCCAGATTGTGCATCTCAGCGCTGTCGGTCAGGCGGATATCGCCGCCGGCCAACCGATGCGCACCGATAGCCTGTTCGCGATCGCGTCGATGACGAAACCGATCTCCGCCGCGGCGCTGATGATCCTGGTGGACGAAGGGAAGGTGAAGCTCGACGACCCGGTTTCCAAGTACATTCCCGCCTTTAAGAACGCGAAACTCAAGGACGGCGCGCCGCTGAAGCGCGAGATCATCGTCCGCGACCTGCTCCGCCACACCTCCGGCCTCGGAGGCGATCAACAGAACCAGGGGACGCTGGCAGAAACCGCCGACAAACTCGCCGCGCGCGGCCTGGATTTTCAACCAGGGGAGCGCTGGCAATATAGCCCCGGGCTGAACGTCATTGGGCGCATCGTTGAGGTCGCCTCGGGGCAAGACTTCGACAAGTTCCTCGCCGAGAGAATTTTCAACCCGCTCGGCATGCACGACACGACGTTCAACCCGACTGCGAAGCAACAACTGCGCGTCGTGAAACTCTATCAGCCGAGCGCTGACAAGAAATCACTCGCGGCCACCACGCATTGGATCAACGACACCACCTCGCACCGTGAACCCAATCCCTCCGGCGGTTTGTTCTCGACCGCTGAAGACCTGGCGAAGTTCTATCAAATGTGCCTCGATGGCGGCACGGCCAACGGCAAGCGCATCATGTCCGAAAAAGCTCTCCAGGAAATGACCACGCTGCAAACCGGCGACTTGAAAACCGGCTTCACCGACGGCAACGGTTGGGGACTCGGCTTTTGCCTGGTGCGCGAACCGCAAGGCGTTTCCCAAA
Organism: Planctomycetota bacterium; assembly: GCA_963205385.1. Taxonomy (GTDB): domain Bacteria; phylum Planctomycetota; class Planctomycetia; order Pirellulales; family Pirellulaceae; genus JAEZGD01. Next base: position 17,854 of record CAUJKE010000035.1, on the reverse strand, counting down.
GTCTTTCGCCGGGAAGTTTTGGCCACGGCGGCGCGTTTGGCACCCAAGGTTGGATCGACCCCGCGAAGAAGATGATCTACGTGCTGCTCATTCAGCGCACCGGCTTTGGCAATAGCGACGGCGCCAAAATTCGGGGCGACCTGCACGATGCCGCGGTTAGCGCGCTCGAGAAGTAACGACCGCAAGTCACGCGCTACAAACTGCGCAAATACCTGAGGAGACTCCGCTGCTCGTCGTCCGTGAGCGGTTCGCGCAACTGGTGCCCGTATAGGTCGAACACATCTTCCAGTGAACCGGCCCGGTTGTCGTGAAAGAATGCCTGCCCGTGGCCGACGCCGCGGAGCGAAGGCGGATTGAAGAGGCGGCGTCCGTGCTGGTCCTCGAGTCCCACGTCGTAGGCGTCGGACGAGGTGAAGGTCAGCGACGGAATATGGCACGCGCCGCAGCCTTGGGCCGCAAACACCCGCCGTCCCTGTTCAATCTCGGCCTGATCCGCCGCGTTACGCGGAGGCTCGGCAGGCGGCGGTGGGGCGAGCGAGTGCAGGTATGCGCCCAAATCAAACACGTCATCGGCGCTGGCCTGGCCGTGCATCGACGTTTCAATCGACTTGCGCACCTGGTCGTGCAATTCCTTCATCTGGGCATTCCACGCCCAGGGATCGGTGTCATGCGTTCCGAGCAACGTCAACGTGCGCTTGGGCGCGCCAAAATCGCCATCTCCCAACGTATCCGCCAATAGTCCATGCGTATGCCCCTCGGTATGGCAACTGTGGCATGACATCCAGCCTTCAAAAGAAAGCCGCCCGTCGTAGAACGTCCGCTTGCCCCGTTCGGCAGGTGTGAGACTTGCCGGCAGCGCGCCTAGCGAGATCGTCGCGACGGGACTGTCGTGCGGCACTTCGATAACATCGATGGTCGCTGAAAACTGATTCACAATGAGCAGGGTGTGGGGCAAGCGGCCGCGCAGCAGGGCGATGGGCCGGCGACCGACAGGGATGCGCTGGACGACAAGTCCGGTCGATTCGACAACCGCCAACTGATCGACCCCTCCGATCGTCGCCGCGAAACTCCCGTCGTCCAGTGGCAACACGGCGGTGGGATCAGCGCTCCCCTGGCCATCCTGGCCGAGCGAAATCACACGGGTGGCGTTCGAGAGGTCGAGGTGGGTGTCGAATAACTGCGCGCGTGAAATGACGCGCACGACATTCTTCATCAACACTCCCCACTGCACGTTATCGAACGTGATGGGGAGCGTCGAATTCAATATTTGATGCGCGATCAACAAACGGTCTTGCTCGGCATCCCACGCCAGGCCATAGATATTGTGCGCGTCGAGCGTCGCGCGGCGAACGATCTTTCGCGCCTCCAAATCCACCACCAACAACTGCCCCGCAAAGGCATCGCTCACGATGGCGTGACGCTCGTCCGGCAGCACAAGCAACCGCCGCGGCGCGAAAGGGAGCGCGAGTGACTCGACCTTGCGCAGCTTAATGTCTTCGCCGCGCCTATCGACAGCGAGAAAATCAAGCCGCCGCGACCACATCCCGGCGACAATCGCCCGTTTGTCGCCTGCATATAAACGGATGCCGACGGGATAATCGGAAACCTTCGTCTGGCTGACCACGTCGAGGCGGCCGCCGGCGATTCGCACCGCCACTAGGGTGTGCGACGCTTCATCCGTGGCGAGCGCGAGCGAACCATCTGCCGTCACTGCGACATCGCTGAGCCGTTTGCCAACGACCCGTTCCGCCACAACAGCGCGCTGGCCGATATCGACCAGCGACAATCGCCCGCCGGCGCGATCGGCAATCAGGACTTTCGCGCCGCCATTTACACTCGCGGCGGCGATTGGCTCGCGCAGCGCGAGCGGCCGCTGCCCAGCAACTGCGCTAAACTTCGCGCCGCCAAGAATCCAGAACCCCGCGAGCAACGCATACGCCACGGACCGCGCAATTTCGTGTTGAACGTTCATTCATCTATCATCGCCCATTCGCCTCCGCGATGCCACGGCGTGGTCGCAGTTGTGCACCTTTCAAGAGCGAGTGTGGCCGCGTGCACGCGACCCGAGCGCAATTCACGGGCAAATCGCCGCTCGCCGCTCGCTGCTGGCTTTGGCACTCCAGCGCAATCACCGTCCGCGCATGCGGATGGGGTGGTAAGTGGGGCCGAAGCTTGATGACTCGCACAAAAACCGGGGGGGAGCTGATTCTTCGCTGGCCGCTAAAGCGGCTTATTCCACCGCGAGATCCAGCAGATGTTGGCTGAGCGCCGCAACATCCGCGCGCGCCCAGAGTGGGCAATCGAGTACGGCTTGATCGTCGGAGATCACCGCCGCGATATCACGGCGCTCGAGCGCGATCGGCATGGCGTGATTTGCCGCCCGCCACACTTCCACTTTCGTCGCGGCGGCTTCCAAATCCCCTTCGACCAGCACGAGGTCGCAGTCCGCGAACATCTCGAGCATCCGCGCGTAGGGCGCGACATCTTTGCCGGCGCGCGACTGATCCCAGAAAACCGCCTGCATGTTGGCGGCGAGGATGCCGACGACCTCCGCGCCCGCCTGGCGATGGAGATAAGAATCCTTGCCCGGCACATCAAGCTCGTGCTCGTGGTGCGTATGCTTGATGGTGCCGACGCGGTTGCCGAGCGACACGTAGTGTGCGACTAATTCCCGGATGAGCGTCGTCTTACCGCTATTCTTTCGCCCCACGATGTGAATTCGTCGCATTTTCTGGCGGATCCTGGTTCATGACGCAGCGAGCTCGCATCCGCTGCAAGCATCAGGTGGGTCCAGCGGACTGGGCTCCGGCGCCAGATGCGGTGCTTCGATGGAGAACAACGCCCGTTCGGCGGCCATCAGCGCGGCGACAAACGCCGCCACTGCCGCATAATAACCGTCAGGATCCTGTCGCGCCAAGAGTGTGCAAAATGCCGGCATCCACCACACCATGTGTTCCCGCAGGAAGCGGTCTTGCGCGTCCAGGCAAACGTCCGCCTGTTCGACGGCGGCCGGGTCCGCGTTTTCTCGGGCGGCCATCTCCAGCGCGATGAGCTGCGCCATGTAATCCAGTTCGAGCACGATATGATCGGGACGCTCAGGCGTGGAGGTCGAGGTTTGCAGGCCAAAAGCGCCGTAGAAGCCTGCCACGTCGGCGAGCATGTGCGAGCGTTGAAAGGTGAACTTGCTCGGCACATATTCGGTTTCATACGGCGGGCACTTGCTGCCGGAGAGCAAGCCAAAGTTTTGCTCGTACAGCGCGTTGAGCTGCGCCTCGCTGGAAGGCAAGCGCGCGAAGAGGGGCGCGGGATCGAGGTCCGCCAAGGGGTGCTCGCCCAAAGCCAACGGTCGCGCGACCGCTTGATCCTCCTCGCGCAACAGCGCCGCCGCTTGCGCCACAATCGCACGAGTCTCGGGAGCGCTCAACTCGCTCCAACCGCCAGCGCGCGGATCCGACAGCGCCAGCGCCGCCAAACGGTGGCACAGGGAGCGCGCCAAGACAATGGCGGGGTCGAGCGACGGCAGGGTGGAAGTTGTGGTCATGGCGCAGGCAGATCCTGTGTTGCGAGCAGCTAAATGGAGTTGACGTGTTCAGCGCTAGGGCGTTCAAACGTCGGCTCTTCGACCGTGACGCGCACGACTTCCTCGCCGAGTTTGTTGAACCCCAAGACCGTGTCGTTGAAAATCTCTTGCGTCTTCAGTTCGCCGTTGGGCATGGTGACTTCAATTTCCGCCACCTTGGGCCCCTTGACGAGTTCGTAGCGGAAGATGACTTGCTGGTTGGCGCGGAACAATTGCAGCACCGCGAGTAGTTCGCGATCGGGGCACGCATATTGATCGATCGCGCCGTCAACTCCGGGGCCAAACATCTGCGTCAGGTAATCTCGCCGCACCCACCGCGGCGGAATGTAAAACCCATTGGGTTCCGTGCCGAATTGCGGATAGAGCGGGAGCGCGATCTGGCGTTCGCGAATGAGAAAGTACAACGGATTCTGCGGATCCTTGGCCCATTGCCCCTGCTCGTCGATTTCAACCAAGCCCTGCAGACGAATCTTGCCGACACACGCGGACATGCAGCGTGTTTCCGCCGGCGCGCCGGTCGGGCTGATGGTCGCATCCTTGCCTTCCACGCGCGGGTAACAGGCAATGCACTTTTCGCTCGTTCCCGTGGTGGGACGATACATGACCTTCTTATAGGGGCAACCTTCGACGCACTTGCGATAACCCCGGCAACGCTCTTGATCGATCAGCACGATGCCGTCTTCCGGCCGCTTGTAAATGGCGTTGCGCGGACACGACGCCAGGCAGGCGGGATACGTACAGTGATTGCAGATGCGCGCCAAATAAAAGAACCAGACCTTGTGTTCCGGAAGCGAGACGGAACCGCCGTACTGGCTATCCTTCTGAAACATGTCGCCGACCGGCGTGTCTTCATGGATGTTCGGCGCGCGCCATTCGTCGTCCGTGGGGAGATAGCCTAAGGCGCGTTGCGGACCTTCAGGCCGGGGCTTGCGCTCCGCCGCCTCGAACACCGTCCAACCGTCAAACGTCCCATAAGGAGCTTTCTGCGGCTCGGGATCGGCGTTGTTCCAGACCTGGCCGCCGGGATTGGCCTCCTCCAGGAGGTTGAGAATTTTGGCGTCCCAATGCTGCGGATAGCCGCCGTAGGGCTTGGATTCCACATTGTTCCACCACATCAACTCCTGCCCCTTGGAAAACGTCCAAGTGCTTTTGCAGGACATGGTGCAGGTTTGGCAACCGATGCAGCGATTGGTATTGAACACAAATGCAAACTGCGACTTGGGATGATGCTCCTCATGAGGATAGCTCATCGTGCGGCCCAGTTGCCAATTAAACACGTCGGCCATGTCAAAATCCTTACGAGGAGCCAAGGGAGCCGATTTGCACAAGTTCTTCCGTCGCCGGCGCAACGACCGCGCGCACGCGCGTCACACCGACGCGACTGAGCACTCCGGCCACCTTCGCGCGAAAGCCTGCTTCGCCATACAGTTGCCAAAGTCCATGTAATGCTTGATAGTGTGGGTCCGCCGCATGCGCCGCGATGGCGTTCGCATCCCAACCCATGCGCGCTAGTTCTTCAACCAGCACTCGAAACATCAATTCAACATCGCCGGGGACTTCAAACCCTTGGAGTTCCAGCGGGTCTTCCGGCAACATTTCGCGCGTCAGCGGATGCGTCTTGGGAACGCCTTGTTCATTTTCGGACATGGTTAAGTTGCTCCTGAAAGTGGATGTTCACGGGCCTGTAGTTGTCTAGCGCGTGCTCATCCGCCTTCTGTGGTTCGCAATGGTTGGGTCAATTGCACAAAGGCGCCGGTCAGGTACTTCGTGTTCGTCTCCGAGGATTCACCGGGGCTGAACCCCGAAGTGGCAGGCTTCCAGATGCCTTGGCCCCCCAGGCCGCCGGCTTCGGCTTTGACGATGCGAATCAACGTCTCCTTGGGGACCGTGTTGATGGCGTGATTGTCGACATCAGCGCCAAAAATGAAGCCCATGCTGCCTGTTTTCTTATGAAACAGCGTGTCGGTCTGGTGCATCGGCATCATCCAATTGCGGGTGATGCTTTGATGCGAGCCGTAACGATAGCTGGCCTGGTAGCCGGTGTCCGCAGCCAAAGCGCGACCATCCGGCCGAGCTTTATGGGCCTTGACCGAACGCTCCGTCGCGATCCAGCCGGTGTGTTTGAGAATCGTGAAGTTGTAGGGAAGCCCCGGATGAAACACGACGCGCACCATGCAGCGGAACGCCTCTTTGCGCGGGCCAACGTCATCTTTCCAGCCGATGTAGGGACGATCGAGTTCATTGGCGTCGACGTAGACATAGTCCCCTTCGTTCAAGCCGATGTCGCGCGCGGCCTGCGGGTTGACGTGAATTTGTCGGTCGGCGACGCCGGGAGCGCGCTTGTCCGTGCGATGCGGATCGCCAAAACTGTCGCTCCAAATCCAATGCCAATCGACGGTGGACCAGGACGAGTGCGTGGAATGCCGGCTCTTAGGCGTGGTGCAGAAGAAGCGATATCCCTGCGCCCAGAGCGGGTTGACTGTTTTCTTCACTTCTTCCCAGGAGAGCTTCACGTTCCGCACTTCACGCAGGCCGGGATCGAGCGTGTCCAGCGGAATGCCGTAGTCGGCGGGGCGAATGAACGGGCTTGTGGATACAATCACGTTCGGCAGGTAGGGCGTCGCCTCGACCCCTTCACGATGCACGATGAGGTTTTCACCGTATTCAATCGCTTCCGGCAAGTCGCAATAGGACGCGAGCCGACCGCTATCGGTGTAGAACGGAATGGAATCGTGAACCTGTTCATAAAAGGGCACACGGGGGTAGGTGCGGAACAGCATCAACGCCGCGCCTGGCTCGCCGCCATAGTCTCCGGCCAGCATTTTATCGACATTGTAAGGGCCGTCTTTGCCGCGCGTGGTGGTGCAGTTGTCGAACACGCGCTGGATGTAGACCTTGGCGTTTTTCTCGGTGACGAATTTGAAGTAGTCCGCGAAGCGTTGATCTTCAAACCGCTTCCCTAGCGCCCGCGCGACGCCGGCGAACACGGCGCCATCGTCGATCGAGTTATGAACCGGCTTGATGCCTCCTTTCCAAACTTGCAGGAATGGATTGGAGCAGGAACCGCCGCACTCATGGTCCTCGAATTCCACCCACGAATTGACAGGCAAGACGATATCCGAGTATTCCGCGGAGCCGGTCCATTCGATTTGCTGGTCGATGATGAGATCCATCTTCGGCAGCACGTTCACAATGAGATTGTAGACCCACTTCGATTGGTTGATGAAGTTGGCGTTGTTGTACCACAGGACTTTCGTCGGCGTGGGGAGATGCGTCTTGCCGGTGAAGTTTCTGCGGCCCCCTTTGGGCAGTTCCACGGTTTGCGTCTTTTCGCCGCAAGCCCAATACGAAGGATCCTCGCCGTCGTTACAGTGCCGCAATTCGTGATGCGTGATGCGGGCCTTCTCATCCAGCACCGGATTGAAGGGATCTTCGTGGGCATAGGTTCCAACGCCGGGTCCGCTCCAGGGCGACGCCTGAAAGAGCGCGCCTTTATAGTTGCCGGCCCAGGTGTGTCCGCCGGCGCCATGCTTGCCGATGTTGCCGGTCAACATGAGCGGCAAGTACGAGGCCCGATTGTGGAGCGTCGCGTGGAAGTAGTGGTTGATCCCCTCGCCGATATGAATGGCGACGGGATGCCCGGCTTGCGTGGTGGTCCAGATGTCGCTGGCCAGGCGCTCGATGAGTTCGGCCGGGGCGCCGGAAATATCGGCTGCGGATTTCGCGTCATAATCCTTGAGGTGCTGCTTGTACATTTCCAAGATCGGCATTACCTCGACGGTCGCGCCGCCGACCAGCGTCACCTTGAAGGTGCCCTCCAAGGCGCTCTTGATCTGCATGTGTTCGCCAACTTCGTCGCGCGAGATGAATGCCACCTTGCCGGCATCTTCATCCCACACGCAGAAATCGCCGATCTGCTCACGTTGTTCCGCGGTCAGCCCTTGAATCTTGAACGACGGCCCCTCGGAAATATCCTTAGGCTGGTAGTTGGCATCGATCTCTTGCGGCCGCAGACGGGCCAACGTATCGGTGCGAACCAGCAGCGGAAAGTCGGTAAACTGGCGGCAAAAGTCCGGCTTGTACCACTGGTTGTCGATCATGATCTTCGTGACCGCCAACAGCACCGAAGTGTCCGACAGCCCCGGCCGCACCGACAGCCAGTAGTTCGCTTTGGTGCCGGGACTGTTGTATTCCGGCGAAATATCGACCAGTTTGCCGCCCCGCTCCATGATTTCGTTGAGCCAGTGCGATTCCGGCATTTTGTTCTCGATCAGATTCTTGCCGATCTGAATGAGCAGCTTCGAGAACCGCATGTCGTTCATGTCCATGTCGGACGTTTGCAAGCCATGCACGTAAGGATGACCCGGCGCTTGATCGCCGCGCCAGGTATATTCGTTCCAGTCGCGTCCGCCACGCGCTTGCTCAGGCGGAACGCCGCGCAGATGGTGATCGACCAGGCCTAAGAGATTGGCGAACCGGTAGATGCCGAACTTGCCAATCAGACCGTGAATCGGCAAGTTCGAGCCGAACTTCATCGTGCGCGTGCCAGCCCCTTGAACCTGATCGACCATGGCATCTTCATAGCCATCTTTCTTCAACCGCGCCGCCCCTTCGTCGCCGTTATAGGTCTCGGCGATCGCGGAGACGCCCTGGGCGACGTAGTCGAAAACTTCATCCCAGGAGACGCGAACGAACGTATCGTTGCCCCGGTCATCGAACTTGTACTTCGTGCGCAGTTCGGGATTGTCGGACAGCGAGGGAAAGCCAGCATCGGCCCATTCCTTCCAGCCTTGGCGAACCACCGGCCCCTTGAGGCGATAGGGACCATACACACGGCGCTGCATGGTGAATCCCTTGGGGCAACCCCGCGGGTTCCAGGCTTTCGTCGCGTGGTGGCCATACAAGTCGCCACACCGATCGTGATCGTAGTTCTGCTCGCTACGAATCATCACGCCGTTGCGCACGAAGGCGCGCAGGCGGCACATGTGCGTGTCATTAGGCCCGCACACCCAGGTAAAGCTACTGTCGTAGCGATACTGATCGAGATAGATTTTTTCCCAACCGCGATTGGGATAGGCTCCCAAGGGATTCGCAACGCTGACGGGCTCGAGCGCCCATCCGCGCGGCGTGGCGGCGAGGATCGCAGCGCTGCTAGCGAGACACGATTGTAGAAATTGACGGCGCGACAGTGACATGAAAGTGTTCCTGATGGCTCACCGGGGATTGGCTTGTAGTTCCAAGTCTTGCCAAATCGAAACTTGCTTTTGGCCGTTGCGATCTTGATGCGCTCCATCCCACACGGCGATGGCGATCGAGGCGGTTTTTCCAGGTGTGAGAGTCACACCAGCGGCGGCATCCTGGACGTTCAACGGACGTGTGAAGATGACCGCCCAGCGACCGTCTTCCCAATGGCCATGCGCCGTTACCAGTTGGCTTTTCACTAAGCGAAACGTGACCGTGCCTGGTCCCGCGGCCACCAGCGAGGTGCCCCCGGAAGCATGTTGCTTGCTGCGTGCAAACTGATTCCCCACCGCCTCGGCAGTCAAGACGACAGGATCTTGTTTGTCGGTCTCTGTGCCGGGGCGCTCGTACTCCGCGGTCTCAGCGGCTTTCTCGGTGATTGGATAGTCATCGACGACGACGCGCGGATAGGTATCTTCGACCTGCCCGCCTGTGCCGTCACGAGCGGCATCCCACATCCAAGCATCGACCACCGCGCCGGGACCACCCATCCCCAAGAATGGCTCTTGCGACCCCGTCACCAGTTCTAAGCCGGCCCCGTCGCGAAACGCTTCCGTGCGCGACGCAACGCGATCGGCCGTGGCGTCTTCCCACACCAAACGCACGGCAATTTGTTCGCCGTCATGCACCGCTTGTACGCTCGTCGTCGGCGTGGCGTCATCGCGCCACCACAGCGGCGTCAAGCGAACCACTTGCGCCGGAACGTCGTTCCAGGACGCGTCGTTGGGATCCGTGGCGATGTTCGCGACATGCGGGGCGACGATCCGCTCCCGGTTGAGCACGGCGGCGGCGCGAATCTCCGGCGTGGATAGCGATAGCAGGAAATGCGTCAAGTCGATCATCTCCGCATCGGTTAAATTACCGCTCGCAGGCATCGGCGTCCCCGGCATGCCAATCTTCAGACGCAGAAACACCGCCTGAGGATCATCCGATCCCTTGAAGATGCCGCGCGTCAAATCACGCGGACGAGTAGGCAAGCCTTCGCTATCGGCCATCTGCTGCTGACCATCTCCCTTGCCGGTCGCGCCATGACAGGAAGCGCACGCCTGACGCACGTAGATCTCGCGGCCGCGAGCAATGGACGCTTCGTCGGCAGCGGGAATCTTCGGTGACTCGACGACCTCCCCCGGCGCGGTGCGGCTCTCGGCAAATGCGTCCGCCTCTTCCGCGTCGACTTCAAAGTCATCCCCTTCCGCTTCCTTGAGCTGGGCAATGTAGGAGTCGCGGGCGCCTTCGCGGTAGAACTTTTGCACTTCAGCGACCAGTAACTGGCGCTCCGATTCACTGAGATTTGGCCAGGCAGGCATGGACGAACCAGGCATGCCGCGCTTGATCACGGCGTCAATATCTTCTGCACTAGGCGCTTGATTCTCAGTGCTGACCAGACGAAAGCGACCCGTCCGAAAGTCACGCGGTTTGGGAAACAGCACGAACGCCGCAACGCCTTTGCCGTCTCCGCGCTCGCCGTGACAACCGGCACAATGCTGCAGATAAAGCTCCGCGCCTGTCAGCGCAACCGGCGGCGCATTGGCTCGTGTGTCTTCATCCGGCGTCGCGCCATCTTTCGGCGTCGCGCCGTCGGTTGGCGTTGCAACCGTTGGCGCGGCAGGTTGCTTAGCGGTTGGGGTCGCCGCTGGACGTGCGGCGCGAGGCGGCGGTGGAGAGCAGCCCCACACAACGATTGCCGCGAGTAAGATACAGCCCGCGGATAGCCCGCGCGCCCTATAATCAATCTGCCACACTGGCGCGATGCGCGTCATGGACTCGCTCCTTCGCAGACTCATGGACAATTTGTACTATCTAAGTAAGCATTCACTAGGTTACATGTTCATCGTTTCTTGAAACAATTGGCGCTCGACATGCTCATGTTGCTGAAATTCGAGAATGAACTTGTGAAAGCTGTCGCGCAGATCCTCGAACCGGCTAAGCCCCCACATGCTCTCGTAGCACATCTGCTGCATGTTCTTAACATCGGCCAGAAACTTTTGATGTTGCTCCACAAGCGCTTGGATGTGCTTTTCAAATCGCGGCGCGGACTCCAGAATTTCCGCGAAATAGCCCCCTTGCTCTTCCGCCAGAAAATGACGATCGAGTTCGACGAGCAACACCGACAACTCATCCGCCAACGTGGCAGCGGTGAACTGTTCGCTGGAATATTCCTCCGCCAGTCGCTCCAACAATCGCGTGAGATAGACATGCTCGTCATGGAGATCCAAGCCGGGCGCAGGGACTCGCTGGGGCTTGCTCATGGTCGCTCTCCCAGGACGATCCGGCGGATGCAATCTTGCCTCTTTCCGCCGTGCGATCATCCTAGCGAAACCAAAGCGGATGTCAATATCCACATATCCATTTTTAACGCGAAATGAAAAATTTGCCCAGTAAAAATTTACCCAGCAAATGGATCAAGTCGCGATCAGAAACCCCTCACCCGACTACGGCCGCGGCCGGACGATCGACGTGCGACAGCAAGTAATCCACGACATTCGCCGCAGAATAACTGGCGTCTTCTGGGGCTTTCAGAAACTGCAGGATGTTCCGCACATCGTTGCCGCACGTGACCAAAGGCGATTCCTCGCGACCGCCGCGGCGGACCTGTGCGAGGCCGATGTTGGCCACCAGGCCGTTGCACACGCATTTGCGTCCCACGGTGTCCGCGAGCTCGCCCCCCTTGTGGAGATAGGTCTCTACACGTTCAGCGGGACAGCGCCAGCCGATCGAGCCATCCGGCTTGCGGTAGCCTTGCCGCAAAAAGCCCAAGTCGCAAAGTCGCTCACGTTGTTCATAGACTGCATCGTCGGAGAGCGTTCCTTCCAACTGCAGTACTTTGAAAGGGAACCCCGTCGGCGATGCGGCGGGATCGGTCACCACGTCTGGCTCGCCATCACGACAGGTTTGCAGCGCGCGGTCCTTGAGATCATGGCGCAATCCAGATTCTTCACAAAACGCGAACGCCGTGCCGACCTGCACGCCGACAGCGCCGGTCTCACGCGCCGCGCAAACTTGCTCCGGCGAACCATACGAACCAGCCAACCAGAACGGCAGACCGAGCGCGCGGATCGCTTCCAAATCCACGACATCACGTTCGCCGTAGATTGGCTCGCCCCGCTCGTTCATTTGCGCCGCGCCGCGCGGCGGCGCGTTGTGACCGCCGGCCGTCGGACCTTCCACCACAAATCCATCGACTCGCCCGGTGGCCTTGCGGGCCAACACGCTCGCCAACGTGGCGGAAGCAACAATCGCGAGAAACTTAGGACGCTCCAGCCACGGCATATCACCACCGCAAAACTTCAGCGGATCAAAGCGCGCAACAAATTGATCTTCACCGGTTGCGCCGCAAATGTTCAGCGGCAATTCCGCCACCTCGCCTTGGCACAACTTGTCCATCGCGCCGGGAATCGCCCGCGGAATGCCTGCACCCATCAACACGTAGTCCACGCCGGCCAGCATCGCGCCAAACAGCGAGGGGAGCGTCGGCGTTTGAATCTTTTCGAGGTAATTGACGCCGACAAGACCGTCGTGTCCTTCTTTCGCGAGAAAGACTTCCACGAAATTGGCGACCACCACCAGCTCTAGCTGAGCTTGCGACGGCTCGACCGGAAGCACCGAGTTGAGGATGAACGGTTTCTGGGGCGACTTCCCGCCGGGAATGTAATAGCGTTCCAGAATGCGCTGCGCCATCGCGGGAAACGGAAACTCGGCCAAAGCCCGCCGGGTATGGCCCCCCTCGTCTCCCATTTGCAAGCGCCGCGCCATCACAACATCGATCGCGGTGCCGGAAACAACGCCCAATTGCCCCGTGAGCGACACGGCGCGGGCAAGCTCCCAAGCCGAAACAGCAACGCCCATTCCGCCTTGGATGATGATCGGTTCTGAACCGCTGGCCGATAACGACATCGCGATATACTCCTTGCGTAAGGCGCGCCCAGGGTTTGATGAACCTCATCATTCCTACCGCCCAGGCGGGCGCGATCCAATCACTTTCTTACGCCGTCATTGTATAACGCCGACCACGTTTCGCATCGACTCCTAACGTAATAGTTGCGCAATACTGTCGCCTTGTTTCGCCCCATCCACTGCTAGCTGCCGCGCGACTTGCGCCGCCGCGGTCTCGCCGCTTTGAATGCAACTGGGAAGGCCGACGCCATGCAGCGCGCTGCCGGCGAACGCGAGCGACGGAAACCGCCGCAAGCACTCGCCGATGCGGGCAATCCGCTCTCGATGCCCGACATGATATTGAGGCATCGCCTGCCGGTGCTTGAAAATCTTGCGCAATACCGGTTCGCCCCGCACCTGCAATAGCTCCGCAACTTCCTTTTCCGCCACGGCGATGAGTTCATCGCGCGACAAGCGCATGAGGCCGCTTTGACAATCGCCGCCAATGAACACACGCATGAGCACAGCATCTTCCGGCGCTCGCCCGGGGTATTTAATGCTGGAAAAACTACAAGACAGAATCATCCGTTGTTCGACCAAGGGAACCACCAAACCAAACCCATTCAGCGGATGACCAATCTGCTCACGCCGGTAGCCCAGCCCTACCACCGCGCAACTCGCGTACTCAATTCCGTGCAGTTCCTCGGCCAGTTCCGCGTCGACATCCTGCAGTAATTTCGCCCCCTGATGGGCGGGAGCGGCATGGATGACCCCCTCCACCTGCATGAACCGAGGACAACCGCCTCCAATCTCCAATTGCCAACGTCCTCGATCCAGCGGTTGCAGCGCGCTCACCGGCGAATCCAGTTGCACCGCGCCAGGGGGCAAGCGCTCGGCCAGGGCGTTGACGAGCGTTGTCATGCCGCCCCGGAGCGTCGCGAATTGGCCATACCGCGCTCCGCTGGACGCCTCTTGGCTCTTGGGCTGGCGCAGCATCGCGCGCAACATGCTGCCGTGCGCGCGTTCCATTTGGCGAAACCGCGGGAATGTCGCCTCGATGCTCAGCCGTTGCGGATCGCCTGTGTAAATGCCGCTCACCAGCGGTTGCACCAAGCGCTCGAAGAGTTCTTTTCCGAAACGCCGACAGACGAACGATTGCACCGATTCATCCCCGTCCGTCCGCCGCGCCGGCAATAAGCATTCCAAGCCCGCGCGCAACTTGCCTCGCCAACTGAGAATCGGGGACTTGATCAGCGGCCACATACGACTGGGCGCCATCAGATGAAACCCGACCGGCACCGGCAACAAGCGCTCGCCACTGAGCACGAATGCCGTGCGACACGTTTTCGCCGTCCCCATCAACTCTGCATCGAGCCCCAGGCGATGACAAAGATCGACCGCCGCCGTCGGAGTCGTCAGAAAGCTATCGGCGGCGCCTTCCACCAGAAATCCCTGCTCGTTCGCCGTCTCCAACACGCCGCCGAGTTGCCCGCGGCTTTCCAGCAGCACCACGTCAAGCGATGCATCCAACTCGGTCAGCCGATGAGCCGCCGCCAGGCCAGAGATGCCTCCTCCGATGACTGCCACACAAGGTCGCATTGCTTAGTCCTCCTCATCGACATTGTTGGCTACCGACAGCTCGCGACCTCCCGCCACTGACCGTCGTCGTTGCCTCACGTCCTTCTTCAATCTGCTACCCAGGTTGATAGCCGGCGGGAATGTAGGCGCAATCAGGTTCTTCCGCGAACAGTTCTCCGGTCACAGCATACGCCCGCGCGCGGCTGCCGCCGCAGATCTTTCGAAATTCACAAGCGTGGCACTTCCCTTCCAAACGCTCAGCGTCGCGCAGCGCGCGAAAAACCGGCGAATCTTGATAGACTTGCACCACGTGTTGCAGCGGAAAGACGCCGCAAGTGATCGGCAAGAATCCACTGGGATGAATCAACCCCGCGTGGCTGATAAACATCACCCCTTTGCCGTCGTTCACGCCTGCGGACACATAACTCGGCGGCCCGTTGCTCGGCTGGCCATTGCTCGCCTGCCCGTTGCTCGGTTCGCGCTGCGACTTCGACACTTGCTGTTGCAGCGAGAACCGCCGATAGTGCGGCGCTTCCGTTGTCTTGATCGCATACGGTTGTTGTTTGGCGTGGCGCCACAAATTCGCGAACGCCGCTTCAGACTGCTCCGCGTCTAGCCGCGCTATCTGCTCCGCGCGACCGACAGGAATCAGAAAGAATACCGACCACATCACGATGCCGTTTTGCGCCAACATCTCGGCCATGCGGTCGATCTGATCGACGTTCATCGGCGTCACCGTCGTATTCACCTGCACCGAAAGTCCGACGTCGCGCGCTGCGGAAAGAATCTCCAGGCTCCGTGCGAAACTACCGCGGACCCCCCGCGTCCTGTCATGGGTCTCGGCATCGGCGCCGTCAATGCTAATCGCCATCCGCGCGATTCCTGCGTCGCGCAACCGGCGCACCGCGTCCGCGGTGACCAGCGGCGTCGCGCTCGGCGTGATGGAAACTTCCAAGCCCCTGCGCGTCGCATGTTCAATGAGCTCGAAAATGTCCCGCCGCTTCAGCGGATCACCACCGGTCAGAACCAGAATCGGCGGCGTAGGGAATTCGGCTAACTGGTCGATTAACAGCAGCGACTCGTCGCGTTTCAATTCCGCCGGATGCGCCGCGGTTTGCGCACACGCCCGACAGTGCTGACAGATCAAATCGCACGCTTGCGTGACCTCGTAGAACACCAGCAGCGGGCTACTGCTGTAATCCAGCACGCGACGTTGCGGTCTCGCCGCAACCTGACTACCGAGCGTCGCGGCCATGCCCAACCTCATCATTAACAGCCCCAAGAAAGTAAGTGAACGCTACGGCGCAATCTACTCCCCTGAAAATCGGATGTCAAGCTCCAGATATACCCCAGGCCCGCGATTAGCCGCTGCGAGTATCCGAAATCGCTTATGCCGCACGATGGCGCGATGCTCTGAAAACATCGCCCGTCCGCAGCATCACACCCTTCGACCCAAACCGCAAAAGCCTCCATCAGCGGCGGAATTGCTCGCGAACCCCCACGCAAGGAATCACACATCAACTTGCCTTGGCGTCCACCAGCATACCAGTTAGACATTATTTTGTCAATATATTTGTACGAATTATTCACCAATCGACAATACGTGCCCGTGGTCAGTACCCTGCAGAAAAGGCAAACGCGCGCCTTCCTTACCCTAAAACCCACCCCTTTGAGGATAATTATTAGGCTGCTTTCACATCAGTAGATTCTCCTAAGTCACTTCACATAATCGCTTTACAACATTTCCAGCTCCCGCCAAAGCCAGCCAACATTAATGGTCGCCTCGGCAAGAGGTAGTAAATACGCATGGTTATTGACTACCAGCACGTGGCCCCCTGCCATGCGGTGGCTGCCGTGTTCATCGAAAATGGTACGACCGACTGGCAATCCGCCACCAAAGTGGGCAGTTGCAGAGTTCGGGAGTTCGCTGGCGAGAGGGGCGTGCGTAGCGTGTCGCGGCCTCCGCAACGCAGTCTTTTGGCTGCAAGTCGGAATAACCGCGAACGCGGTTGAATCGAAAGTGTCGTTCTGTCGCTGAAACGACGCAAAATCCCATCAAGCCCACGCACCTCGCCACCTTAAACATCATTCTTGGCCGCAGCGGACGTCTCACCCCACCACTAGGGTGCGCCAAAGTTGAGGTTTTGGACAATATCAGGGTGTCGGCATCTTGCGAATTCTGTTTCGCTGTGCTGAGAGAATATCGTGGAAATTAGTTGAGCCGAACATCTGCTGATCGCCGTCCAAACCTCAAAATGAATCGCTTTTGCCTCAACAGAGTAGTAAACAATTCACACAGATCAGTATTTCACCGCCATACTAACTTTGGCGCATCCTACCCCACCACTACCCGGCAACAACGGAGCCCACATTCAACGACTGCCCGCCGCCCCCACATCACAATCTCAACCGCCGTTGACCGCCCCTCAGCATCAGCTAAACTAGCCGTATCCATTCCAACACATCGGGGCGTAGCTCAGCCTGGCTAGAGCGCTACGTTCGGGACGTAGAGGTCGCAGGTTCAAATCCTGTCGCCCCGACTTCATAAGGCGTTGTAAGTCAAGGACTTACGACGCCTTGTCTTTGACCCCTTCGGGCCTAAAACGGGTTTGACCCTTTTCTTGACCCCCGTTTGCCCAAATCGGTCCTAAGCGTGTTGGTCACGATACCGCTTCGCTTCGTTCGGCAAGCGGCCCTTAGATTCTTCCACTTGCTTCAACACGGCCAAGACTTGGTCCGGTTGATTCACGTCAACTTCCACTTCCACAACCCGCAACTTGTGGGCTGCCGTTCCCGGTTCCGATAAGCGTGGCACAACGTCTTGTCCCCACGCTTGGACAATGACCTTGCCTTCCGTATCCAACACGGAAACCGCGTCCGCATCGCGGAAGGATGCCGATGAATGTTGGCCGTATCGCAACATGGTTTGAAATCTCCGATGATGTTGAGTGAAACAGAAGGCTTCATTCTACAAAACCAAACACTTGCCGCGTTGCTTGAAGGTTGAACATGGGAAACGGTATCGACACCGGGTTATTCACCGGCGAAGCCTTTGGCCATTTCGTCTATTGGACCGTTCTTCGCCATCCGCGGATAGAGTTTTCCGACGATGAATTGGACGCCATGATCCGCAAGGAATTTCCAAGGCACGAAGAAGACCACGGTGGAACGGGAGCATATCAACCAATTCCGCGTCACCGGAGCTATGCCAAGAATCAACGTCACCGCCTAGGCATTCACGACGAAGCCCAAGCCCAAGAAGTCCTTGCCCGAATTGACGGAAAAATGAACCCCGTGAAAGAACAAGCCACGGCCTTCATTCTTTGTTGGAATCCAACGCGGTGGGACTGGGACGGCTATGACAAGGTGGTTCGACGAAGTAGCAAGGGGACCACCATCCAAGAACGATGGAGCACCGGCAATAACAAGACCATGCCCGAAGGCCACCGGGTCTTCTTGTATCGCCAAGCCATTGACCGCGGCATCATCGCAAGCGGTTGGACTACGTCCGGGGTTTACTTGGATGACCATTGGGACGGGTCCGGAAAGCAGCACCCTTACGTCAATGTTGCCTTTGACCGG
>CAUJKE010000034.1 GCA_963205385.1 Planctomycetota bacterium | reverse complement strand
CGACCGTCGGCTCAGCGCGTCGCTCATCGAACCGCCGGAGCCGTAGTCGTAGTTCAACTCGCGGCCGTCGGGATAGACGAGGGACGGATCGTGTTCGCCGATCCGCTGGCATAGCCGTACTCCACCTTGGGGGACGTCGACACGTTCACCCCTCCGCCATGCTGCTGATATTCAGTCGCCAGTTGGCCGAAGTCATTATAGGCGTATTGGCACTCGCTCGCGATACTCCCCGAACCGACGGTTGCATTGTCGTAGCTGGTGAGTTTCGCCCGCATGCCGCGAACTTCATAGGTGCTGGAGATGCGCCGCACGGCCCCATCGATGCCGGAACCGAGATTCGTCACCCGGTCGTGCGTCTGTCTTCCCAGGCCGTCGTAGTCGTAGGCGTGGACCGTGGCGTTCTGGTCCGTCATCTCGGTCACTTGACCCTGGCGGTTGTACTGGAAGGTGACACGATCCGAAGTCCCGATCGAATCGGGATAGACCTCCGCCCGCTTGAGCAGGCTGGAAGCGAGGTCTGAATCTTCCAGCGTCGTCCCGTAGACGTACTGCGTCGTCTGGCTCCCGGTGTTATTGTTGAGCGCCGTGATGCTGGCCGTGTTTCCGTCGGCGTTGTAGGTGGTGAGCACCGTGATGTTGGTATCCACCGGCTCCGGGCAGGGTTCTGGACCCGATGAACTGCTGGAAGAAGAACTGGAGGACGACGAAGAAGAGCGACTGCTGGAAGACGAGCTGGATGAGGACGAAGAGGAACTGGATGAACTGCTGCTCGAGGAGGAACTGCTGCTGGATTCCAGCAGCGACTGCAGGAGTTCCGGATACGGACCTTGCATGAACCGCATGCTTTCCCGGAACGCCTCCTCGCCTCCGGCTAGGCTTTCCATGCTCTCGACGCAGTTCAGCACCAGTTTCACCTGGCGCGCCGCCGCATCGTATTCCAGGCAAGTCACGATTCCGCCCGGGTTGGTCTGGGTGGCGACCGGGCCGGCCTCGTCGTAGGTCATGCTCGTCACCAGCACCGTATCGCTGCGCGCGGGAATCGTCGTGGGGCGCGACAAGGTCGAGCCGCCGTTGGTTCCGTAGTTGGCCGTCGCCTGTTGCCGACCCAGTGCATCGGGCCAAGTGGCGGAATAAGTCACACGCGCCTTGGGCTGCGGTCCCGCGGGACCGTTCAGCGGTCCCGTCCCGACGGCGTTGTGATAGCGCTGCTTGCTCGTCGTCTGGATCACGTTGCTGGCCGCGTCGTAGGTGAATTCCACCTGCTCCAGAATCGTGTCGTTATCCATCGTCATGAGGATGCCTCCGACAAATCGTACCCGGTGTACTGATGCGTCCGCCGCCCGATGCCATCATACTCGAACTTAGTGAACAGCTTGGCGCCCGCCGGCTGTTGCTTGACCGTATGGCCGGAGGCGTCGTACCACGTATCGTCGCGGAGCACGTTGCACATGTTTCGGACAGCAGCGTAATTAATTGGCCCCGCCCGTTGTCCGAAAGTAGTGGGCTCACGCAGAATCTAACCGTTGTAGTTCATCAGCACTCAGGAGATCCCGTTCCGCTTTCATTTTAGACTCTCCATAGCGTCTAGCCATTCTTCTGGTGATTGACCAAAATCTTTCCCTGTCTTTTTCCGCAAATCTTCCAATATCTGATCAATGCAGAGCCTTCTGTTTAATTCAACAATGGTGTCCAATGCCGACCCTCGTTGCTGTCGCATGCCAGACGGATAGTAATGGACTACGAATGTCAATGCACGCAAGCTGCGACCCTCGTCGCCAAACCGTGAGTCCTGCGCATTGATTGTAAATGCTTGAACCTGATCTTCCGCAGCACCAACATGCCATTGCATTCGAACATGAGAATAGGCCGTAACGAGAAACATCGCAGTTGAAAAGGCAAGGAATGACCAACAGAAACATTGTGCTTTGCATAGTGCCTTAATCATAAATCACATCTCCCGTATTCAGCAGGCCACAATCAACGATTGTCTCACGCGCCCAATCTCTGCAATCATACTTGCCAACCTTGTATGGAGCTCGCGCTGGAGAAGCCTTTATACATTCGATAATCTCAGCGTCGCTTGCATGAATTCCCGGCTTTTCTTTTCCAGTTGTTCCGTACTTTAGAACATTGGTAGGATGTCGTTCTAATTGATAGCAATACGTAGCTCTGGTATTCGGACCATGCTCAATCGGGCCTCCAGGGCCTCCAATTCCCCAACCACCTTCGCCGCCATATCGAAGCCATGCATGAACAGGTCCACTGCAATTCGCGACACATTGACATGATTCATCCCAGTACCCCTGTAAGCCACCTTGTTGAATGCCACGGCAGTAATCTACGTCGATGAACTTCCAGCAAAACTCAAAATATCTTTTCGGAACGACAATTGGATCGTGCCCCTTAATTGTAGGAAGTACTACAACTGCAACAACGATCGCTGCGACAATAACCCACCCAAGCAAACCAGATGAATCGCATACCACTAGTGACCTCCCTCCAACATATTGGTAGCAATTCACTCCTGCACTGATTCCCAACGGATCCCTGGTGATCCACCCAACCTTCGGCGCATACATCCGGTTCCTGACGCAGTACAGGAACGATTCCTTGTCGAATCGGTAGCCCGCGTAGCGGGTTTCCCAATCGTAGAGCGACGTGCCGCGATAGCCGAAGCTGGCGGTCAGCACGTTCAATGCCCAGCCGTAGGCGTCGTATTGATAACGCTCTTGAATGTCGCCGCTCGTGTCGGCGATGCTGGTCAGGTTCCAGTTGGCGTCCTGCAGGCCGTAGAAGCGCTCATCCAGCGAACCGTTGTTATCCGTGTCGCGGTCGCGCAACACCAGATCATCGACGTAGCGCAGACCCCAGACGAACTGCCGCTCAGCGTCGGTCGAGGAACCGACCCGTTCTTCGATCACTTGCCATTTACTCGGCTGGGTAAAGTAGCAATGCCGCGTCTCGCTCAGCACGCCGCCAGTGTAGGTCTTCTTGATAATCCGCCGCTTGGCCCCATCGTATTCATACTGCGCCGTGGTATTCGCTCCTTCCTTGAGTTCCACCAGCCGGTTCCAGGCATCGTACTTGGCGGTCAGCGCGTTGGCGTAGGTGCTCGGCTTGGGAAGCGTGGTCATGTTCCCCGCCGGGTCGTAGACCGGCGTCGGCCAGGCGGTCCCTGCGCCGCTGAAGCCGGTGATCTCGTTAGCCGTGTTGTCGGTTCGCGTCTGGTTCAAGTCCCAGGTATTGTCGCCGTTATCGTCTTCCAGGAATCGCCGCCAGTTGCCCGTTTCATCCAGGCCCCAGCATTGCTTGAGCGAGAGGTTCGTCACGCCGTCCTTCTGCGCATTGAGTTGTCCCCGCTCCAGATGCTTCAAGCGATCGATCAGGTCGTGGAAGTACAACTCGTCGTAGTTAGCGCTATTGGAGGTCGCCACGGGGTTCTCGCGCCAGGTCCGGTTGCCATTGCGGTCGTAGCCGTACTTGATCCGATCGGCGTCGCTCGACGAGCCGTAATCGCGCCAGTACGAATCCTTGATCCGCCCGAACCGGTCGAGGCCCCGATAGATGTCCCCCGTGTTGGGATCGTCCCCGCCGGCCGTTCCCACTAGCGTGTACATAATATCCGGCTGGGTGTAATCGACCTCGACAAAGCTCTGCAGGCCCAGATACTGATAATCGGCCAAGTGCGTCGTGCCGTCGTCATCGACCAGTCCGGCGACGCGGCTCAGTGCGTCGGCCAGCGAACCGCCGGAGCCGTAGTCGTAGTTCAACTCGCGGCCGTCGGGATAGACGAGGGACGTGGGGCGGATCGTGTTCGCCGATCCGTTGGCATAGCCGTACTGCACCTTGGGGGACGTGGACACGTTGACCCCTCCGCCATGCTGCTGATATTCGGTCGCCAGTTGACCAAAGTCATTATAGGTGTATTGGCACTCGTTGACGATACTCCCCGAACCGACCGCCGCATTGTCGTAGCTGGTGAGTTTCTCCCGCATCCCGCGAACTTCATAGTTGCTGGAGATGCGCCGCACGGCCCCATCGACGCCGGAGCCGAGATTCGTCACCCGGTCGTGCGTCTGCCGGCCCAGGCCGTCGTAGTCGTAGGCATGGACCGTGGCGTTCTGGTCCGTCATTTCGGTCACCTGCCCCTGGCGGTTGTACTTAAAGGTGACGCGATCCGAAGTCCCGATGGAATCGGGATAGACCTCCGCCCGCTTGAGCAGGCTGGAGGCGATGTCCGAATTCTCCAGCGTCGTGCCGTAAACATACTGCGTCGTCTGGCTCCCGGTGTTGCTGTTGAGCGCCGTGATGCTGGCCGTGTTCCCATCGGCGTTGTACGTGGTGAGCACCGTGATGTTCGTATCCACCGGCTGGCATGCACTGGCCTGCGCATCTCGGAATTGGCGGCGCTACGCTGGTCCGATCTTGATCTCGATCGCGGCATGCTTACGTTGACTGACGAGTCTGGACATGGGAAGTCCGGGCATGGCCGCCAGCTCAAGAGCGGGCGGAGCCGAAGCCTGCCACTCCATGAGGAGCTAGTTGCCGTGCTCAAGGCAAAGTCGCGGAGCGGCGCGCTCGTGTTTCACGGGCCGCGCGGCGGCAGGCTCAAACCGGACACCGTACGAATCATTCTGATCCGCGAGGTAATCGAACCCTTGGCGAAGCGCTTTGCCGCGGAACCAGGGAAGAAGAGCTTTATCGACGGTCGCCTCCATAGTTTCCGCCACTACTTTGCCTCAATGTGCGCCAACCAAGGGACGGCCGAGCGCATCGCGATGGAGTGGCTTGGACATGCAGACAGCGAGATGGTTCGACACTATTACCACCTGCACGATGCCGAGTCCCGGCAGCAGATGGGGAAGTTGAACTTGCTCGGCAAGGCCGGTAAACGGTCCCCCGGCCATGACAACGGGGCCGAATTCACAAAGGAGAAAACCCGTCAGGCAGGCGAAGAAAAGAGTGGGTAGGCTCGTGATTGCCCCACTGATTGCCCCAGTTGACTGGGGCAATCAAGGGCCTCGCCGTAAGTAGCTTACTAGAAACAGTTTACGACGCCCGTCAGTATCAAAGCGGAGGGCACGGGGCTCGAACCCGCAACGGATTGCTCCGCACCTGAATTCCAGTCAGGCTCCTCACCAATTCGGTTACCCTCCGGAGGACAATTTAGGATACGTCGATACCTGTGGTTGGTCAACAGGTTGCCATCTGTCGGTGGAATCCGGTTCCGCCGCCGCGGACGACAAAATGGGCGTGGGCGGCCGCGAGGTGCAAACGAGGCGGTCGGGTGTGGTGCTCTGGCTAACCAGTGCTGACGTGCGCGGAGACTTGCGGGGCGAGCGTTTCGACGCGGCGAGCGGTTGCTTGGACTTGTGGGGCGAGCGTGGCATCTTGAGCGATCCCAGCCTGCGCCTAGCTGCAGATTTTCCGTTGGGAGCGACATGAACTTTGGTTCGACATCATCGATCCCGAAAGCAAGATCCCGAAAGCAACGTCCTTGCGAAGTGCGGACTTCGACTCATCAACCAAGGCGGCCGCCTTCGCGGTAATCGTGTCATAACAAACCTCGGCATCACGCGCGCTTCCACACCGGCAAGCCAAAGGCATTCAAACCAGTTCACCGACGCTGCCGCTGGCGCAGGCTACTGAAACTTATGACGAATCGCGGGCCAGTCCGGCCCGTCAGGCATGAGGAACAAACAACGACCGTTGCTGCGCGATTCCCAAAGTTCGCCTAGCGCTCGCTTCTCTTTGGAATCGTCATTGCTCCAACGGTCGTGGCCTTTGTACTCAACAACCAGGATTCGGCCATCGTCCAAGATCACGATGAAGTCGGGATAGAACTTATCCGTCGATGTTTGCAACCAAAAAGAAGTATTGGGTCGGCGCTCCAAATTGCGAACCCAGTGCTTCACGCCGTCAAGTTGATTGATGAACGCCGCGCACTCAAATTCTTCGCCTTCGCTCTTGAGTTCACCAACCAGCGGGAACAGATGCCGATCGAGCTTATAACTTCCATCATAATACCAGTTCGGCGAATAGTTGTTCGCCGTCAACTCAAAATAGATATCCAGGTTTACTTCGATGTCAGCGGCGCCGGAGGAAAACAGCATTCGATTATACGCATTCGCCTTGGCGGCTTTGCGGTGACTGTCAATCTTGTCCGCGAGGGCGTTTCGCAACCGAAATTTCTGCTGCGCCAATTGAGCGAGCGAGACGCCGCGCGATTCCATTAACTCTGTCAGCACCCGATGAATGAACAACGTCGCCTCGGTGCGCGTGATGTCTGGGTGAGGAATCTGTCGGTCCAACCAGTTGGTCAGGCCGGCCAAATCCCATCCTGGTTCAATACCCATCAATTGCAACTGGCGCTGTGCTTGATCGACAAACCGAATTTCGACGTTGCCTTGATCGCTGACATCCAGTTCGCCCGTTTGGCCTGCGATGAATTGAGAAGGAAAATCTTTTTCCGTTATGGTGGCGTCCTGCTGAGAGAGCTGCCAAGCAACGTCCAGAAAATGTGTCTCTTCAAATAGTTCCAACTGCCCATCGATCCGCACCGCCAAAGCCGGCGCACGCAAACTGGCCGCTTCCTTGGGCTCACTCGTCGGCATGCGCCGCTCGTGTGATTTAGGGTCAAGCTGTTCGACGGCTTGTCGCGCCGCGGGCGATTGGAAACAGGCTTTTAAGGTCTGCTTTTCCGCATCGCTGACTTTGCCCGCGACCGCCAGCGTTGCCGTCTTTTCGTCAAAGGTAACTCGCTCCCGCAGTTCCGGCGTCAGCGCCGCGAGGTTCGGCTTTTCCGCAACCACAACGGTCGATTGAATGAAAAGTGGATGCCGGTCGTCAAACGTCGCTTGCGATTCAAACGGCCGTACGAGTTTTTCCACTTCAATCCGCTGAAAGCCATTTTCCACGAGCGCATCTTTTAGCGAATTCGCGGCTTCAATGAAGCGGGCGGATGCGGCGAAGCCGTAGGCGCAGTTCAAGGCTTCGTTTTGTTTGCGTTGGGCTTGGGGTAAACGCAAGATTCGCCCCAGCAACTGTTCAACGGCGGTGCTGGAACCAAGTTCCGCGACACTACAGAGCACGTATGCAAACGAGCAGTCCCAGCCTTCCTTGAGCGCTTGGACCGTGATGATGAAGCGAATCGGGCAAGCCCGCGCAAAGACATCTACGCCGCTGAGCTCGTCCGTTGTGCGATAGACAACCGCAATTTGTTCTGCGGGAATCTTGAATTCATGCAAGAGCGTTTCCTTGACAACTTCGACGGTCAAAGTCACCTTGTTCTTATTGGCCGCTTGCGCTTGGAATAGTACGATGGGCCGAATGTACTCGCCCGTTTGCCGTTCTTCGTCTTGGGCCGCCTTCTCCAACTCTCGTTGCGTCCGCAGCGCTTCGCTAACGGTCTCTTTCCAATCCGGAAACGTGCGCAGCTTGATCGGCAGCTTGACCATATCTTCGGCCTTCAATTCGGCCGCCGAGACATGATGCAAGACGTTGCTGGCGAACCGTCCTTGTTCGGGCTTGTGTTCCAGTTCCGGCGTCGCGGTAAACTCCACGACGCACGACGGATTAAACCGCGCCAGCGTATCGAACGACAATTGCGTTCGCGCGTTATGGGCTTCATCCATAATCACGACTGGTCGCCACAACCGCAGGACGTTGCATAAAGAATATGGCAACGTGCCGTCCGCATTCATTTCCAATTGGGCTTTAAGCTGCTCGTTCAAGCTGGAAAAGTGATGCTGCAACGCGCCGGCGGATTCATACACCTTGCGACCTTCGGTTTCTTCCACACGGAGCGCCGCCAACGTCGAGACGATGATGGTTGTTTCCCCCGCGAGCGTGCCGCGCTGGACGTATAATGCTTCTGCAAGGTCCATGACGTTGACCCTGCCGCTGAAACGGGACTCGACAGCTTCACGATATGGATGCTTGCGATTGCG
The DNA here is from genome assembly GCA_963205385.1 of Planctomycetota bacterium. Taxonomy (GTDB): domain Bacteria; phylum Planctomycetota; class Planctomycetia; order Pirellulales; family Pirellulaceae; genus JAEZGD01. The sequence goes on along the minus strand of CAUJKE010000034.1, from coordinate 981 downwards.
TAGCGCCGCGAGGGTTTGCTCGCGAATGGTGTTTGAGGGAACCAGCCACAAACCTACAACGCGCTCGGCCTGCAAGTACTTGTCACCCACGATGCCCAGTGCATGACTAGCCATCAAGGTCTTGCCGCCGCCGGTGGGCACGCGCAAGCAGACGTAGGGGAGCGCGGGCAATTGGGGAACGGACTTGTAAGGGCGTTCTGTCTGAATCACAAATGCGGTCTTTGCGCCGTGAATCGGGCATTGTGACATGAACGCTTCCAGCGCATCCAAACTGCGCTGCTGGTAATCCCGCAGTTCCAACATTTCACGTTACCTTGATTCCATACGGTACTTGTTTGAAGACGAGCGCTTCACGCTTCAGTCGCGATGCGCTCAGGCGGCAACCTTCGCCGTAAACGATTCTTGGGCCAGCATGTTTCGGCAGGGCGGCGAGCGTGCGATTGGTTAACACGTTGCCGCCTGCCGGGCGCTTGTCTCCCAGCACGCCGTTAAATAACAGGTAGACGGCTTTGCCGTTGTGGACCCCCAGCAGGGGACAATCCGATTTCGCGCGCTTGGGAATCGGCACGCCGGTTTCGGTGAAGAAGATGTGCGCCGCGAGGTCGGTAAACTTGACTTCGCCGGCGATGTTCCCCGCATCGTCGAATAGCGCCGCGCCCAATGTGCAGAAGCGGAAACCGCCCCCCAGGCCGGCCGTATCCCCGTAGCCTTCAATGGCCTTGCGAATCCGCTGGGCGGTTACGTCGCGGCAGATGGTTTCGTCCATCTCCACGGTGATGAATCGCCGGTTCCCGCCGTCGGCCTTGTTCTGCGCAAGCACCGCATGGCCGGTTGTTCCGCTGCCCGCGAAGGAATCCAGAATCAGCGAATCTTTGTCGCTGGCGATAGCCAGAATGCGACGAACTAAGCGTAAAGGCTTGGGGGTACTGAACACCGATAGCGAATCTACAAAATCGCAAGACGCACGTAGTACTTTCTTAT
>CAUJKE010000033.1 GCA_963205385.1 Planctomycetota bacterium | reverse complement strand
GCCCCAGATTATTCGCCACGAGGACCGAGATGTCCACGCACCTACCCTGGCAATTCCGCAAGGAGCTCGTCGCCGCCAGCGCGCTGATCGCGCCGGGCGCTATCGTGCTGGGGGATGTCACTCTCGGCGAACAGGCGAGCGTTTGGTTCAACGCGGTCGTCCGCGGCGATACGGAGACGATTGTCATCGGCCGCGATACCAACGTGCAGGATCTGTGTGTCCTCCATGCGGACCCTGGTTTCCCCTGTCGCTTGGGCGAACGCGTCACGCTCGGTCACGGTGCGATTGTGCATGGGGCCACCGTCGAGGACGATTGCTTGATCGGCATGAAGGCAGTGGTGATGAACGGCGCCGTGATTGGGGCGGGGAGCATCGTGGGGGTGGGGGCCATCGTGACGGAAGGGACCGTTATCCCGCCGAACTCCGTCGTACTCGGCGCTCCCGGTAAGGTGAAACGGGGGACGGAACCGCGCGATTTAGAACGCATTCGCCACGCGGCAGAGCATTATGTGAAAGCCGCGGCGCAGTTGTTGGCGGCGTTGAAGGAGGCGCGAGCCTAACCCTGTCGCTTACTTCGCCAATGCCTTCTGGATCTCGTGGGCGAACGAGTGTTGGATTTTCCCTTTGAAGGCAATGGCGGCGAAGGGGATTTGTCCCACGAGGTTGGCGACGTCGTCTTCCACGGTCAAGACGCCGGTGATCGTGAAGCCGTAGGTCGTCATCGTGAAGTTGAGCACGTTCGCGTTCCACTCGCCGGTCATGCTGCTCACCTGGTCTTTATATTTTTCATGCACGCGGTCGACGAGATTGCTGAGCTTCTGAATTGCCACCTCCTGGCCAAGGTTATGGGGGACTTCCGTGTTAAACGAGGGCATGAGGTGTTCCTTATGGTCTGGCAATTCCGGCGAAAATCGAGCGACAGTGGGTGCGGCCGCCGTGCAAGCGAGGAAGCGGCAACCCCCTTAATTTAGCAAATTCGCCTTGCCAGGTTGAGGGCAGTGCTGGCAATTTGCGGTGGGAAGCGCGCCTCGATTCCTGGTCCCGCAGGCTAGACTTGTATAAACTGCTCTAGGCGACGGCCGTGGAAAGGGTTCCAATACCCACCCCCTCGGGCGAAGCTTCTCTTTCACTCTCGTACTCACTGCCGCGGCCCATGTTTGCACGTCATCGCGGAACTCTAACGATTCTCACGCTACTCGTACTCGTGAGCGCCGGCGTCGCTGGCGGTGCGTGGATCGCAGGCATGCCGGTCGATCCGGCTACCGCGACGCGCGAACAACTGCTGCGGTACCTGGCTTTGCGCGATCTGTCGTCGCAGCCTGAGGCCGTGCAATTCCAATGGGTGGAACGGCTCGAACGGGAGCTTGGCGGAGATTTTGACGCCAGCGGCGTGCGATCCCGCGAGCTTGCCGAAAGTTATCGCCAGCAACTGGCCAGTAACATCAGCGTTTTGCAACATGCCTGGTTCCGGCTGCGAACGGCCCAATATGCCGAACTGTCCACCGCGGAGCGGGGCGAGTTTTTGCGGCGGGAATTGAACGTCGTCGGCGCGTGGGGCAAAGTGGCCAGTCTGATCTCCGCCCAGCCGGTGTCCGCCGATGCCGCCACGCGCGGCCTCATCGACCAGCTCGATCGCTGGCTACAGGCGACCTCCGGTAAAGAACGCGACCAGATGGCCGCCGCGGTGACGGACGGCACGCTGTGCTGGCTGGCCACGACCGACCTGACCGCTCAACCGCTGGCCATGCGGCAAGAGTTGGCGGCGCGCTTGGCGTACCAACTTGATCGCGGCGCGAAAGTTTCACCCCGCGGACTTGTCGACGTCCAGCAGCGCGAGCAACTGCTCGCCAATGCCCGGAGCCTGGTCGAAGCGTATGCCTACAAACTCGCGGCCGACTACGATGCACTGGCCGCGAAAGATCGTCCGCAGTTCATTGACGAGCAGTTGGCCGCGGTGGAGCGCTGGGGCATAGCGGACTTGCTTTCGCCGGCCCACACAAGCGACAATGCGCACGCTGCGAATGAAACCAACGCCATGCTCGCGCTGGTGGAACAATCGCGGGCGTGGATCGACCATGCTCCCGCGGATGAACGCCAGCGCGTTGCGACGTTGGTGCGCGGGCTCGAGCAACGCTTGCTCTGGCGACAACTTCCGGCTTGGATGCGGAGCGGCCAGTAAACCCTAAGGTTCTCATCCACCATCCGCACCAGGCGGATGAGGTCCAGAAAGACGCTCACGGCAAGCTGCAATTCAGCGCCCAGCTTGCAATCGCCTCAAGCCGCCCGCCGGCCTTGCTCCTGGTGGTGGATGCTGAGCGCCGCCGGCTCGACGGAGGCTGGGCTCAAGCAGCGGTCTTTCCAGCGGTCAAGCAGGAAGTATTCCCCATAGATCGCGGCCAACTCCCAGACGGCGCGAACGAAATCGCGGGGCTTGAGTTTCGAGCCGGGGACTTCGCGCCATTGGTCGAGCGGCAATTCATAGAACCGGCTGCGGGCGTTGCGTTTGCCGTGGGCGACGAGAAGCCGAGCGAGAATTTCGACGTCGAACAGCCACTTCGAACTGAAGCGAACGCTGAACAGGTACCGCGTGAATTCGTTCGCGGGGAAGAATTTCGCGCCGCATTGCGTATCCGCGACCGCGACGCCGAGCACGAGCGACGCCGCCTTGGCGAAGCCGCGGCCGATCCAGCGTCGAATCGGCCGCCGCTGGATGTTATGTCCCGCCAAGGGGAGTCGAACGCCTAGGGCCATTGCGAGTTCGCGTTTGTTCGTCAAGACGTCAATAAGCCTCAGGCACTCCTCCAGCGGCGTGGCCAGGTCGGCGTCGGTGAAACCGACATGGTCGGGCTGATCGTCCAATGCTTTCAGGATACCTTGGCGAACGGCTTCCGCCTTGCCGCCGTTGTGCGGGAGATCAAGCAGTTTGAAGCGCTGCGGATTTTCGCGCGTCAAGCTTTGCAGAACTTCGAGCGTCGCATCCCGACTGCCATCGTTGACGAACAAAAGATCAACGCTGGGATGCAACTGGATGAAGCGACGGAACTCAGCAAGTTGCAGCCGCTGGGCTTCGTTATAGCAGGGGATGACAATGATCGTGCGTGACATGCGTCTAGTTGTCCTTTCAGCCACGGGGCTCGCAGCGCGGCGCGTTTATAGTTGCAGTTTGGCGGCGCTCTCTGGGGTGCGCTCGGCGGTGTTTTCGGCGGTATTCTCGGCAACGCCTGGCAGGGCCACTGCTTCCGCCTCGAGCACGCCCACGCCAATGCGGAGCGGCGCGCGCAGCGGCGTTTTGTCCCAAGGAATTTCCAGGGGAGGGAGGACTTCAATAGCTGGATACTCGTCCCGTAGGCGCGCTTCGTAGTCGGCGTCTACCTGATCGTAATTCCACAACACGACTCCCCCTTCGCGCTGAAGTTCGTGTTTGTCGAACCAAGACGAAATGCTTCCGTTCAGATCGGCGAGGATCGAAGGGCGATCCGCGTGATAGGCGCCGACATTGCCGGCGATCCACCAATCTCCAGCGACGTTTTCCAACGGCGCGGCGGTATGTCGATTCCAAATCTGCTCGACTTCAATCGCTAGTTCCTGACCAGGAAAATCAACCCGCAAAGCGTGGTCTTGCAGCTTGCTGCCGAACAGGTTGCGGCTCGCTAGTCCCACCGCGAAGAGCAGGCCAACGCTCACGCTCACGCCGATCAACCGCCGTACCGGAACCTCCCCGGGTTTGGCCTCAAACCAGGCAAACAACAGCACGCCCAGGTAGGTAAACATCGAGGCGCCCCACATGCTGCGCAGATGGGCGCCGGTCAATGCGGACGCCAACAGCGCCGCCACCAGCGGTCCCAGAACGACAAACGAAACGAACTCGCGTTGAAACTGGCCGTCCCTATCGACCTGTTTCCATCGCCAACGCCAGCCCAAGGCGAGCGTGGCTAGCAGCAAGACCAATCCAACTGCGGCGAGTTGCGCGCCAAAAAACTCCAGCGGGTTGGCGACATGATTGAGCCAGGTAGGCGGGGCCGCTGAACGGGCCAGCGCGTAGCGGATGGTCAAGAAATCGTGAGCGACCAGCCACCAGAGGTGCGGCGCTATCAAAAGCAAGGAGATTCCCGTCATGACGTAAGGGCCCGGCGTTCGCCAGCACGCGCGGGCGCGTGCGCTGACAAACGAGAACGTCAACATGCTCAGCATGAGCAGGATGGCATCGTATTTCGATAGAAATGCGGCGGCGAGAAACACGCCGGCGAGCGCCCAAGGGGCGATGCGGTTGCGCGCGATACCGAAATACAGACAAAGCACGAACATCGCCCAGCAGACTTTCGCCAGGATGTTGTTGTTGAATTCCGGCGTGGTGCAATTGTAGTACACGCTGGACTGCATCACGATCGCGGCCGCCAACGCCTCCCAGGGGCGGAGCAACTCGCGGCCGAGTCGCCACGCAGCCCAAAAGCATCCCACGATGCAAAGCTGGCTCAGTAAATAAGTCGGCCACACGGGATCGCCAGGCAATGTGGCGAAAGCTTCCGCGGCCCAGGCCGGCAGCGGCGGGTGTTTGTAGTAGCCCCATTGCCATTCGCGCCCCCAATACAACATCTCAACCGTGTCGAGGGGCGCATTGGATTGTGTCAGGATCGGAACGCCGGTCCACACGATCAAATGCAGAGCCGCCAGGCACCAAAACCACCGCGCGGTTGAATTTGCAGCCAAGACGCCAGGCACAGACAAGTTCCTCAGAATTCGCTAGCAGTCGGTTACACGCCGTGGGGCAGCATTGTGGGACAGCGCTGTTGGCAGTGGCATTTCCCCAATAAACGGGGCGGCTACGGGCGCGTATCGCTCCGAGTCGCGGAAACGTCGGATGCTTGTAGTCAAGAATGCGATTTACCGCAAGAGAAACTGGGGCAAATGGATGCAGTATGGATGGGGTGCTGTGGCTCGTTACGTCGCGGCCGAAAGTCGCCAAGAACTGCCACCGGCGACCCGCGTTGAAGGCGGCTCGCCGGTTGAGGAATCGAGCGCGAGCGAGCGTTTCGCTCAGCGCCGCATATTGGGCGCGGGGTCTTGTTGCATCGCTTGACGCACGCCGCCGGTGTAACGTTCAGGCGAGTCACAGAAGCGTTGCAGCGAGCCTTCATCGGTGAACAGGTACATCCGCCCCTCGTGGACGATGCCGCACTGACGGCGGCCATCCACCATCTTGCCTTGCTCCAGGTAAGCCACCGGATCGTAGCCGGAGAGCATCGGGCTATAGCGATCGGGATTCGCCAGGAATTTCTGTTGCTCACCGGGGGAAGCGAACAGATAGGTGCGACCGCGATGAATAGCGCCAAAGCGGACGTCCCCCTTGGTCCAGTGCGAGCTTTCCATGAGCGACACCGGGCAGTAGCCTTCCATGGCCAGCGGCGGATTGCCTTGCGGCGGGGCGACGCTGACGCTGTTGCGGACATCTGGCGTGGGCGCCGACGAAGGACTGGGATTCGTCTGGCTGAGGTTCACGGTCTGACCGAGATTCTCGTTGTTGCCAGGAGGCGCGGCATGGGGATTCTCTTGCCACTGCGGCCGATCGGCTGCGCGGGGCGGAGCGAATGAACTTGGAGCCGGAGTTTGGCCGGCGAAGTTGCTGCCATACCGCGAGCGATTCGCTTGCGCCGCATCCTCGGCAGTCGGCGCGGCGGCGTTCATTGTCTCGCGAGGAGAACCATAAGCGCTGTCGCCGTAGACGCTGCGTTCGCGCTGCGGAGCGTAGCCGTTGGGATCGCTTTGCCCGTACATCGACCCCGATATCTGGCTTTGCGTCGGGCGACTCGGGTCAGCGGCAGGCGAGGCGGGCATGTTGTTCCCGGAGACAGCGCTAGGTTGCTGATTCTGCTGCGGGCTGTACGGTTGGCCGTAATGGTAAGGCGTTCCGTCCACATACGCGCCCCCCCGTTTCTCAGGTTGCAGCGTTGAGGCTTGATACGGATTCGACCGCTGGCCATTGTTGGCTGCGGCGCCATAGGTGGAAGGGGCGCCGTAACTTGGCGTCGAGTTGGACGAGGGCGCGTTGCCGTTACCATTGGCCCCGCGATAGCCTTGCGGATCATACGCGGCGCCTTGAGGCTGCGCCATGTTACGCTGCGCATCGCCGCCGTAAGCTCCGTAAGCACCATCTTGTCGGGGCGGCAGATTCGTGCCTGGCTGCGCGCCGTAGCCAGGCTGCGCGCCGTAGGTGTTGGGCGTTGGCGAGGGACGAAACGAGGTGTTGTCCATCGGCTGGTTGTAGGCGACTTGTTCCATTTCTCGCGGAGTTGCGGCGCTCGGGTCAAGTCGGACGCGGTGCTGCGAGGCGATTTGATCGAGCAGGCCGATATACTTATGGGGATCCTGCGGCGAGACGGTTGCGCGAGTGAGTTGTTGGCCATCGGCCGTCAGCACGACATCCGTAGGCCACTGCCGCACTCCGTACTTGGCCGCGAGGCGTGGTTGGTCATCCGCATTGATCTTCACCGGCACATAATTCGAGGCCACCGCGCGGCCGAACGTCGGCTGCGGGAACACGTTCTGCTCCAGTTTGCGGCAGGGCGGGCAATTATCCGAGCAGAAATGCACCAGCACCAAACGCTGCTGGCTGGCGGCTTGAGCCTGGGCTTCTTCGAGGCTGCGGGCCCACGGAACTGCATCTTGGGCCGCCGCGAGTTGGGCGGCCGACAGCACGACGGCAGCGAATACTTGATAGCGGATCATGGCCTGCGAACCTGCGTGAAAAGGTGTGGGTGGCTGCTGGTATTGCTGGCGATGCTTCCTCGACCAGCCGGTGCGTCCAGCTTCGGCGCAGGCCGCGGCGCACCACGACATGCTGCCCCCAATATCGGCCCAGAGACTAGCGAAGATGTAGCGAAAATTTGGAATTCAACGAATGTTCCTGCTGCGTAGAGTCGCGTTCGGCCCCGGAAGTTGGGATGTTGCCTGCGTGATTTCGAGAAAACCGTTGCAAATTCTCCACTTTCCATCATTTGATAGCTTGACACGTCCGAACGAAGGAGTATGATGCCCGTAGTAACACATCTGTTCAGCATGTAGGCGCACGTTATTTTTGGGCAAATTGCCCAATCGACCCAGCAAGCTTGATCCCGATTGGACGTGGGTTGGTTTGCAGGTTGGCGCTTCTCGGGCTTCGCCTTTCGCAATGCGATTGGCTTCCGCCACAAGGAATGCGGGAAACTTCGCAAGTATGCGATGAGCTTCCTCGCTCGATTCGTTGTGCCGGGACAAGTTGACGGGACATTCGTCAACAGCAGGAGGCTGCGAGGTAGTGTGTTCGCTCGCTGGCGAATTTTTTCCTGGGTTCCAGGAATGATCTAAACGCCGGCGACCGAAGTTCGTCGTTTTCTGACAGAAAAACCAGGCTGGCCCTCGAGGGCCGCTTCCCAACGAACATCGACGGCGTGATTTGCCAAAGGCTTGGCAGCGCTGTTCGTGTACTTTGTTATTCATTCGTTTTGTGTAAGGCTCCATCGTTTCAGGACGTGTTGGCGCGCGAATTGTCTGCGTCTTTGACCACTGGCCACTTGTGGCTGCTCTCCGGTCGATCGCGGACGCCCTTCCTACTGGTCGCCAACCGCTTGCAGTCTCTCGCAGTTTTCTAACTTTCATAGCGGCTCGCTCTTCGAGCCCACTGCCCAAGGTGAAGCATGGGGAAAAAGAAGTTCCGGCCCAGATCCCACGGAAATAATATGACAGGTCAAACGCGTAGTTCTCGCGGCGGTAGCGGCGGCGGTGGAAGTAGCGGCGGTGGTCGCGGCCGTGGCGGTGGTCGTCGGCAACGTCCTTATGACAATCGTCCCCGAAGCCAATCCCTGCCCGGCACCCAGGTCTACGGCGAGTACGATCAAAACCAGACAGCCGAAGGCATTCCGCCAGGCGATGTGCCACTGGAAGAAGGCGCCGGCATGTTGGAAATGCATCCCAACGGCTACGGCTTCTTGCGCAGTCCAGACAACAACTACTCGCGCGAACGCTCCGATCCTTTCGTGCCCGGCACGATGATCGAAAAGTATGGCTTGCGTCCCGGTGTGATGATTCGCGGTCTCGTGCAACAAGCCCGCAAGCAACAAGGTCCGCGGCTCCGCGAGATTACCGACGTGGACGGCATGCCGCCGGACGAATACCCCAACGTCAAGGCGTTCGACCAGAAGACCCCCATCAATCCCGAGAAGTGGTACAAGCTCGAAACCGGGCCAACACCGCTGACGACGCGGGTGATGGATTTGCTCACGCCGCTGGGGCGCGGGCAACGGGCGCTCATCGTCGCTCCGCCGCGCAGCGGCAAGACGGTGATGCTCCAGCATATTAGTCAGGGGATTTCGACGAATTACCCCGACGTCAAGTTGATCGTCCTTTTGATCGACGAGCGGCCGGAAGAAGTGACCGACATGCGCCGCAACGTCAACGGCGAAGTCGTCGCGAGTAGCCTGGATGAAGACGTCGAGAGTCACGTGCGCTTGTCGCAACTGATGATCGAGCGCGCCCGCCGCCTGGCCGAAATGGGTCAGGACGTATTCCTCTTGCTCGATTCGATCACCCGCCTCGCGCGTGCGTTTAACAAGTGGGTGGGGAGTTCCGGCAAGATCATGTCCGGCGGCATCGACGCCAAGGCGATGGACATTCCCAAGAAGCTGTTCGCAACCGCCCGCGCCTTTGAAGAAGGGGGCTCGCTGACAATCGTCGGCACAGCGCTCATTGATACCGGCAGCCGAATGGACGAACTGATTTTTCAGGAGTTCAAGGGGACCGGCAACATGGAGCTCGTGCTCGATCGCAAGTTGGCCGACCGCCGCGTGTGGCCTGCCATCGACGTGAATCAATCCGGCACGCGCCGCGAGGAATTGTTGCACGATCCGTACACGCTGCACGCCGTCACGATGCTCCGCCGCACGTTGTCATCCATGAACCACGTCGATGCGATGGAGCAACTCGTCAAGCAGCTCAGCCGCTTCAAGACGAACGAAGAGTTCATCAAACTGATTAGCGGTAAGATGGCCGAATAACCGCGCCTGCGATCGAAATCCAAACATAAAGCCCACGCACGACTCTCGTTTGTGGGCTTTTTTCGATCGTCGTTCGCGTGCCTGTATTATCCCGCTTCCACTGCGTCTCGCAGCGGCAATTCTTTCGCCGGACGCGTGCCAATCACGCGGGAAATTAACTCGTGCGGCCATACGATGTTAACTCCTAGCAGCAGTATCCCCAGCGGGAGCATCGCCTGTGCCCAAGGAGCGAAACGTTCGAAGAC
>CAUJKE010000032.1 GCA_963205385.1 Planctomycetota bacterium | reverse complement strand
CAAGATTGGTCGACAATGGGTCACCATATGTCATGATATATGCCTCAAGGATGATCCAGGGAACGAAAGAAGCGGACGTTTAGCTGTGAGGTCAAACTCGCGGCCGTTACGAAGATCAGCAAACAAGGCGTAGCCGCTTGCGAAGGCGCGCGCGAATTGAGCGTCCACGTTGGAATGCTGCGCAACTGGCGCGGCGCTGAGAGTGCAGGCATGGTTGCCATGCTGACGGATGATCCGCTGGAGTTGCGGACGATCCTGGCTGAGAAACCTGCGACTCGAACGAAAGACTGATGCCATGAACCACCCGCCGACCTTCCGCAAACCAAACGAAGGCCGCACTGTTGCGGTCGTCGGAGATGTGTACCGCTTCCTCGCAACCGGCGAAGAGACAGACGGTAAGTATGCCATGCTCGAGGTCATCGTGCCTCCAGGCGGCGGTCCTCCACCCCATATTCACAGCCGGGAGGAAGAGTCGTTTCTCATCCTCGAAGGCGAGATCACGTTCATCGTTGGTGACAAGCAGATCGTCGCCATGGCAGGTAGTTTCGCTAACATGCCGGTCGGCAGCTTGCACACGTTCAAGAACACCTCGGACAAGACCGCCCGCATGATTGTCTCGGTTGCCCCTGCGGGCCTGGAGCAGATGTTCTTGGCAGTCGGCGTTCCTGTGAACTTGGGCGATACGCCGCCACCGCCATCAAAAGCGGAGATCGAGAAGCTCCTGACGGTGGCTCCGCAGTACGGTATCGAAATCAGAGCGCCTGGGCATTAGAGTTGAGCAGATAGAAGCACCCCTTAGCGTTGAGGGCGTGTGGCTGGCCGAGAAGCGTTTAGTTCTCCACTGGCTTCTGATTTTTCGGGCGAGCATTATGTTGCCCAGGTCGGTTCGACATTCAACAGGAGAATCGAGATGATTCGTTGCGCAACTGGACTGATCGCGTTTTTGGCTATGGGCCTGACTCTGTTCGCCCAGGACAAGCAAGGGCCACTCGCCGAGCTGCCCAGCAAACCGGGGGCGCATGTCGAGAAGATTAAGACGCTAGGCGACAACGAGTGGCTGGAACTCGGCGCCCCTGCCGCCGACCCGAAGTGGGGCAAGGCGCGGGGAAGTTCGTGGGGCGCAAAAGCCTTGATCCTCGCACCGGACAAGCGTGGAGCTTTCCTGTTCGGAGAAGGGGTCCATGCCTACGTCAAGCCTGACGGTCGCATCATGGACGATTTGTGGTTCTACGACATCAACGCGCACGCCTGGATCTGTCTCTATCCCGGCATGGACACGAACACCTTTACGCAACGAGTCAAAGATAAGCAACTATTGCTCGATGATAATGGGCAGTTGATCGACAGCGACAAACAGCCCATTCCTTTACACACCCTGATTCATGCCTGGGGCTTTCTCACCTACGATTCCGACCGGAAGAAGTTCGCCTTCATCAACGGAAGCAGCAAGGGCAACCAGCTTCCGCGGTACTTTCTGGGCGGCGAGCAACGAATGGACGAGGGGCTAAAGCTGCTCGAAGAAGAACGGAAGGAAAAGAAGGAACTGGTTTACTCCCCGTGGTTCTATGACGTGGCGACAGGCCGGTTTGAGCGATCCGTGACAAACAATACGTCCCCGATCAACGCTGGAGGATTTCCTCAGTTCCACTACCTTCCTTCCAGGAAGCAATTTTTCGCCGTGGGTTCCGACACTGTGGCGATTTACGATCCCGCCCAGAACCAGTGGAGCGACGCCAAGCCAACAGGTCCCAGTCCTCAAGGGTACGACGCTTGTGGTTGCTACGATTCCAAGCGGCGTCGATTCTATCGAAACGACGGTGACAGCTCAAAAGGCGAAGGACTCATGGCGTATGACATCGAGAGCAATTCGTGGAGCCACCTGAACCCGACAGGAACCGCTCCGCCCCCTGCGAATACGAACGCAGCGTTTTACGAGTATGACGCTCGTCTCGACATCGTCGTGGCGATCCACTTCAAGGGGAAGTCCCCCGGCATCTTTGTCTACGACCCGAAGACGAATTCGTGGGCCGACCCGCTTCCTTTTCCGGCGGATGGTCCCAAGTTTCAATTCGCCGCCAACACCATCTTTGACCGAGAGCTGAACGCCTACTTCTGCCACGTCGCCGGTGACAGCAGTGATAACGGCGTGATCTGGGTGTACCGGTACAAAAAATGAGATCGTCTTCGGCTTCGACAGAGAAGTTGCGATTGCAAGGCTCACGTTGTCTCAGGCGAAATTTCGCCAGTGGCTATGGTTTCGTCCACGCACGAGGATAGAACCATGACGCGGAGTCGTCACTATTCGGCTTTCTTAAATGCCAGCAGACGGAGCGCGTTTAAGACGACGACGATCGTTGAGCCTTCGTGCAGCACAACGGCTGGGCCGATGGAAAGTCCGAAGAGCGTCGCGGGGACGAGCAACGCGACCATGCCGAGACTGACCCATAAGTTTTGCCGGATGATTCGATTGGTCGCGCGGCTGAGTCCGATCGCGAACGGTAGATTGCTCAGGCTGTCAGCCATCAAGGCGACATCGGCGGTTTCCAGTGCCACGTCGGAACCGGCCACGCCCATGGCGACGCCCACGGTTGCGTGAGCCATTGCGGGTGCGTCGTTGACGCCGTCGCCAATCATTGCCACCTCGCCTGCGCTACGAAGTCGCTTGATGGAATCGACTTTGTCTGCCGGCATCAAGTCGCCCCAGGCTTCGTCGATGCCCACTTCCTGAGCAACTGCGCTGGCGACGATCTGATTGTCGCCGGAAATCATAATCATGCGGTCGATGCCGAGTTTACGCAGTTGCGCAATCGTGGTACTGGCCGATTCGCGCGGCGTGTCCATCACGCCCAGCACGCCAAGGTATTTCTCACCCAGGCGGACGATCATGGTGGTGCGGCCTGCGTGTTCAAGACGATCGGTCGCTTCGACAAGAAACGGCGGAAGGGGTGGGCCCGCAACCTCGGCAAACAAATCGCGTTTGCCGAGGTATACTTTCTGGCCATTGATGTCGGCGGAAAGCCCACGACCGGTGATACTTTGTAGATTTCCAGCCTGAGGTATGCTTTCCCCCGATGCCAAGGCCGCCTTGCCGTCACGAACAACCGCCGCCGCCAACGGATGATCGCTGAGATCCTCCGCTGCAATGGCCGTGGCCAACAGTTCCGCCCTGGTCGAATCTTCAGTCGGCACGATATCGGTCAGTCGTGGACGCCCCTGGGTCAGTGTTCCTGTCTTATCGAATGCGATCGCAACGACACGACCAAGGCTTTCTAATGGAGCACCTCCCTTGATGAGCACACCGCCGCGAGCGGCGCGGGCGACGCCGCTGAGAACGGCGCTCGGTGTCGAGATTGCCAGGGCACAGGGGCTGGCTGCAACCAGCACAGCCCTGGCGCGGTAGAAGGATGCGGAAAACGGTTCGTTGATGACGACCCAGGCAAACAGCAGAGCGGCGACGCTTGCCAGCACGACCGGCACGAAGATTCTTTCAAAGTTTTCCGCAAACCTTTGTGTTTTGGACTGTTGGGTTTCCGCTTCGTGGACCATCGTGACGACTCGGGCCAACATCGATTCGGTTGCCGGGCGCGTCACCTGAACCTCAAGGGCGCCGCTCTGGTTAATCGTCCCAGCGAAAACCCGGTGTTCGGCGGGAAGTTTGCGCATGCCTTTGGCGGCCACGTCGATGTTCTCGACCGGACGCTTATCGACCGGCACACTCTCACCGGTAATGGGAGACTGGTCAACGCTGCTTTCTCCCTGGATGACAAATCCATCCACGGCAATTCGTTCGTTCGGCCTGACGATCACCACGTCACCCACATCCAAATCATCCACATGAATGCTCTCGGTGATTCCATTTCGCCTGACGACGGCTGTCTCGGGGACCAATTCGGAAAGAGCTTCGATGGCTCGCCGCGCGCGCCCCATCGCGTATTCTTCGAGCGAATGGCTGATGCTGAACAGAAACAGCAGCAACGCGCCTTCGTCCCAGTGGCCGAGCACCGCCGCTCCGATCGCGGCGAATAGCATCAGGAAATCAATCTCCAGTTGCTTGACGCGCAGCTTTTCAAACGACTCGATGACGGTATAGTAGCCGCCAAAGAAATAGGACGTTAAATAGATTGGAAGCAAGAGCCAACGCGGCGAATCGGTCGTGATGCTGAGAAGCCAACCGATGACCAAAAAGACGCCACATAGAATCGCGAATATCAGTTCCGTATTTGCGCCGAGTATTCCGCCATGCTCGTGTCCGCCCCGTTCAGCGGTTTCGGCGAGTTCCCTTTTTTCTTCCCTCGCAACGGATGGCGCAGGCCTGGGAGGCAAGCGTTCGACGTCGATTCCCAAACCGGAGATTGCCAGCACGATTGCCTGTTCGTCGGCAATGCGCCTGTCAAATTCAATGCGGATGATGCCATCAACTGCGACTCCAACGTCGAGAACACCCTCGATTGCCGCCACGCGTCCGCGAATCGTGCGCGCGTGACGGGCGTACGTCGGTGAAGTCTTCAGCAGCAGGTGACCGTAACGTGAGCTCAGTTCCGCGCCCGCCGTGGCGACCAGCGAGCGGACTTTGTCAAAAGAGATTCTGCTCGGATCGAAGTGAACGCAAAACTCGCCACTACGAACGTGAGCCTTTTCGATTCCCTCATGGTCAACGATCAGCTCGCTTAATCGGTCCGCGCACGCATCATGCTCATCCGGGAGTCCGGGAAGGAGCAATTGAATATCGAACCGGACCTTGTCGCGCATATGCAGATTGTCTTATGTTACTTGATTGCCGGTGCGAACAGATTGACGGCGGCTGATTAAAAACTTGAGACTCGTTCGATCTATCCGTTGGCCTCGAACGCAACAACTCATCGGTTAGCCCTGGGCCACTCCCTGGCGAATGCGGGCACCGAGGTTCTTGTCGATGTTGCTCCAATACTCAAACGCCCGCTGTAGTACAGGCTCGGACACGCCGTTCTTGAGATGTCCGACCACATTTGACACCAGGCGCGCGCGTTGTTCATCGTCCATGACGTCGCGCACCAAGACGCCGGCCTGACCAAAGTCGTCGTCGTCTTTGCGCAGAGTGTACGCGGCACGAGTAAACGCGCCGTCGGCTGACCAGGTGGCTGATTCTGGATAACGCGCACCATCGGCCTTCGGTCCCCCCTTTGAGTTTGGAGCGTAGACTGGATCAGTCACGTTCTCCACTCGCATCATCCCATCCTTGCTATAGCTATGCACAGGCGACTGGGGTCTGTTTACCGGAATCTGATTGTAGTTGACACCCAGTCGATAACGGTGGGCATCGGGATATGCGAACATGCGACCGAGCAACATCTTGTCCGGACTGATTCCGATTCCCGGCACGAGGTTGCTGGGCTCGAACGCCGCCTGTTCGATTTCGGTATGGAAGTCGGTCGGGTTGCGGTTCAGCGTCAGTTTGCCGACGTCGTGAAGAGGGTAATCCGCATGCGGCCAGACTTTGGTCAGGTCGAAGGGATTGAACCGGTAGGTCTCCGCTTCCTTGAAGGGCATGAGCTGCACTTTCAACGACCAACTGGGATAATCACCGCGCTTGATCGCCTCGAACAAGTCACGGCGGTGGTAATCTCCATCCGTTCCAGCCAGGCGGTCGGCCTCTTCTTGCGGGAGAAAGTCGATGCCTTGGTCGGTCTTGAAGTGGTACTTCATCCAAAATCGTTCGCCGGCGGCGTTGACCCACATGTAAGTGTGCCTGGAGTAACCGTTCATGTGCCGCCAGGTTTTTGGAATCCCGCGATCGCCCATCAGCCACGCCACTTGATGCGCTGATTCTGGCGACAGGGTCCAGAAGTCCCATTGCATGTCATGGTCGCGGAGATCGCTGTCGGCGCGCCGTTTTTGCGACCGGATGAAGTGTTGAAATTTCAGGGGGTCACGCAGGAAGAACACAGGCGTGTTGTTCCCCACCATGTCGTAGTTGCCTTCGGTGGTATAAAACTTCAGCGCGAAGCCGCGGGGATCCCGCCAGGTATCCGGACTGCCGCGCTCGCCTGCCACCGTGGAGAACCGGATCAACGTGTCCGTCTTTGTTCCTGGCTGGAACACTGCGGCTTTGGTGTACGCACTGACATCGTGGGTCACTTCGAAATACCCGAACGCTCCGGAACCTTTCGCGTGCGGCTGCCGCTCAGGAATTCGCTCGCGATTGAAGTTGGCCATTTGCTCGATGAGGTAATGGTCATGCAGCAAAATGGGACCATCAGGTCCGACCGTGAGCGAGTGCTCGTCACTGGAGACAGGCATTCCCGCATCTGTGGTTGTCGGCTTCGGTTCGTGCTGGTTCATATCGAGAGTCCTTTATCCGTAGAGTTCGGCGATTGGCCTGGACGGTACAACCTATCATGTTTACCCGGCTGCCGCGAGTTAGCGACATGACTTGCGTGACCACTTTTAGCTCACCGCCGCGCTCACCATCCGCACAATGAGGCGGAGCATTCTTTAAGAGAATACGATCAACGGCTTGAGGATTCCATCTTCCTTGGTCTCCATCATGCGCAGCGCTTTATCGACTTCGTCAAATGCGAACCGATGCGTTGTCAGTGGGCTTGGATCGACGCGCCCGTTTTCGATCAGACGCAGCAAGCGACTCATGCGAACGTTGCCCCCGGGACAAAGCCCTGTGCGAATGACCTTGTCACCCATGCCAACGCCCCATTCCACGCGTGGGATGTCCACGCTGTCGCCGTGGCCGAAGTAGCCTGCGACCGAAATCGTGCCGCCTGGACGAGTCACTTTGATACAGGCTTCAAACGTGGTTTGCGCGCCGAGGCATTCGATCGCTGAATCGACACCTTTGCCGTTTGTGAGCTCCATGATCGCCTCGACAGTATCGACCTTGTTGAAGTCGACCGTTTCATCCGCGCCGAAATGCCTGGACAGCTTCAAGCGCTCGGCCACACCATCGACGCCGATGATTTGTCCAGCGCCGAGTAGTCTTGCTCCGACCGTCGCCATCAATCCGACGGGGCCTTGCGCCAAAACCGCGACGGTTCCGCCCATGGGAATGTTCGCGTATTCGGCCCCCATGAAACCGGTTGACAACATGTCGGCGGCATACACGGCGACGTCATCCGAGATCGAATCGGGAATTGGGCACAGGTTGGCCAACGCATTGCTAACATGAAAATACTCAGCAAAACTGCCGTCTTTCACGTTGGCGTACTTCCACCCCCCTAACATGCCTTCGCATTGCGAGGTGTAGCCTCGCTGGCAATTGTCACAATGGAAACAGGGGGTGATGGCGCCGACCAGGACGCGGTCGCCTTCTTTGAAGCCGGTCACTTCGCTGCCAAGTTTGTGAATCACGCCCACCGCTTCGTGTCCGAGCGTTAGATTTTGCCGGTCGCCGATCGCTCCTTTGATGGTGTGAACGTCCGATGTGCAGACCAGTGCGCGCGTTGTTTTGACGACTGCATCGTTGGGGCCAACGTCGGGGATCGGTTTGTTTGTGAAGCCGACTTTGTCGATTCCTTCCATGACGAAGGCTTTCATCGTGCCGGTGCCGCTCGAGCGTTTGGGTTGCGGTTGTTCGATTGCCCTGGACATGTTTTTGCTCCGTGAGAAGAAGTGGACTCCGAGACGCGAAAACACAAGACGCAAGCCGCGTGCCATCGTGGATCGAAAAACCGTTCGAAAACGGGGATGGCATTTGCAACGTTGGGAGCGACTTGCCCAGAGGACTCGGGAGAAGAGTATCATAACGTAATTCGCAACCCCGCACGCGCGTCGCGCGTAGCGACACCCGCGCGGGGATTGATGGGAGGCCGTCTTGAGCGAACCGGCGCGGCCAATCACAATAAGTCGTTCCCTATCCAGCCAATTAACGTCGCATCTTATCGCCTAACTCGCTTATGCCTATTCCTGTTGCCTGTGCGTGCGGTCAGAAGTTTGCCGCTCAAGACCGTCTGGCCGGCAAGACCGTGAAATGCCCCAAGTGCGGGCAGCCGATCAGTATTCCGGCGGCGCTTGGGGCCGCGCCCGCGAAGAGCACCCCGTCCACGTCGAAACAGCCGGCGGCTACCGCGAAGCCAACAGCGAGTTCGCCTGCGAAACAGCCGCCGCCCAATCAGCCGGTGGATTTGTTTGCCAAGTCTCCTGCCAGGCCTGCCGCGCAACCGCCGGTGGATTTGTTTGCTTCGCAAGGCCCGCCGGATGCTGGCGTCGGCGGCATTCTCGACGAGATCGGCCTGGAGCGTTTCACCTCGGCCACGCGCTGTCCCAACTGCGGCGGCGACATGCAGGCAGGCGCCGTGATCTGCGTGAGGTGCGGCTTCAACACGCAGACCGGCAAGCAACTTCGCACCGTGAGCGATACGGATGCGCAGCAGCGGCGCGACGCGGCTTATGCCAAACAAGCGATGCGCGGGGACAAAATCTCGCGCCAGAAAAAGGGCTCCTACAGTAGCTCAGGCGGCGGCGCTGATGCCGACCTATCCGTTTTGGAGATCCTGTTTTGCGTTCTGTGCGCTGGCATAGGGGTGATTGTCGGACTGATCTATTTGGTGACAGGCAATCCCAAGGGAGGTAAGATGCTGGCCATATCGTTAGGAATGGTCGTGTTCTGGAACGTGCTTCGATTCGCGCTCATTGCGATGAACACCACGCAATAATTGTGACGTCAAGAAATGAGATGTCGCGCGTCAACACTCTTTTTTAGGATAACAACTCATGCGTATCACCATCCAACTGCTAGCGGCCATTGTCGTGCTCGCGTTTTCTGCTGAAGTAGCCACCGCCGACGACCCCACGCCTGGCAAGCAAGTGGCCCAAAGCTTGGAGGTGAAAGCTAAGGCCGATGGCGATGAAAAGGTCACGCTGCATTACTGGCTGTATCTGCCCAAGGCCCAGGACATGGGGGAGAGCGCGCACGCGCCGCTGATGCTGTTCTTGCACGGGGCCGGTGAGCGGGGCGATGATTTGGAGGCCGTCAAGAAGCACGGCCCGCCGAAGCTCGTGGAAGGCCAGCCGGACTTCCCGTTCATTCTCATTTCGCCGCAGTGCCCGCGAGGCGAACGTTGGCAACCGGCGCAGCTTGTGCAACTCGTCGACCATGTGGTCAAGACGCAACACGCCGATCCGAACCGGCTGTACGTCACCGGGCTAAGCATGGGGGGCTATGGCACCTGGTCGCTGGTCGCCGCCTATCCCGATAAGTTCGCCGCTGCCGCGCCCATTTGCGGAGGAGGAAATCCCGAGACCGCCGAGCGCCTCAAGGATTTGCCGCTGTGGGTCTTCCACGGCGAGAAGGACAGCGTCGTCCCCGCGCAGCGGAGCAAGGAGATGGACGCCGCGACCGACAACGCCGGCGGCACACCCAAGCTCACGCTCTACCCCGAAGCCAACCACGACTCGTGGACCACGACCTACAACAACCCCGAGCTCTACACCTAGCTGCTATCGCACCAGCGCGGTGCGAAGAAGTAGAATTTAGACGTAGACGAAGTTTGTCATTACCCCAGTTTTGACAATCGCGATTGCGACCAAGACCCCATCCGGCTCGCCCGGATGGTGAATGAGTTGGTGAGCTAAAGACGCAACTGTCCCTGCGCGCGAACGAAACCTCGACGGAAGTTCACTCACCGTGAGGCTGGACGGCGCTTAGAACTTGTGCCCGCGCTGGGGGCCGTGCTTGGTCAGCGTGAGGATCTCAGGGCCGGTTTCTTGCATCAAGATGGTGTGTTCGAACTGGGCGGAAAGGCCGCCGTCTTTGGTGCGGACCGTCCACCCGTCTTTCTTATCCTCGGCGGTGTAGCGCGTGCCGCTGTTGATCATCGGCTCGATGGTAAAGCAGAGCCCGGGATCGAGGCGTTCCTGGCGGGCCTGGCGGGTGGGAGCGTGCGGAATGGACGGCTTTTGGTGGAACTGCCGCCCCACGCCGTGGCCGACGTATTCCTCGACCACGCTAAAGCCGCGCTTCTCCGCCTCGGCGACGATCACCTCGCCGATGTCCGACACGCGGCAGCCGGGGCGAATGGCGTCGATCGCCAGATATAAGCAGTCAAACGCGCACTGCGTCACCGCGCGCGCCAACGCCGCCGCCTGACCGACGACGAACGTCTCACTCTGATCCCCATGCCAACCGTCGACGACGCTCGTCAGGTCGATGTTGAGGATGTCACCGTCGGCAATGACATAGTCGCCTGGGATGCCGTGGCAGATTACGTCGTTGACGCTGACGCAACAACTCTTGGGGAACGGCTTCTTCTTGCCTGGATATCCCAAGCAGGCCGGGCGATGGCCATGCGAGACCGTGAATTCGTATGCGATCCTATCGATTTCACCAGTCGTGACGCCTGGCTTCACATAAGGGCGCAACACGTCCATCAACTGGGCGTTGAATTGGCACGCTTTCCGCATGCAGTCGCGTTCAAATTCGTTAAGACGAAGCTTCCTGGTACTTTGCAGCATCGATCTGTTTCCGTGTTCCGTTAGCACATGCAGCCCTGCACGCGTGAAGATTTTAAGTGTAGCAGGCCAGCGCGGCGAAGAACATGCGCGGGGGGAGAAATTCCCGTTGGGGGCGGTCGATCACTAAG
>CAUJKE010000031.1 GCA_963205385.1 Planctomycetota bacterium | reverse complement strand
GGGCCATTCATGGCCCTTCTTGCTGTTCGGCTTCAGCCCACAAACCCTCGCGCAATTCCACGGCTAACCCGGATTATTCATGAGCGTTTCGCCGAGGCTGGCTGGAGATGCTCGACGCGAGTGGTCGCTTGTTCAATGGCGACAGGCCGAGAGCTTTCCCCTCCCGGCCTAGCGAGTGCGTTTAATGCGTTGTGAGAAGTGGCAAGCGAAACGTCACAAAAATTCCGACTTGACGAATAATCCGGGTTAGCCGTGGAATTGCGCGAGGGTTTGTGGGCTGAAGCCGAACAGCAAGAAGGGCCATGAATGGCCCTCCAGCGGGTTGCGTGTGGGGCCGCTTTACCCGTGCTCAAGCACGGGCCTATTACCCGCCTGACGGCGGGAGAAGGACCGTGAACGGCCCTGAATACCAACGTTTTTGACCGCGCACGCTATTGCGCGTCCGCCACCAATGACAGCCCATGTTAGCGCCTCTGCGCCATCGCGTCAGCGATTCCCCAGGGGCGTTCACGCTCCTTCTCCGCGCAGCGGTCTTAGGCCCGTGCTTGAGCACGGGTACACGTCGTCCCGCCTGATCTTGTATTTCAGGGGCGTTTACGCTCCTTCTCGCTGCGCGGCTTTAGCCGTGGAACTGCGCCGGCTTTGTAGGCTAACCCAGGTTTTTCACGATGTGATGTACAAACATGCTATTGCGGCATTCCGTGCTCAGTTCACAAACCATGTTGTTTTGAGCAATATAGACCTAGGTCGTGTGATGCCAATCGGTTGTGTCGGGCAACGTGATCCCCGTGAATAATCCGAGCTATTGACGCCGCGACACAAGCGTTTTAGAGGAAGGCGACTTAGGCCACCAAACCTTTCGTTACAAGCATGAACACGTCTTCCAGCGTGGGATCCTTATCCGCGAAGCTGCGGACGCCGACCTGGCCGTCGACCAACTGTTGCAGCAACCGCTGCACGCCGGCGTCGTCCGTCTCCAGTTCCACCGTGCAACGGTGGTCCTCGATCTGCAGGTCGCGCAGGTGAGGATCGCTGCGCAAGATCGAGAGCCCCGCATCCATGTTCGTGGTGAACTTGATCTCGACGATCCGGTTGCGGCGGATGCGGCGGTAGACTTCGCCGATGGGACCGTGCATGAGGAGTTGCCCGCGCTCGATGATGCCGATCGACGTGCAGCAGTCGGCCAGTTCGGTCAAGATGTGGCTGGAAATGAGGATCGTCTTGCCCATCCGGCGCAACTCCTTGAGGAGCGCCTTGACCTCGATGCGAGCCCGCGGATCGAGACCGCTGGTTGGTTCGTCCAGAATCAGCACCGGTGGATCGTGTACGAGCGTTTTCGCCAGGCATAGCCGCTGCTTCATGCCGCGCGACAGGCCGTTGACGAAGTCATCGCGCTTGTGGCCGAGGTCGAGCAGTTCGAGCACGTCCTTGATGATCTTCTTGCGCTGCACTTTGGGAATGCGGTACGCGACGGCGAAGAAGTCGAGGAACTCCCAGACGCGCATGCCGTCGTAGACGCCAAAATTGTCCGGCATGTAACCGACGCTTTGCCGCACTTGCATCGGCTGCTGCGTGACGCTGAACCCATTGACGATCCCTTCGCCGCGCGTCGCCTTGAGCAGCGTCGCCAAGAAGCGAATGGAGGTGCTCTTGCCGGCGCCGTTGGGACCGATGAAACCAAACATCTCCCCGGCGTCAATCTTGAGGTTGAGGCGCTCCACGGCGGTGAAATCGCCGTATTCCTTGCCGAAATCAATCAGTTCGATCATACGTTTTCGGTCTCTTACCAGGGAAAATCTCCCTGGGACAAGCTAGTTGGTGGGAATCGGCGGCGCAGGTGAAGGGCCTTCGAGCAGATTCAACGCGTCGTCAGCAGGGTCGACTTTCGGATCGCGAAGCGTGAGCGGCATGTTTTCGTCACTCTCCGGCGGCGGCAGCGGCGCCTCGCGCAAGTGCGCAAGCACCAGCGTGCGAGCGGTGAGTTGCGACGCTTGCGGCGTGACCTGTAAACCTGGCAGTTGTTGATCGAGCCAACCGATGAGCCGGAACTCCCCCGGATCGAGTTGCAGTTGCCGCGTCGCCAAGACGACGAGTCGGTTCAAGCTGACTTCCGTCGAACCGGCCACGGCCGGAGACATGACCGGCGAGTCGCGCCACGCCTCAGGCTGCAAATGGTTCTTGCTCAGCGGTTCCCATTGCAACCGCTCGGTCACTTTGGGGGCTAACTCACCGACGTACGCCGCCAGATATTCCGTGTTATTGACGCGGCGCAGCACGGCGGCGTCTTGAATGGTGTAGTCCGTGAGATTCTCCACCGACCAGCCTCGGGCATCGTCTCCCAACAATCGCAGCGCGCCGCCGAGGCCAACCACTTGTTCGCTATGCACGAAGTCGGTTGTGTTCGAGCGGACCACGAAGTTCGTCAAGCTAAAACCGTCATCGCGGCGAATGTAGCATGTGGTCGGCTCGGCGCGTCCATACAACGGTTGGGCCTGACGCTGCTTGGTGGGAAACGGCTGCGCGAGCGCCGTCCCTTCGTCAAAGCGGAAATCGTAAGCGGTGGACAGCGACGAATAAAGAGCCGTGAAGCGCGTCAAATGCCCGCGCGGATGATCGTTGTGTAACTCCAAAATGGCGATCTCGGTCTGACTGCGGGCAAAGCCGATATCGAGCTGCGCCAGCCGCACCACGGCGATCGCGCCGACGATGGCAATGATCGGCGCCGCGATCCAAGCCCATTCCACGCGCCCCAGAAGGCGAAACACGCCCCAATTGATCGGCACGAGCACCAACAGATAAATGCTCATTACTTGCAGAATGAAGCGCGCCTTGGGAACGCTAATACCGGCGGCGTCGCGGAGCGCGTCCCGAGCGGCATCCGCGGCGGCGCAAAAATCGTTCCAGCCGGCGACGCCGGATTGTCCCTCGGCGTCATAGCCGTAACCATCGAAGTGCCAATCGCCGTTCTCAGGATTCGTGACCGAAGGCCCTAAGTTCAACAACTCGCTGGAGTCGTCCAGCAAGCCATCCGGGCGCTGCAGGCGACCGGCCGTCGCCGTTGCCGCTACCGGAGCGGCGGCGGCGCTTGTGGGATAGCCAATGTCGCGACTGAAATATCGTAGTGTCGAAACCAAACGCGGGTCCGCGAGCCGCCCCTTGTATGGCGCCCAGTCGACGACCATCTCCGTCGTGGGAAGTTCCCGATAAACCCGGTTGGGGCGTCGCAACAGAGCGTTGTTGAAGAAGTTGTCCAGGCTTGCCCAGTTGACGAGCGTGCGGCTCGTGAGTGAGAACGCGGTGACGACGATTCGTCCCCGCCCCACACGCCCCTCGGCCACCAGGCGGCCGGTATGCGGCACGAACTGGCTATCGCCTGCGAGTTTCAACTCCACGCCAATCGGCGGCTGGCCTTCAACTAAGTCCAGCGTGCGGAGCGCTCCGGTATGATCCTTGAGGGACCAGTAGTCGCTCAGCTCCGCGAACGCGGCTTGTTCCAGCGGCAGCGCTTCGACCTTCTCCGCCGGTAAGTAGCTAGCGAGAAAACTGCCACGCAGTGTATCGAGCGATTCCGGCCCACTGACGATGAGTTGTCCGCCCCACTGCAGCCAATCGATCAAGCCGGACTGCTGCTCCGGCGTGAGCAAGTTGGGATCGATGCCGTCCCACACAATGTACGCCAGGCTCGTCCAGGCCAAGGGATGCGAAGGGAGCGGCGTATGATTCTCCAGCTTCGGCAAACTGACCACGTAAAAGTCCGTGGACTTATTGCTGTTGAGCGACTCGCGAATCGGTTTGACCGAGTCCAACCGCTTCACATAGCCGTAACGATCGGGGTCGGTCGCCAAGACCAGGAAATGGTATTGGTACGCCTCCATCCGGTTCACGGCGCTGCTCACAGGCTGGAAGATTTCCCGCGCGCCGCCGCGCGCGTACAACTTGTTCTGCAACAGCGTGCCGGTCGCGGAACTATCAAACTTGCGGGGAATATAATAGAGAAACTCGAAGTGCTTGGTTTGCCCCTTGGGGAGCGGTGCGGGGCGAGTGAAGACGAGGCGAAACGGCGTATGGTCGGCTTCCAGCGGCACGCCTTGGGAATCGACCGCCGCCGAGTAGAATTCCCCATTGGGGAGATCGGCCTCGTTCGCCTTGAACGCTTGCGAGGCGGTGATCCAGTGCCCCGGCTTGACGGCGTTGGCGGTGGCCTTGGCTTCGTTGGGGTCGATCTGCAAATCGAGCGCGGTGAACGGCTCGACCTTTTTTTCCGATTTCTTCCGCTTTTCCTCCTCTTCCTGTTTTTTCTTGGCGACCAGCGGGTCTTCTTGGCTCCAGCAACCACTGCAACCGGGGATGGAGAGCGAGCAGCAGAGCAGCACCGTCAGCCACCACAGCCAGCGCGTCGCGCTGGCGGCGCTGGAGGAGCGGCGAAATTGTGGCTCAGCCATTCTCAAAGCTCCGCCGGAGGAAAAGTGATCGGGAGAAATACGCCGTGGGGCTAACTTCAGTTTACGGAGCCCCACCCCTGAAAGAAAGAGGCGCACACGGCGGCGATTCCCGCTCCCGCTGCATGCGCGGACGATGATTCTTTACTTGCGGCGGGTAATTTCGCTGATCGCGACGGCCCGATGTTCCTTCGCCGACAAATAACACGCATCGACGAGCGCCATGGTCTTGAGATTATCGGCCGCGCTGATCTCCGGTTCTGTTCCCGTTTCGAGTGCGCACAACAGTTGCGCCATCGGGCCGACGAACGCATCCGGGAACCAGGCTTCCTTCCAGCGCGGCGAAAACCAATAACCGGGACGCTGGGCGGTGGTGAAGTCGAGCGTGCTGGGAGACTGCGCCGGATAGTTCGGCCAGCCGATCGTCCCGCGCGCCATGCCGGTCAGTCCTTCCACGCGCCAGCGAATGTAGATGTCTGGCTCGGCGCCTTCGAGAGCCGGTCCCGCCCACACGTCGTCCCAGGCCGACGCGCGGAAGCCGTTGGCGTATTCGAGAATGTACAAGCAGATGCCGTCGGCGTGCTTGAACTTCTTCTCCGTGCGCGGATCGGGACGCACGCTTGCAAACACCCGCACCGGATCGCCGAACAGATAGCGGAACGTATCCAAGTGGTGGATCGACATGATCCGCAGCGTGACCCAGCCTTGCCGCTGTTGCCACGGCATCCAGTGGGGAATCGCCCGCATGTCGATGGTGGCCAGCACCGGTTCGCCGAGCACGTCGCGGCTGAGCAATGTCTTGCACGCGCGAATCGACTGGTCGTAGCGCATGTTTTGATTGACGGACAGCACGATGCCGCTCCGCTTGCAAAGTTTGACGATCTCGACCGCCTGTTCGTAATTCACGCCGAGCGGCTTTTGCGCCAGGATGCCGCGGATGTGCCGCTTGTGCTTGACCACCTCCTGCAGCACTCCGAACTGCGCATCCGGCGGCACGGCGACATCGACGACTTCGATCGCCGGATCGGCGAGCAGTTCCTGATACGTCTCGTAATGCTTCAGATCATGCCGCTGCGCGACGCGGGCCGCATTGGCCGGCGTGCGCGACGCAATCGCCACGGGGTTGAGCCCATTGGCCTTGTAGGCCACCAAATGGCAATCGGCCATGATGAACCCGCTGCCAATGCAGCCAATACGGAAGTCGCGCCGTTGGGGGAGCGTCGGGAGATGGTTGAGGTCGAGGGAGAGCGACATAGGGGTAGCATGCGGGGCGTATGGGTGAAAAGTTGATATTCGATATTCCCGCGTCCGCCGGCCTCACTCTCCGCGCAACGCCCCCACCAAATCCGCCTTGAGCGTCGCGCGGACGGCGATCAGGCTTGCGGCGAGGCCTGCGATGAGGACGATGCCGAGCATGAGGGCGAGTTGCGCGAGCGGGACGTGCGCGCCGCCGAAAATCATGTGGGGAAGGACGGCCACGAGCGCGGCCGCGGCGCCGGTCGCCAAGCCGGCCAACAGCAACAGCACCGATTCCGTCAGCACGAGCCGGGCGATGCGCGCGGCGCGGAAGCCGGCGGCGCGAAACAGCGCTAGCTCGCCGCGGCGCTCCAGCACGCTGCGGAGTTGTACGGTCGCGAGTCCGAAGACGCCGAGCAAGAGCCCCAGTCCGCCGAGGCTTTGAAACGTGCTGAGATAGGTGTTCTGCACGCGCAATAGCTCGGCGAGCAGTTTCGTCGTCGACTCGGGATTGAAACCTTCGTCGCTAAAGCGTTTCGCCAGCGCTCCGCCGACCACCGCAATCTTCTCCGGCGGCGCTTGGATGAGGAAATAACGATAACCGCTGATGCTTGGGAACCGGGCCAGAAAGTCTTGTTCACCGATGATGAGCCCGCCTTGCAGAATGCTATTAGACAACAGGCCGACGACTTGGAACTTCAGCTCCGTGCCGTCTTCATAGGTGAGCGGGAATTCTTCGCCGATGCCGCCATACAGGTGCAAGCTATACATGGCCGTGTTTTTGTCGATTACGACGGGGATCGGCGCATCGGCGGCGACCGCGGCGCGGCCCAGCAAATGCCAGGGATTCTGCTGCTCCTGCTGGCTCGCGGCGGCGCTGGCGGCCCAGGCGAAGCTCGTCACGTCGGGATCGTCGTAATAGCGGATAAAGTCCGGCGTCGCGGCGAGAATCTGCGGCTGAGTGGCTTGATAGAGATTATTGCAACTCGCATCGTCGCCGGGGCGATAGCGCAAGGCGACGATGTTCGCGCCGGCGAGGTCTGGCGCGCGATCGCCGAAAAACTCCGCGCGGACTTCTGGGGCATTCAAATCCACAAAGATCGGTTCGCTAGTCGTGGCGACCAGTTCGAAG
>CAUJKE010000030.1 GCA_963205385.1 Planctomycetota bacterium | reverse complement strand
GCCAGGACCTCAACCCCAAGCTGTTTGGCGTCACCTCCAAAGGGGCGCTGCAAATGGGAGTCACGGCGGAGTTCCTCTCGCAGATGCACGAGATCCCGCGCGAGGCCCAGGACGAATTCGCCCTGCGCAGCCACATGCTCGCAGCGCAGGCTCAGCGGGAAGGTCATTTTAAGCACGAAATCGTGCCGACCTACGCTCGCAATGAACAAGGGGAGCGATTCTTGGCGGATTACGACCAGTGCGTGCGCCCCGATACCAGCCTGGCCGCGCTCGCCGCGCTTGCGCCTGCCTTTGTTCCTAAAACGGGAACCGTCACCGCCGGCAACAGTTCTCCGCTGAACGATGGCGCGGCGGCGCTCTTGATGATGTCCGCAGAGAAAGCGCAAGAATTGGGGCTGAAGCCGCTCGTGCGCGTGCGGGCGACGGCGGTCGCTGGAGTGGAGCCCTCGTTGATGGGAACCGGCCCCGTCCCCGCGACGAAGAAAGCGCTGCAACGCGCCGGGCTCGCAGTGAACGACCTCGACCTGATCGAACTCAACGAAGCCTTCGCCGCGCAAGCCCTCGCCTGCATCCAACTCTTGCAGCTCGATCCGGAGAAGGTCAACGTGCGCGGCGGCGCCATCGCGATCGGTCACCCGCTCGGCGCGAGCGGCGCACGAATTAGCACCACTCTAATTCATGCGATGGTCGCGCAGGACGCCCAGTTCGGCCTCGCGACGATGTGCATCGGGATGGGGCAAGGCGTGGCGACGGTGTTTGAGCGGGTGTGACGCGCGTGGCAACGCGAAGCACCAAGTTCCCGCTGCTACTCCGTGCCGTCCTCCTTCTTCCGCACAAACCACCGCTGCACCAACAAATCAATCACGGACCATTCGACAAACAATAGCAGTACCGGACCGATGAACAGCAGGATCTGCACGACTTTGGCTTCCTGCGTCCGTTCCGGCGGCCCGCCGGGATAGAACCATTGGTAAACGGCCGTCAGCACGACGCCGTTGATGACGAGAAACAAGCAGGTAAAGACGCTCGTGCCGATCAGAAATCCGCAGCCGTCGCGGCGGGCGTGAGAACGTGCTTTGGCGGGTTTGGTCATGGGCCGCGGGACGTAGTGTCGTGGAGCGAAGCGCTAACCCGCACATCCGTCGCAAGTGTAGAGGGACGCGGGCGTTATGTCTACAATCGAGACGAAATGCCGACTCGCGACAAGCCCGCCAGTCGCTCCGGCGGCTATGATTTTGTAGCTGCCTGAATCTTCATGAGGATGTCTCTTCCCAGGAGCACACGATGAGCCGCCCTACGCTACCTGACCAACCGAGCACGCCCCAGCCCGAGAGTGCGAACGATACGTCCTTCGCGGAGACCGCGCTCAAACTCGGGGGCAAGAGCGCCGAGGAAGCCCGTCGCACCGGCGCCATCGACCGCGCCGATGACCAGGTCGAGCAGCTTTTCTTGCCGCAGTATCAAACGGTGAACAGCCCCGCGCATCGCGCGGTCTGGGATCGCGTCGCCCCCGTGGAGCTTTTCGAGGCGCAGCCGCAGGACACGCCGGACGACGTGCGCACCGTGATGGATCGTTCGCTGGAAGTGGTCAAGCGGCATCAACAAGCAGGCACCGTCTACAACGCTGAACACAAGATTTCCGAAGCGGTGCTGCGCGACCTCGGCGAAGTTGGCTACTGGGGGCTGCTCGTTGATCGTGAATACGGCGGCACCGGCGCGCCGTTTCGCAGCTTCGCGGCATTCTTGACGCAAATGGCGATGCTCGATCCGACCATTGCCGGGCTCGCGAGCGTGCATGGCTGCATTGGCGCGGTCGATCCGGTCCGCACGTTTGGCAACGCCGAGCAAAAAGCGCGCTGGCTGCCGAAGCTCGCCAGCGGCGAGCGGCTGAGCGCCTTCGCGCTCACCGAACCCTGCGCCGGTTCGGATCTCACGGCGCTCCGGACCCGCGCGGTGCTGGAGGGAGAACATTACGTCGTCAACGGCGAGAAGCTGTTCATTACCAACGTCGTCCCGGGACGCACCATCGGTTTGGTCTGTTTGATCGACGACAAGCCCGCCGTGCTAATCGTCGACTTGCCGGACCAGGAGAACGAGAACTTCCAGCTTGTTAAATATGGCTTGCACGCGCTGAAGCACACGTATAATCGGGGCATTCTCTTCAAGGACTTCAAGGTTCCCGCGGCCAACTTGCTCAAAACGCCGCGCGGCAGCGGGCTCACGATTGCCTATCACGGTCTGAACCTCGGCCGCATTGCATTGTGCGCCAACGCCGCCGGCACGATGCGGCTGATGATGGCCAACATCATTCCGTGGGCGAAGTTCCGCGTCACCTACGGCGAGCCGATTGAGAAGCGCGAACTCGTGCGCCGGCGACTGGGAAGACTCGCAGGCTTGATCGTTGGGTGCGACGCGCTAGTCGCGTGGTGCAGCACGCTGATCGATCAAGGCTACCGCGGCGAGATGGAGTGCATCGTCGCCAAGATTTTTGGGAGCGAAGCCCAAAAGGAAGCGGCCGTCGAGTTTTACATGAAGACGCACGGCGGGCGGTCGTTCCTGCACGGGCATAACTTCGGCGACAACGTCCACGAATATCTGGCCCCCTGCATTTATGAAGGGGAGGGGGAAATGCTGGGCATGGCGTTCTTCAAGTCGCTTGTCAAGCAACATGGCACGCAGTACTTCGAACCGGTGGGCAAAGCGCTCGCGGCCGCGGGAATCAAGAAGCCCAACCCGATGAACCCCGCCCATCTCTGGGCGCTCAAAGGGGCGATGGGGCCGTATGCCGCGTGGTTGATGGCGCAATATGTCACGCCCCGGCCGTCGGCGACACTTCCCAAGCTGCCTGAGAAATTGAAGAAGCACGCCCAGTTCGCCACCGAGACGCTGCAAACCATGCCGCTCGAAATCAGCGGCACGATGCGCAAGCATCAGCTCAAGCTGGCCGATCGGCAGTGCCGCATGTCGGAACTATCCGGGCGCGTGCAAAAGCTGCTCACCATGCTCTGCGCGAGCCTCTATGCCGGCAGGCAAGACAACGAAGTGATCCAGGACGCCGCCGACGTACTCTGCCAGGATCTCACCCGCGACTTCACCGGCAAACGCCCCAGCGACAAATACTATCGCCTGGTCACCCGTCTCGGCGAACGGATCGCCGACGGCGGCTTCAAGTCCATCGCCGGAATTGAGCCCGATGAGATCTTGATGAAATATGAACCGTAGGGGCGTGTGTCTGTCTTTGGCAAGTACGGGGACGTCAGTCCACCCAATTTCGAGTCCGCCGAAAACTGCTATGCTCTGAAATACCCTTTCGGAGCGTGATCCATGCCGAATTTTGCCGTGATTCTGCCGGCCGCAGGCCAGAGTAGCCGGTACAAGGACCAGCATTACAAAAAACCTTACGCCCCGCTCGACAATCGGGCGGTCTGGCTGCATAGCGCGGAGCGGTTTCTGAATCGCCAGGACGTGAAGCAGTTGATCCTCGTGATCTCGCCGGAGGATCGCGAGGCGTTTATGGATAAGTTTGGCGCTAACGTGATGATCCTCGGCGTGGACGTGGTTGACGGCGGCCGGGAGCGGGCGGATTCCGTGCAAGCGGCGCTCGAAAAAGTCAGCGCCCAGTGCGATTATGTGGCCGTCCACGACGCCGCGCGGCCATGCCTGGCCGATGAATGGATCGATCAGGTCTTTGAGGCGGCGGTGAAATCGGACGCGGCGATTCTGGCGACGCCGGTCGTTTCGACGCTCAAGCGCGTCGGCCGGGACCACGCCATCCGCGAGACCGTGGCGCGCGACGAACTCTGGGAAGCGCAGACGCCGCAGGTCTTCAAAAAAGATTTGCTCTTAAAAGCTTACGCCGCGCGGGGCAAGAAACCGGCAACCGATGAAGCGTCTCTGGTCGAGCAGTTGGGGCACACGGTGACGGTCGTCCCCGGTTCCCCTATCAACCTCAAAATCACCACCCGCGACGATCTGCGCCTGGCAAGCTACTTGCTCAAAGCATTGCCCAAACCCAAGAACCTCGGCCCCGCCCACCCGTTTGCCGATGATGATTTGTGGCGTTAAGCAGCGTGCTGGGGAGATTGCATCCGCATGAGTGACCCGTTCGCATGTCACGTGCTCGATCGCGATCGCGCGAATCGGTTTTGTCGCCCGCGCTGAACCTCCCAGGCGTTCCCTTGCTCCTTTCCCTGAACCACCGCGACTGCTTTAATGAGGGGCTTATTCAGCTTCTAGCTCCCAATCGAACGCTCCCATGCCAACTTCCGACATCTTCGCCGACCTATCGTGGCGCGGCCTCCTGAATCAAACCACCAACGAAGAGCATCTGGCCCAGTGGCTGCGCGAGGGGACGCGGACGCTTTACGCCGGCTTCGATCCCACGGCCGATAGTCTGCACGTCGGGCATTTGATGGCGGTGATGATTCTGCGCCGCTTTCAACGCGCGGGGCATCGGCCGATTGCACTGGTCGGCGGGGCGACCGGCATGATCGGCTACCCCAGCGGCAAGAGCGAAGAACGAAATCTCCTCTCGGTCGAGAACTTGCGGGCAAATGTCGCAGGCATCGAGCAACAACTCCGCCGCTTTTTGGATTTCGACACGGGCGCGACCGCGGCGCTTTTGCTCAACAACTTCGACTGGATGAGCCGTTTCAGCTATTTGGATTTCTTGCGCGACATCGGCAAGCATTTTCCCGTTAGCGTGATGCTCTCCAAGGACTCCGTCAAAAACCGGATCGAACGCGACACCGGCATCAGCTACACCGAGTTCAGCTACATGCTGCTGCAAGCGTACGACTTCGCTTATCTGCACCGCGAGCATGGCTGCGAGTTGCAGGTCGGCGGGAGCGATCAGTGGGGCAACATCACGGCGGGGATTGATCTCGCGCGACGCATGCACGGAGCGCATCTCTACGGCATGACGTGCCCGCTGCTCACCAATAGCGAGGGGAACAAGATGGGGAAGACGGAAAAAGGCGCCGTCTGGCTCGA
>CAUJKE010000029.1 GCA_963205385.1 Planctomycetota bacterium | reverse complement strand
CACACGCTCGCCTCGCAGGGCGAAATTTATACCGATGTGAACGTCCCGGCGCGGGGCGAATATTTGCTCCGCATTTCCGCCAGGGCTGACCTTGCTGGCGATGAACTGCCGAAAATGACGCTCGCGGTCGACGGCCAGCAGAAGCATGTTTTTGAAGTCGGTAACGACGATCAAGTCGCCGTCTTCGATCACAAACTGCAACTCGAAGCAGGCAAGCGCCGCGTCGCGCTGGCGTTCATCAATGACTTCTACGACCCGGACAACGCCAATCCCAAGCGTCGCGACCGCAACCTGCACGTCGCGCGTTTGCAAGTCACCGGCCCGCTGGGGGGCGGTCGCGAGCACTTGCCGGAAAACCATTTGCGGCTCGTGAAGTACGTCCCCAACGACAAACTCTCCTGGGCGGAAGCCGCGAAGCAGAACCTGAGCCCCATCGCCTCGCGCGCCTTCCGCCGCCCTGCGACGGACGAAGAACTCCAGCGCCTTGTGCAGGTCGTTGAACTCGCCAAGGAGCATGGCGACAGTTTCGAAACAGGCATGCAGCTCGGCTTGCAAGCGGTGCTCGTTTCGCCGTACTTCCTGTTCAAAGTGGAAGCGAGTCCCGATCCAAGCGCCGGTCCCGAGGCTGTCCGCAAGTTGAATGACTTCGAACTTGCCGCGCGGCTTTCCTATTTCCTCTGGAGCACACTCCCCGATGAGGAGCTCTTCCAACTCGCGGCCAAGAACCAATTGCGCACAGGCGACAACCTGGAGCGGCAAGTCCGGCGGATGCTGGCCGATCCGCGGTCGCAAGCGCTGGTGGAAAACTTCGCCGGCCAATGGCTCACGTTACGAAATCTGGACGGCGTGCAACCCAGTTCGCGCCTTTTCCGTTTATGGAACGCCCAGTTGCGCGCAGCCATGCGGAAGGAAACAGAACTGTTCGTCGGCGAGGTGATGCGTCAAGACTTGAGCGTATTGCGCTTGCTCGACGCCGACTTCACGTTTGTCGATGAGCAACTTGCCAAACTCTACGGCCTCGAAGGGGTCCGAGGGCCTGAGTTCCGCAAAGTGTCCCTCGCAGGCACGCCGCGCGGCGGCATCCTCACGCAAGGGAGCATCTTGACGGTCACATCCAACCCGACGCGAACGTCGGCGGTCAAACGCGGCAAGTGGATCATGGAGAACTTGCTCAACGAGTCTCCGCCCCCTCCGCCCCCCGGCGTGCCGGAACTCGTGGTGGAAGATCGACGCAATGTCGTAGCCACGGTGCGGGAGCAGATGGAAAAGCATCGAGCCGACCCGAATTGCAAGTCCTGCCACCTGGTCATGGACTCGCTCGGCTTCGCGCTCGAAAACTACGACGCCATTGGCGCCTATCGAGAAAAAGAGGGGCCGTTCCCCATCGATGCCAGCGGCGTGTTGCCGACGGGCGAAAAAATTACCGGAGCGGTGGAACTGCGCCAACTGCTGCTCTCCTCCAAGCGGGAGCAATATGTGGACTGTTTGGCGGAAAAGATGCTAACCTACGCGCTGGGGCGGGGTTTAGAGTATTACGACCAATGCGCGATTGCCGAAATTACTTCCCAGCTAAAGAATGATGATTACCGATTTTCCACGCTGATTGTGGAAGTCGTTCGCAGTTATCCCTTTCAGCACCAAGGCGTCAAACGGAGTGAGTAACATGAATTCCCAACCCAAACTTTCGCGACGCACGGTTCTGCGCGGCCTGGGTACGGTCGTGGCATTGCCGCTGTTGGAAGCGATGCTTCCCAATACGCTGCTCGCCGGCGCCGCCCCCAGCAAGCCGCCGGTGCGGATGGCATTTTTCAGCATCCCCAACGGCGTGAACCTCGAACGCTGGACTCCCCAAGGCGAAGGCGCGCAGTGGGAAGTTCCCGCGACCATGCAAGCGCTCGCCAGGTACAAGTCGGAAATGCTCGTCCTCGGCGGCATGACGCTCAACGGCGGTCGCCCGCTGGGGGACGGCGCCGGCGATCACGCGCGCTCCGCCGCTTCGTTTTTAACCGGCGCCCATCCCGCCAAGACCTCCGGCGCGGATATAAAGAACGGCCAATCGATCGATCAAGCGGCCGCTGAGCGGATCGGCAGCTTGACGCGCTTCCCGTCCTTGGAACTGGGCATCGAGCGCAGCGCCCAAGCCGGCAATTGCGACTCCGGCTATAGCTGCGCCTATTCCTCCAACATCGCCTGGCGTTCCGAGACCTCGCCGCTGGCGAAAGAGATCGATCCCCGCGCGGTCTTCGATCGGCTGTTTGGCGAAGTCGGCGCAGAGTTGGATAAATCTCGCGCGAAGCGCGACAAGTATCGCAAGAGCATCCTCGACTTCGTCCAGGAAGACGCGAAGGGCTTGCATCGCCAACTCGGCATCAGCGACCAGCGCAAGCTCGATGAATACTTGTACGCGGTGCGCGAAATCGAACAGCGTTTGGTGCGCGTCGATAAACTGGGTCAATCCAAGGATGACGAGTCGCCGAACTATCCGCGGCCGGTCGGCGTGCCGCGCGATTTTTCCGACCACGTGCGTTTGATGTTCGATTTGATCGCGCTCGCCTTTCAAACCGATTCCACACGCGTCATTTCCTTCATGTACGCCAACGAGGGCAGCAACCGCAGTTATCCCGCCGCCGAAGTGCGTGAGGGACACCACCAATTGTCGCACCACGGGCGAGACAAGGAGAAGCTCGAAAAGATCGGCCGCATCGACAAGTACCACCTCGACGAATTCGCTTATCTGGTGGACAAACTGGCCCAGATCAAAGAGCCCAACGGCACGTTACTCGATAACTCCATGCTCATGATCGGTTCTGGCATCGGCGATGGCGACCGCCACAATCATGAGAACCTGCCGATTCTGCTCGTCGGCCGCGGCGGCGGCACGATCAAGACCGGTCGCCACGTGCGCTATCCCACGGAGACGCCGCTGACCAACCTGTATCGCGCGATGCTCGAACGGGTCGGCGCGCCCGTCAAGGCGTTCGGTGACAGCACCGGCGTCCTCGAAGGTTTGGACAGCTAAGCAGCTCAGTGAAGCGACTCAGATAAGCTACCCCCTGTGCCGCTGCAAAAACGACAACTCGCCCCGCGCGACCAGCGCCGGGCTTTTTTATGTATTCGCACCACGCGACTCACGACGCCGGCTTGATCGCGTTTGCCAACTGTTGCACAAAGGCCTGATGCTCTGCAGATTGGACACCTAGCTGCATCATCGCCAGCACAGCGGTCGGCAAGCCGTGCAATAGGGTTTGAGGCTGAAGCCACAGCCCTGGAAATAGCTGGCTCTTGAGCCATCCCTCGGCGTCTGGAGTCAATAGCTCGTATCGTCCATCGGACAATACGAACCAATCCAATTGCTCATCGACGACACGCCAGACGATATACTCACGCACGCCGCTACGCCGGTAGACGTCCAGTTTGCGATGCATATCAAGGCTTGCACTGGAGGCCGCAACTTCGACGACGAGATCCGGCGCCCCAACAACGTAACCATCTTGGATCGTGGCGGTGCTCCCTAGTTCCGTCGGCAATCGCAGGTGGGCGTCGGGCTGCGGCATGTTATCGTTGTCGAGACGCACACTTGCGTTGTCGCCGAATTTCACGCCCGGCGTTGACAGCGAGTAGATACCCAGCCAGGTCATGACGTAGCCGTGCGGTTCGCCATGTTCGTCTTGACGCAAAGCAGCAGGCATATACACGACTCCGTCGATTAATTCCGCTTTCTTAAGTCCCGGCATCGCGTCCCAGCGGCGCTCGAATTCGGCGCGCGTGAGGCGATCACCGTTTTGCAGTGGAAACACGGCGCGCCGCTGAGTTGGACTGCTTTTCCCGGCGGCGGTTCTTGATTCGGCAAGGGACATAATAACCCTTTCCTTGGAGGATCGCGGATCGCAATGTTCCATTATACCCGCCGCCCACGCAGGTCTCCACCAACTTGCACCATCCGTAGCGGCTTGCCACAATGCTCTTAGCGCCATTTTGGCCACATCAGAGATCCACAGTTCCTATTCGACGCGAGGAATCCTCTCCATGCCGCGCTCCACCTGGCTACTTCGCCCCGTCGCCCTGGCCGCTCTCTTGCTGATGACCACCGCCTGCGTGAAGGCGCAAACGTTTACCGATCCTCAAAAGGCCGGTGCGGACTACGCCATTCAAGGTGAATATACCGGTTCGCTGAAAGCCGATAACGGCGACGAAAAATGGGGCTTGCAACTGATCGCCCTCGGCGATGGCAAGTTTCGCGGCGTGGGGTTCAAAGGGGGACTCCCCGGTGATGGCTGGAGTCGCGGCGACGAATCCCACGCCGCCGAAGGCGCGCTCAAGGACGGCGCGGTGACGCTCACCCATGAGGACATCACCGTCACCATCAAGGATGGCCAGGCGACCGTGAACTCCGGCGGGAACGATCTCGGCGTGCTTAAGAAAGTGGAGCGAAAGTCGCCTACCCTCGGAGCGAAGCCCCCTGAAGGCGCCATCGTCCTCTTCAGCGGCAAGGAAGACCTGGATAAGTGGAACGACGCCAAGCTCTCCGACGACGGTTATCTGGCCGCCAGCAATGAGGAGACGAAGGAGAAGTTCGGCGACCACACGTTGCACATTGAATTTCGCACCCCCTTCATGCCGCAGGCTCGCGGCCAAGGGCGCGGCAACAGCGGCGTGTATCTGCAAAGCCGCTACGAACTGCAAGTGCTCGATTCGTTTGGCCTCGATGGCAAGGACAACGAGTGCGGCGGCATCTATTCCATCAACCCGCCCATTGTCAACGCCTGCCTCCCGCCACTCACATGGCAGACCTACGATATCGACTTCACCGCCGCGAAGTACGACGACAGTGGCAAGAAGATCACGAATGCCCGCGCGACCATCAAACAAAACGGCATCCTGATTCACGATGATCAAGAGTTAACCCACGGCACGCCTGGCCGCCACAGCGAAGGCCCCGGCCCCGACGCCGTCTTCCTCCAATACCACGGCAACCCCGTGGTCTACCGCAACATTTGGATTCTGAAGAAATAGTACCGAAACCTGAGATAGAATCGAGACCAACCTCAACCTGAGCGCCGCAGGGCGACAAGCGACAACTCGTCGGTTTCGCCCTCGGTTCTCACTCACTTTGGAGCCTAATCAACCACGATGCGGCGCGACGCTTTCCAGGAAAAGGCACTCGACTTTGGCCTGCGTCTCATGGAGTTGCTAAAACCCTTGGGCGACCCGCCGAAGCATTATTTGCTGCTAGGCCAACTGCGCGGCAGCGGGCTACGCCTGGGAGCCAAATACGCAAACATCATTAGTTCGGGGCACGTTCCCATCTTTTGCGCGCAACTGCGCGTGGTGGAAGCGCTCGTCGAAGAGACGATTTGCTGGCTGGAGATGCTCGACCAGCGCCAACTAGCGGCGCGCGGCGACGTGCAGGAATTGCTGGACGAGGCCGGCGACATGGCCGCCATCATTCGGCGTTCGCTCGCAGCGGCGCAACAGCGCCGCCCCGACTAGCTCTGCTGCGTTGCCGCTTAGGCCAGCCGCAATTCCATCCGCCCGGTAAACGCTTCTCCCGGTGCGAGCACCCGCAGTCCCGCGTCGATCCCGCGCTCGGCAAGCGCGATGGCGGCCGGCGCGCACGTGTACGGCTCAATGCAAATCGCCTCGCGATGGGGCGGCGTATAGACGACGCACTCACGAAACGTCGCATCCCAGGCAATCGTGAGCGTGCTGCCGCTCGCGGGATTGGTCAAACTAGCCTGGCAGCGCGGGCCGGTGAACGTGAGTCCCCCGAACACGTCATCCAAATCGAGCGAATCGAACCGCACGCCGCCGGCAAACTCGGCGGCCCGCGGCCAATCACGGACCTGGCCGGTGGGCAGCATCTCGGCCAGTTCCCACTGTTTCGTGACCGGCAGGCGCACGACGCAGTCCTCCGCCCGTCCCGCGCCTAGCGGCACGCGGAAGTAAGGATGCGCGCCGAAGCCACAAGGCAGCGACTGGTCGCCGACGTTCTCGAAAGTGTAAGTTCCTGTCAACACGCCGCCGCCGATTCCATAGGTCGCCGTCGCGCGAAAGTCGCTCGGCCAGCGGCGGCGCAGCGACGC
>CAUJKE010000028.1 GCA_963205385.1 Planctomycetota bacterium | reverse complement strand
CCGACAAGCTGCCGCTGCAGTGGACGAAGGGGCAGATCGCCGTTCCCAAGTATGGCGCGTTTGGAGCGGAGACCCACGCGCTGATCGCGATCTATCCCACCCCGCTCAACCCCGAGAAGAACGTGGTGCTCAACAGCGGCTTCACGTTCCGCGATTACGCCCATCTAAACAATGCCCGACAAGTGCCGATGCTGCCGGACTGGGCAGTGGTGGATCTCACGACGCCGCCCGGCAACATCTGGCCTGGCAAAATCGTCGCCGCCGACTTCTTCGACGAACGCTGGCAAGTCAAGAAATCGGAGTAGCAGGTACGCTGGACTGCGCCGGTTTCGTTTCGAGCATCACGGCGGCGCGTGGTCTCACTTACCGATGCAGTACAGACTCTCATGCGTGCGAATGAGAATCGTGCCGTCCACGAAGACCGGTGTGGCGACGGTGAACTCGCCGTCTAGCTCATTCTCGGCGATGATCTTGTGCGTCGTGGTATCAACGACGAACGTCTTGCCGTCCTCGCGCGTCAAGTAAACTTTGTCGCCGGCGAGCACCGGCGACGAGCTATAGGCGTTACGATTCTTTTCAGCGGCGACCTTCCAAAGGATGTTGCCGGTCGGGATATCGACGCAAGAGAGCTCGCCTTTGTCGGTACAGACATACGCCTTCCCGTCCTGCGCGGCCGGAGTCGGCACATCGGCGCCGAGATCGTCCTTCGTCCACAAAACGTGCGACTTGGTCACGTCGCCGCTGCCGCCGAGTTTGATCGCCGTGAGTGTGGCGCCGCGGGCGTAGGGAGCAACCACCACGTTACTATCCACCACCGCCGAAGCGATCGAGCGGAAGAATTTGTGGTTCGTGGGATTCAGCCCGCCCACACGCCATAATTCCTTGCCGGTAGCGGCGTCGTGACACGTGACGTGATCCGCCCCCAGGCAGACGATAATCTGCTGGCCATTGTACTCAAGCACCACCGGTGTGGAATAGCTTTGCGCCGCTTCTTCCGGCGCATCGAGATTGCGATCTTGCTTCCAAGCGACTTTGCCGGACTGCTTGTCAAACGCAACCAGGTACGACGGCCCGCTCTGCATCACCGCGACAACCACGGCGTTCTTGGTCAGCACCGGCGAGGTGCCCAAGTCCCACCAGAGCGTGTCTTCGCCATACTTGTCCTGCAAGTTTTCATGCCACAGAACTTTGCCGCTGTAATCGAGGCAGGCAAGGTCGCCGCTCTTGAAATAGACAAACAGATGCTCGCCGTCGGTGACGGCCGAAGGATTGCTGCCGGTCGCCTTCTTGTGCTTCCCAGGAACTTCCTTGCCGACGGGCGTGCGCCACAGTTCTTTGCCGGCATGGTCCAGCGCGAGGACGTTGTTTTGTCCGTCAATGCCGCTGGTCAGAAAGATTTTGTCGCCCCACACCACCGGGGTCGAGTTGCCTAGGCCAGGAAGCTTGACCTTCCATTTCACGTTCTTCTCCGCGCTCCACTGCGTCGGGTAATTCTCCCCGCTGGCCACGCCGCTGGCCGTGGGCCCGCGCCACGACGGCCAGTTTTCGGCGACTGCCGACGAAGCGACGAAGGCGAGCATGGCGACCGCGAGGACGAAACGTTTCATGGGGTGGTTCCTTTGCGAACGAATATGGGTGGTGGGAGAATGTTCAGGCGTGGTTATAGTCACTCTGCTAATCATACGTTATAGCCTGTCTGTTGGCGATTCTCACTACCGGGCGCAAACAAAGGTGAAAACCTGTGGATTTTGACGAACTCGCCGGGGATTCAGGGACCATTCGATGGTGCCAACTGCTGTTGGATTCCTACGCCAGGCTCCTGGGGCGCGAGCTGATCGCGCGCGACGGATCGCCGCAAGTGCAAGCCGTCCGCTTGTTCGAGGCGCCGCTGGTCGTCGTCGCGCATGGCTGCCAAAACGACCCGCTCCTGTGTTACGCCAATCGCACGGCGCTCGCGCTATGGGAAATGGACCTGCCAACCCTCCGCGGCACCCCTTCGCGGCTCACAGCCGAACCGGTGCACCGTGACGAGCGGGCGAAGCTCTTGGAACGGACCACGCGCGACGGCTATGTGGACGACTATCGCGGCATCCGCATCAGCAGCACAGGAAAGCGATTTCAAATCGAGCGCGCGATTGTGTGGAATCTCGTGGACGAACAAGGTAAATATGAAGGGCAAGCGGCGACCTTTTCCGAGTGGACGCCGCTGGCTTGAAGTTGGAACGGCCGTTGTCCAGGTGCGAGAACACACGCCATGCAAAATCGCCTACGAAACACTCGCCGCCAGTTTCTTACCCAGTCGCTCGCGATTGCCGGAATTCTGGCAACGACGCTGCGGTCTTCGCCGGGCATGGCCAACCAGGACAAACCGCCGCGCAAGTTTGATATCCACACCCACCTGGGACAGACGTGGAACACGACCGAAGTCTTGCGGGGGGAAGACTTGCTGCGCTGGATGGACGCGCACGATATCGAGCAGGCCGCCGTGCTGCC
Source organism: Planctomycetota bacterium (assembly GCA_963205385.1). Taxonomy (GTDB): domain Bacteria; phylum Planctomycetota; class Planctomycetia; order Pirellulales; family Pirellulaceae; genus JAEZGD01. The sequence goes on along the minus strand of CAUJKE010000028.1, from coordinate 7,642 downwards.
GCTCGTGTCGCCGGAGTCCTCGAGCTACCTGCTTACGAGCGACTTCGTTCTATCCGAGACCAAGCCTCATCGCGATCGACTCGTGCCTTTCTGCTGCCTGGACCCGCGCACATCTTACAGCGGCGGCGTGAAAGGGGCGGTGGAGATGCTCCGCCGCTGGGTGAACGCTGGCGCCCGTGGTTTTGGCGAGCATAAGCCAGGCGTGGCGATTGACGATGCTCGCAGCATGAAGCTCTATGAGGCGTGTGGCGAACTCAAGCTGCCGGTGTTGTTTCACTGCGATAACCAGCGCAACACGGACGCGCCCGGTCTACCTGGACTCGCCAAGGTGCTTGCCGCGTTTCCCAACGTGAACTTCATCGGCCACGCGCAAGGCTGGTGGGCGTCAATCTCTGGCGGCGTCAAACAGGCGGACCTTGACCGTTATCCCAGGGAGCAGGTGCAGCCCGGCGGCGCGATCGACGCGCTGATGGAGAAGTTTCCCAACATTTACGGCGACCTCTCGGCCGGCAGCGGCGCGAACGCCATCGCGCGCGATCGTCAGTTCGGCCGCGAGTTCCTCATTCGCCGCGCGGATCGCTTGCTCTTCGGCACCGACTTCCTCGCCCCCCAGCAAGCGGTGCCGCAGTTCGAACTGTTCGAGGATCTCAAGCTCCCGCCGGAAGTGCTCGCGAAGATTTATCAAGCCAACGCGCAGCGACTGCTTCATCAGGCTGCAGCGCCAGCGAGTGCAACGGAGTGAGTGATTCCCAAACCAACCGTGGCACAACCGGCGTGTCGAGGTGCGGTGATTGAAAGCCCCCGCTACGAAGGCAGGCTGGATGTCCGCTGCAAGAACTCGCTCGTGGCTGGAATGATGCGGTCAATCGCGTCTTCCACGACATAATGCCCAGCATCGGCGTAACGCTGCACCTCGGCCTGCGGCAAATGCGTCAGCAACTGTTCGAGGCAACTTGGTCGAAAGCACCAGTCACGCATGCCCCAATGCATTTGCACGGGGCGATTGGCCAGCGAGGGGAGTCCCGCTTCGATGTCTTCCAGCACTTGCCAGGTGGGATGACGGCGCGACAGCGGAATATCGTGGACGAAGCGGTCGATGGCCACGCGATGCGCCCAATTATCGTACGGAGCCATGAGCCCCGCCTTCACGTCCGGCGAGAGTCCGCCGGGTTGCTCCGTCGCCATCGTCAACGCCGCGCGGGCGAACAGGTTCAAGCCCCGCATCGCCCACGTGCCAACTAGCGGCGTGCGACAGGCACGAATCCGCAGCGGCACAAACGGCGGCGGGAACGCGGCCGTGTTGAAAATCACCAGGCGGCTGAAGCGCTCCGGCAGTTTAAGCGCCGCCCCCAAACCAATCGCGCCCCCCCAGTCATGAACGAACAACGTTATGCGCGTGAGATCGAGTTCCGTCACGAGCCGCGTCAGATTCTCGATATGCTGCGCGAGCGTATAAGCGTAATCTTGCGGCTTGTCGCTGAGCCCACAACCGATGTGATCGACCGCAACACACCGATACTCTCCCCGCCACGCCGCGATCAAATTCCGCCAATAGAACGACCAGGTCGGGTTGCCATGCACAAACAAAAGCGGCTCTCCGGCCCCTTCGTCGACATAGTGATAGCGCAGTTTCCCCAGCGATAACGTGTGCGAAGCAAACGGATAAAGGGGTCGCCAGTCGGGCATGAAGAGGGTGGGGTGCGAGCGATTGCGAAACAGCTTTCCAGGGAAAGAACCCTGCGAAATATAGCCGCTGGCGTACACCATGGCTATCGGACGCAAGGACAATGCTGAGTAGCTAGAAAGGGGCGGAGCACTGGGTACAATACGGTGAGTTTCTGTCGCGTCTCATCTTGTCCTTGGTCTGTCCGCAATTCAATGGAACACGCGACGCCACCTCCGAAACCGAAGCCTTTCGCGGACCGCGCCCGCCGGCGAGCGGAAACTCGCGAGCGCAGGGTGTTCTTAAAGAAGGCAGCGTTCGTTGGAGCCTTGCTCTGTTGTACTGTTGTCATCTTCATAGGGACCGGAGTGATCGTCGACATTCTACAGCAGTCGAACAAATCTAGCTCATACAAACAAACGGGACTCACGACGCAATCGGCCGAAATGGCGAGCCAGCGCATGATGAGGCAAGGACTTTTCAAGATGCGGCTAGGCATGGCCGGCGTCGGCATCGCGTCACTGATCGCCGCGGCCGGTTGTCTCGTTGTTAAGCGCGACACGAGTTCCATCATGATCACCGTTCATCAGTTGGGAGCCGCGGTCTTTGGGATCCTCGGATTCGTGCTACTCATGTTTGCCTGGCTTGGAATGGATGCGCTCTTGCCATGAGCGCACCTTCATCGGCGGCACAGAGGGAAGTAGACATGCTTCCATCCGTAACGGCGCAACACGAATTCACGATCTTCGCGGCGAGAACGCCTGAGCTGAGTCATTGACGAAGGCCCCCCAAAAAAACTTTTCGTGGAAAGCCTCTTACAGGCGTCCCATAGCCTTCTGACCCGTGTTTTGCCGTGAATTCGAGCCGTTCCCCCCTTGGGAACCTGACCACTGACCACGGCGAACTGGACAATTGCGCTCCGAGGTGGTGAAATAGAGGCTGCCTACCGCCTCGCCCCAGCTGCGGGTGTACACGCTCCTCTCACCACTGATCCCTATGAACCGCCTTTGCTTTGCCTTCTCGATTGTTCTGGCGACTTGCCTGTTGTCTGTCGCCCGTGCGGACGACAAGCAACCGGTCGACTTTGACCGGGACATCCGTCCCATTTTGTCGAACCATTGTTTCGCGTGTCATGGACCGGACGCCGAGAAGCGAGAATCAGGCTTTCGGCTGGACATGCGCGCGAGCGCGATCGGCGAGGCGGAGTCCGGCGCGCATCCGATTGTGCCTGGTGACGTCGCCCAGAGCGAACTGGTGACGCGCGTGTTCAGCGACGATGACGACGTAAAGATGCCGCCGCCGGAGTTGAACAAGCCACTTTCGGCCGAGCAGAAAGACTTACTCAAACGCTGGGTGGCGGCCGGTGCGCCGTATGAAAAGCATTGGGCGTTTGTCGCGCCACGGCGGCCAGCGCTGCCCGTTGTGAAAGACAAAGCCTGGCCGCGCAATGCGATTGACGATTTCATCCTCGCTCGCCTGGAACGGGAAGGGCTGACCCCTTCTCCGCCGGCGGAGCGTTTTGAACTCCTGCGCCGCGTGACGTTCGACTTGACCGGACTCCCGCCGACGCCTGCGGAGGTGGCTGCGTTTCTCGCGGATGAGAGTCCCGACGCTTACGGCAAGGTTGTGCAACGCCTGCTCGATTCGCCGCACTTTGGCGAACGGCTGGCGGTGGACTGGCTCGATGCCGCCCGCTTCGCCGATACGCACGGCTATCACATCGATAGCGGCCGCGATATGACCCGCTGGCGGGAATGGGTGATCGACGCCTTCAACTCGAATCTGCCGTTCGACCAGTTCACCATTGAGCAACTTGCCGGCGATCTGTTGCCGAACGCGACGCTCGAGCAAAAAGTGGCGAGCGGCTTCAATCGCAACCACATGATCAACTTCGAAGGGGGCGCGATCCCGCAGGAGTATCACAACGCCTACCTTGTGGATCGTGTGAACACAACCTCGACGGTCTGGCTGGGGCTAACCGTCGCTTGTTCGCAATGCCACGATCACAAATTCGACCCGCTCACGCAGCGCGAGTATTATCAGTTCTATGCGTTCTTCCACAATGTGCCGGAGAACGGACTCGACGGCAGTCGAGGGAACGCCGCCCCGATGATCAAGGCGCCGACGCGCGAACAAACGCGCGAACTGGCGGACATTCAAACACAGTTAGCGAACCTGCGCACACGCTTAACCGCCGCCTCGCCCGAAGCGGACAACGCCCAACAAGCGTGGGAGGCGACGGCCCTGCGTGAAGACGTGGTGAACTGGACGACGCTCACGCCGGTAGCGATGAAGGCCACCGGCGGCGCGACGTTGGCGTCCGGAACCGATCAATTCATCACGGCAACCGGCAAGAACGCGGCGACGGAGCATTACGTGATTTCCGCCGAGGTGAATCTGGCGGAAATCACGGCGATTCGTTTAGAAACCGGCGTCGATGGCAAGCTCAATGGCAGCGGGCCGGGACGCTCGGTCAACGGCAACGTCGTGCTCACCGATGTCAAACTATCCGCCGGCGATCAGCATTATCCATTCCGCAGAGCCACCGCTGATTTCAGTCAGGCGGATTATCCCGTGCAGAATGCCGTGGACGCCAACCCTAGTTCTGGCTGGGCCATCTATCCGGAAGTGGGCAAGCCACACGCGGCCGTCTTTGAACTCGCTAAACCAATCGGCGGCGGCGAGAAAGTTCGTCTCACGATCGAACTCGCCTTCGATTCGCAGTTCGCGCAGCATCAACCGGGCGTGTTCCGCTTATCGGTGACGGATGCCAAGCAACCGCATGGTGATAAGCACATTCCCGCAAATGTTGTGACTGCACTGCAAACGGAATCAAGCAAACGCACGGCGGAACAATCGGCTGCCTTGCGTTCTTATTATCGCGAGCAAGTCTCGCCGGAGTTCGCCGCCCTTCGCGACTCGCTCACCGCGGCTATCGCGCGCCAGGCGGAGATCGAGAAACAGATTCCTACCACGATGGTCATGCAGGAGATGGCCAAGCCGCGCGATACGTTCGTGCTGCTGCGCGGACAATACGACAAGCCAGGCGAAAAGGTTGTCGCTGAAGTCCCCGCCGCGCTCCCGCCGCTACCGGAGGGCGCGCCGCATAACCGCTTGGGTCTCGCCCAGTGGCTCGTAGATCCGCAGCATCCGCTTACATCGCGCGTCATCGTGAACCGCTATTGGCAGTTGATCTTCGGTACCGGGCTCGTCAAGACGGTCGAAGATTTCGGCGCTCAAGGGGAAGCGCCGAGTCACCCTGAGTTGCTCGACTATCTCGCCGTGGAGTTCATGTCGCCTGCTGAGTCGAACAACGGCCAGGCAGGGCGTCAGGCGTGGGACGTGAAGGAACTGCTGCGGCTGATGGTCACGTCGTCGACGTATCGACAGGCCGCGCGCGTCACGCCGGCCCTTGTGGAGCGCGATCCCGAGAACCGCTTGCTCGCGCGGGGGCCGCGGATGCGATTGCAAGCCGAGTTCATTCGCGATCAAGCGCTGGCCATCAGCGGGCTATTGAATCAAAAGATCGGCGGCGAAAGCGTCTCGCCTTATCAACCGCCCGGCTTGTGGAGCGAACTGGCATCGCGGGCCGATGGCAAGAACTGGACCGCGCAGGAATATACGCAGAGCCACGGAGAGGATCTCTATCGCCGCACGATGTACACGTTCTGGAAGCGAACGAGCCCGCCGCCCCAATTGGTCACGTTCGACGCGCCGGACCGTGAAACCTGCACCGTCCGTCGCGCGCGCACTAACACGCCGTTGCAAGCGCTCATCCTGCTCAACGATCCGACCTATGTGGAAGCCTCGCGGAAACTTGCGGAGCGAATGTTGAAAGAGGGGGACGAGACGGCCGTGGATCGCTTGAAGTTTGCTTTTGTGTTGGCGACCACGCGCGAGCCGAGCGCGCATGAGTTGGGCGTCCTCCAAAAGGTGTTAGCGCGATATCAAGCGAAGTATGCGGCCGATCGAGCAGCCGCAACGGCGCTGTTGGCCGTCGGCGAATCGCCCCGCGATGAATCGCTCTCCGAAGTCGACGTGGCCAGTTACGCCATTGCGGCCAGCGTGATCTTGAATTTAGACGAAACGGTCTCGAAGTAATCGCCGTCATGGCGACGTTCGTGACCAAATATCACGACCTCCATCCGGCTTATTGGGATGGGGTCCAGATGTTGTTTTTCGGGTACCTCTACAAGCAGACAAAACCATGAACCTCTACGATCATCAACAACAACTCAACCGGCGGCATTTCTTTGGCCGCGCTGCGTCCGGCGTCAGTCTCGCGGCGCTCGCCTCGCTCTTCGGGCGAGGTGCGATTGCTGGTGAGAGCAGCGCGCCGTCGACCGGAACGCCGGGCACGCTCCAAGCGCTGCACTTTCCGCCCAAGGCGAAGCGGGTCATCTATTTGTTTATGTCCGGTGGGCCGTCGCATATCGACCTGTTCGATTACAAGGCGGAGCTCAAGGAGCATCACGGCGAGGAATTGCCGGCTTCCATTCGCATGGGGCAGCGCATCACCGGCATGACGTCGGGACAGAAATCATTCCCTTGCGTTTATCCCGTCTTCGATTTCAAACAACATGGCCAGTCAGGCGCGTGGGTCAGCGAACTCTTGCCGCACACGGCCAAGATCGTGGACGACATCGCTATCGTCAAATCGCTGCACACCGAGGCGATCAACCACGATCCCGCGACGACCTTCATTCAAACCGGCTCGCAACAACCAGGCCGGCCCAGCCTCGGTGCATGGCTCAGTTATGGCCTGGGTTGTGAAACCGACAGCCTGCCTGCGTTCATCGTCATGATCAGCCAGGGCTCTGGCAACAAGACTGATCAGCCGATCTTCTCGCGGTTGTGGGGAAGCGGCTTCATTCCGTCGCGGCACCAAGGGGTCCGTTTTGGCGCAGGCAAGGATCCCGTGCTCTACCTTTCCAATCCGCCGGGCATTGATCGGGCGGACCGGCGGGAGATGCTCGACGCCATGGCGGAACTCAACGGCGCGACGCACGAGCGCTTGGGCGACCCCGAGATCGACACTCGCATTCAGCAGTACGAAATGGCCTTCAAGATGCAAGCCTCCGTCCCCGAACTCACCGACATTTCCGGCGAGACGCAGGCGACCATCGACATGTACGGCATCAACGATTCCGGCGTCGATGGCGGCTTCGCGCGCAACTGCCTGCTCGCGCGGCGAATGGCGGAGCGGGGGGTGCGGTTCATTCAACTGATGCACCGCGGCTGGGACCAACATTCCAGCCTGCCGCACCAAATCCGCGGCCAGTGCAAGGATGTCGATCAGCCCAGCGCCGCATTGGTGCAAGACCTCAAACAGCGCGGCCTGTTGGATGACACGCTCGTGCTTTGGGGAGGCGAATTCGGCCGCACCGTCTACAGCCAAGGGGCGCTCACCAAGGACAACTACGGCCGCGACCATCACGGGCGATGCTTCACCATGTGGATGGCCGGTGGTGGCACAAAGCCTGGCATCACGCATGGCGAGACCGACGAGTATTGCTACAACATCGTGAGCGACGGCGTCCACATTCACGATTGGAACGCCACGATCTTGCACCTCCTGGGCATCGACCACGAGCGCCTGACCTATCGCTTCCAGGGGCGAGATTTCCGGTTGACCGACGTGGAAGGGAAGCTCGTGAAACAGTTGCTGGCGTAACATGAATGGCGCACTGCGCACCGCACAAGGCGAAACAACCTGAGGAGCGTATGTCCCGGACGATCCTGTCGCGTCACCGCGGGCGAGTTTCGTATCGGGCGCCACGCGCCGATCTTGAGCCAAGGATCTCGCACACCAGCCGCGCGAGGCGGATGGGGCCGTGATCGGGTGCATGTCAGGGATTGTATGGGTTTAGGCGGCGGTTTGGGTGGGGGCGGAGCGGCGGAGGGTTGATCGGCCGGGGCGGTTGGTCATGAAGCGGGTGAGCCGACCGTCTTCGCTGAGCGCGGCCGCGCGGATTTGCA
>CAUJKE010000027.1 GCA_963205385.1 Planctomycetota bacterium | reverse complement strand
ACATCCGACACTCGCGATTTGCAACGTCGTCGGGAGCACGATTGCCCAAGAGGCCGGCGGCGGCATTTATCTTCATGCGGGTCCGGAAGTGGGCGTTGCCTCGACCAAGGCGTTTACGTCGCAGTGCGTCGCGCTGGCGATGCTCGCGCTGCACTTGGGCCGGTTGCGGCATATCAGCTACGACGCCGGTCGCCGCATCATCGCCGCGCTCCGCGACTTGCCGGCCAAAGTCGAGCAAACGCTGGCGGTCAACGACCTGACGCGCCGCATTGCCGAGAAATACCTGCACGCCAACAATGTGCTGTATTTGGGCCGGCAATACAATTTCCCCGCCGCGCTCGAAGGGGCGCTGAAGCTCAAGGAAATCAGCTACATCCATGCCGAAGGCTATCCCGCCGCCGAGATGAAGCACGGCCCGATCGCGCTGGTGGATGAACATACGCCGAGCATCTTTATCATGCCGCAGGGGTTCGTGTACGATAAGGTGATGTCGAACGTGGAAGAGATTAAGGCCCGCGGCGGGCCGGTCATCGCGGTTGCCGCGGCGGGCGATGAGCGGATCGCACACCTAGCGGACGACGTCATCTACGTGCCGCAGGTCGACGAATTCCTGCAACCCATTGTCACCAGCATTCCGCTGCAGCTCTTGGCCTACCACATGGCCGTATTGCGTGGCTGCGATGTCGATCGACCTCGCAATTTGGCCAAAAGCGTGACGGTGGAGTAGCATTGACGCTGAAATAGCATCGCCCTGTGTGCCTTGCCGAGCATTCGCCATGAACTCCTTCGATCCTAACGATCAACTGCGCGTACTCGACCAGTGGCCGCAAAGTGTGCGTTGGACCCTCCCGCGACGCCAGTTGGGGTGGGTGCGCCAAGCGAGTATTCCGCTGATTCTCGCCGGTCTCTTCATTCAAGCGGCGCTTGTCGCCGCTGTGGAAGCGCTGGTGTTCCGGCAAGGAGCGCCGCGGATCGACTTCTGCTTCCTTGCCCCGCTGGCGATGCTCGCGTTGCCGACTCGAGCTGGCTTCGTACCGATTTGGTGGGGCTTGGCGTTGTTGTGGGGATATCGCGAATTGGAGCTGCGCGACGGCTATTTGCGCTCGACCGAGCGCGTCGGCCCGTTGTGGTATGGCAAACGGTGGAAGATTGCCGATATCCAGCGCTTGGATATCAAAGACGGCAGCCAAACGGAGCACAAGCCGCCGAAGAATCCAGCCGTTCTGTCTCGTTGTGCGCTGTTGCTCCATACGCACGCCCACAAGACCGGCGTTTTGGCGTGGGGATATCCGCAAGGCTTGCTGCGGCCATTGGCGGAACAGATCGCCGCCCGCGCCGAACAGGCGATTGAATTCGACCCGCTGCACAACGGCGGCGAGGAGTCGGAGTCGGAGTCGGCGCCGATCGCCGTCACGACCAGTGCGCTGAGTCTCGAAAAGCTTGACCTCACCGGCGCAGGCGCGGCGAATGCTCCACCGCCCCCTCGCCCTGAGTCTTCGACCATCGAAGTCGAACGCTTCGACGACGGCGTCACCATCCGCGTGCCGCCGCTGGGGCTCGTCAAAGGTTCTGGCGGACTGTTCGGATTCAGCATTCTCTGGAATGGGTTTATGTCCCTGTTCACCGCGGTCTTCGTGTTCGCCGCGCTGGGTGACAAAGCCAATCCCCAGGACAACCTGTGGTTTGCATTTCTCTTCATTGGCTTGTTCTGGGCCATCGGCGTGGCCATGCTGCTCGCGGCGATCAACATGGGACGCCGACACGCCGCCCTCGCGGTTGCTGGCGGGAGTTTCATGGTGCTGCAAAAAAGCATGTGGGGCACGAAGCAACGTGAATGGCCGCTGGAGCAAGTCGCGGCGATCACCGCGGGGCCCTCAGGCGTGGAGGTCAATGATCGCCCCCTGCTCGAGTTGCAAGTCTTTGACCACGACGGGCAGAAGTTTGCGGTGTTAAATGGGCGCGCTGACGACGAGCTCTTGTGGTTAGCTGGGCTGTTGCGGGAAGTGGTCGGCGTGCCGAGCCAATCGTCCCGCGGCGTGGCGGAAGGCGCAGCGGCGGTTTCCAACCAGCCAGAGTAGTCGCCGCGACTAACCTTGGTGTTGATCAAACGGCCGCCGTCGCGGCGCCGCTTTGTCGCAGGGAACTTCATGAATCGCCTTTTCCATAAGCAACTGCTCATCGCCATCTTGCCGGTGCTGGTGTTGGCGGCGTTCTCCACGCTCTGGACGACGCGCTATTCCGAGCAGCAGCTGCTCGCGCAATTGCGCGAACGCCTGCAAACCGAAACGATGCTGCACGCGGCGGGCATCCGGGCGTACTTCGACAGCCACGTCACCGTGCTCCAAACACTCGCGGCGGCGCCGATCATCCAGCGCAATTCGAGGGAAGAAATCTTGCCCTACCTAGCCCGCGAAAGCGCGCGGCTCGATGTCGAGGGCCTGTATCACGTCGATCTCAGCGGCAACGTCTACTGGCCTGGTGGCAAGGATTTTGAAATTCAGGATCGCGCGTACTTTGCCCAAGTCACCAAAGGCGATCTCGTTATTACGAACATTAGCAAGAGCCGCGCGACGAATCAGCCGATCGTGTTGCTTTTGACGCCGATTTTCGATACCGACGGTCAACATGTCGGGGCGCTGGGAATGAGTCTTGAAATCGGGCAGTTGCTTCGCCAGGTCGAAGCACTTGTTCCCCAGGATGAAGGCTTCGCGGCGATCTCGGACGCGAGCGGCAACTTGCTCACGCCGTTCAGCCCCAACACGCCCCAGCGGCGCGACGATCTGCAGCATTGGCTGGAAACCATTCACCAGCGCGGTCAGGCTGTGCAACTGGATGACGAGAATTACCTCGTGTACCGGGCGGAAGTCTACGGACCCGATTGGCAACTGGTGGTTGGCAAGCGCACGGCGCTCGCGACTCAGCCTGCAACCCAGATGCGCTGGCTGAATTTGGCGGTGTCAGGCTTGGCGCTGTTGTGCGCATTGGGGATCGCTGCCTATTCGAGCCGGCAGTTGCTGCGGCCGCTCGCGGAATTGGTAGAAGTGACGCGCCGCATGGGCGACGGCGACCACCGCGCGCGCGCGGCGAATTTGCCCAACGACGAATTAGGAGAGCTCGGCCGGGCCTTCAACGCCGCCGCCGAACAGATCGCCAGGCGGCAAGCCGCCCAGGAGCTGGCCGAACAAGACCTCCGCGCCAGCGAATCGCGGTTTCGCTTGCTGGCGGAACATATCAGCGACGCTATCTTCTTGCATTCGGCGGATGCGAAAATCATCGATGTGAATCCCGCCGCGTGCCGCTCGCTCGGCTACACGCGCGAGGAATTACTCGAGTTGAGCATCACCGACATCGTCGCGGGGGTCTCGCCAGAGGAATTTCATGAGCGTTTGCGGCGCACGGAGCATTCGCCGACCGGGCTATCGGAACTTGCGAGCCGGCATCGGCGCAAGGATGGCACTGAGTTTCCCGTCGAGGTCCATGTCGTGCCGCTACGGACCCACGATGGCCTCCAGTTTTTGGCTTCCGTGCGCGACGTTTCGCTGCGCAAGCAGGCCGAAGACAAAATGACCAAGTTCTTTCGGTTGTCGACCGACATGATGTGCGTCGCCGATGCCGAGGGACACTTCCGCGAACTGAGCCCCGCGTTTGAACAGGTGTTGGGTTGGTCGCGCGAGGAATTGTTAGCTTATCCTTATTTGGATCTCGTTCATCCGGACGATCGCGAGCAGACGATCAAGGAGGCCCGCCGGGTATTCGACGGGGACGGAGAAGTCAACTTTGAAAACCGCTATCGCTGCAAAGATGGCTCGTACAAATGGCTCCAGTGGCGGCCGTTTCGCGAGATTGATGAAGGCGTGATCTATGCCATTGCGCGGGATGTCACCGAGAGCCATCGAATGACGCGGCTCATGCAGGAAACGTCCCACGCCGCGAGCGTCGGCGGTTGGGAGTTGGATTTTCTCAGCGGCGAATTGTTCTGGACGGACGAAACCTATCGCCTGCACGACACGTCGCCCCAGGAGTACACGCCCACGATCGAAACCGCGATCGAATTCTATGCCCCGGAGAGCCAACCGGTCATTCGGGCCGCGGTGGAGCGCGCCCAGCGCGACGGCGAGCCTTGGAGCCTGGAACTCGAACTCATCACCGCGAAACAGCGCCGCATCTGGGCGCACGCCATGGGGCGAGTCGAGCGTGAAGGCGGACGGGCGGTGCGGGCCTATGGCGCTTTTCAAGACATCACCGCTCGCAAACAAGCGGAAGAAGAACGGCAGAAGCTGGACGCCCAGATTCGAGAAATGCAACGCGTCGAAAGCATTGGCATCTTTGCTGGCGGCGTGGCGCATGATTTTAACAACGTGCTCACGAGCGTGCTCGGGTTTACGCGCTTGGCGCTGACGGAGGCGGAGGAATCGGATAGCTTGCGGTCGCATTTGGAGCAGATCGAACGCTCGGCACTACATGCCGCCGATTTATGCAAGCAATTGCTCGCGTATGCCGGGAAGGGGCGCTTCGTCATCGAAACGCTAAAACTCTCGCAACTGGTGCGTGACACCTCGGGGCTAATCGAGTCGATTATCGACAAGCGCGCGCAACTGAAATTGGAACTCGCGCATCACTTGCCGTGGGTGGAAGGAGACGCCACGCAGTTGCGGCAGGTGGTGATGAATCTAGTGATTAATGCCTCCGATGCTCTCAGCGGCCATCCCGGCGTCATCACCGTCAAGACGTGTGAACGCTACATCGAGGAAGCGTGGCTCGCGGAAACGGCGGTCCGCAACGAACTCATGCCTGGTCCGTATGTGCTCTTGGAAGTGACGGACAATGGCGTGGGCATGGACGAAGAGACGCGCGCGAAAATCTTCGACCCGTTCTTCACGACGAAGTTCACCGGGCGTGGCCTGGGCCTGGCCGCGGTGCTCGGAATCGTGCGCAGCCACGGAGGCGCTATTCGCGTGACCTCGTCGCCAGGAAAAGGGACGACCTTCGGCATCATCTTTCCCATCTCGCCCGACGATGAAGATGAAGAAGATGAAAAAGAAAAAGAAAGCGGCACATCGAAGTCGCCGCCTGCGGCGCATGAGTTGGATGCGCCAGACTTGCCTGGGACATGCGTCGCATCCGCGGAGAATCCGGCGATCCTTGTCATCGACGACGATGAGGCGGTGCGCGCCATTGCGCGGACTTCGCTGGAACGGGGCGGCTATCGAGTGCTGGTGGCCCCTAGTGGCGAAGCGGGCCTGGCGCTGTTCGCGGAACAGCGCGACGAGATCGTCGCCGTGCTCGCGGACGCGACCATGCCGGGGATGGGAGGCCTTGCCGTGTTGCGCCGCATCCGCGCCGAGGCGCCCCAGTTGCCGCTGCTCTTGATGAGCGGTTACACCGAAGATGCCTACCGCGAGGCGGCCGATTTGCGCTTGGCGGGCTTCGTGAGTAAGCCGTTCCGAATCAACGAGTTGGCCGCGCAGATCGACGCGGCCACGGGCAAAACGTGACGTTCGCGCCGCGCGCCTGCACTGCTATCAACCGGTTTTCGCCCTTGACAGAGAACCACACGGCGCGAAATACGCCGCTGCCTCGCGCACCGCAAGATCAGTTCAGGCTCGCGTTGACCACTTGCCCGCGATGGGTATAATGCGTCTCGTGCGAAGGACAGCACACCGGCTGGCAATACCCAGCGCCGTGTTTCGGGACGAGTCCCGGCGGCGGTCGCCAGCGGCAAGGAGAACGATTCAAGGACGAAAGACTCCGGCCTTGGCCACGCTGAGATTTCACAGCGACAGTTGATATCGACAGTTCCCAGTGAAATTTTACGTTGGCGGCGCCGTGAGGAGTTTTCCCAGTGCCCATGTATCCCGCTGATGACGCGAAAGAACGCATCCGCCGCGCCGTGGAAATCACGGACCTGGTCGGGAGCTATCTGGAATTGCGTCGCCAGGGCCAAAACTACGTCGCTCTTTGCCCCTGGCATGACGATTCTCGGCCGAGCCTGCAAATCAATCCCGCGCGGCAAACCTGGAAATGCTGGGTTTGCAATCTCGGGGGCGATATTTTCAGCTTTGTCATGCAGCGCGAAGGCGTCGGTTTTCGTGAAGCTCTCGAAATGCTCGCTGATCGCGCCGGCCTTGTGCTGGACACCAACCCGCAGCCCAAAGCGGTTCCCGGCAGCGTGGATGACAAGCAGACGCTGTTTAAAGTGCTGCAATGGTGCGAGGAGCAGTTTCACGATTATTTCTTGCACGGCAGCGACGCCGAAATCGCTCGCCGCTATGTGGCGGAGCGCGGCATCACGGCTGAGAGTGTCCAAAAGTGGCGGATCGGCTTTTCACCGGACCAGTGGCAATGGTTGCTCGATCGCGCGGCGAAGTCGCCCTACACGCCGGCCATGCTGGAAGCTGTCGGCATGATCGGCAAGAGCGAGCGGAACAACAAGTATTACGAACGTTTTCGCGGGCGACTGATCTTTCCGATCCGCGATACACAAACGCGGACCATCGCCTTTGGTGGGCGGGTGCTGCCGGAAATTGCCGCCCGCGAAGAAGCCAACACAGGCCGCAAGCCTGCGAAATACGTCAATTCGCCGGAGACGAGGCTGTATTCCAAGAGCGAGCAACTGTACGGCCTCGACTTCGCCCGCGACGCAGCGCAGCGCACCACCGATCGCGCACTGATTGTGACCGAAGGCTATACGGACGTCATTCTGGCGCATCAGGCGGGGGTGGAGAACGCCGTGGCGTGTTGCGGCACAGCGCTGGGCGATCGTCACCTGCCACTCATTCGCCGCTTTGCGCAAACCGTTTATTTGGTGTTGGACGGCGATGCCGCGGGGCAACGCCGGATGAACGAGATTATTCAACTGTTCATCTTCGCGCCGCTCGATTTACGCATCTTGGTCCTACCGGACGGGCTTGATCCGGCGGACTACGTCCTGCAGCGCGGCGGAGACGCTTTCAAGGCGCTGCTGCCGGAAGCCGTCGATGGCATCGACCACCGGATTGCCGGCGAGACGGCAGGCATTGATTTAGTGCGGGACACTTTCCGCGCGAACCGCGCGCTCGAAAACATCCTCCAGTTAGTCGCCCGCGCGCCGCGGGTGGAGTCCGCCACGCCGGAGTCGATTCGCCTCCGTGCGAACCAGATCATCACCCGTTTGTCGCGCGACTTTCAACTGGAGAGCGCCGATCTCCGCGCGCGGTTGAATGAATTGCGCCGCGGCGGACGGGTCCAGGCGTCGCCTACTACGGAAGAATCGCCTTCGGAGCGGCAAAACTTGCGAGCGGCGGACCTGGACCAGTGCGAGCGCGAACTGCTCGAAATCCTCACACAGCATCCAGAACTGACCGAGAAGGCGGCGCAGGAAATTGCTGTCGAAGCGTTTCACTCGTTGGCCGCCAGGCAGCTTTATGGAACATTTGCGCGCATCGCGCAGGAAGGAGACGCGCCGGAGTTTAGTCGCGTACTGACTGCCTGCGATGATCCCGCGCTCAAGAGTTTGCTCGTGGAACTGGACGAGCGCGCCAGCGCCAAGGCGGCCCATGCCACGGAGGACGGGTTCTCGCAACTCGCCGGCGTGATCAAGGTGCTCCGCAATCGTGATCAACAATTGCAACGTCGCGCCCAGTTGGCGGCATTGCAAGACGGACGTGTGGACGCCGCCGAGAAGGATCTAACTTTTTTCCAACTCTTGGCGGCTAAACGCGAACAACAGGGCATTTCGGATTCCACGGACGGATGACGATGCCTGAACTGCGCGAACCAATGACCCGTGGGGGGTAATGGTTTTCGCGGTGGTAATTCCAACGTGTCATCATGGAGGTTTTGGCACATGGACCTAATGCAAGCCGATCTAGCGTCGCTTATCGCCCGGGGCAAAGAACAGGGCTATTTGACCTACGACGAGGTCAATCGCTATCTGCCCGATGAGGATGTCAACCCCGAGAAACTCGATAACCTGCTGTTCGCTTTGGACGAGCAGGGAATCACGCTGCGGGAAGCGCCGCCGACTCCCAAACTCAAAATCTTTGAGGAAGATGAGGGGGCGGACGATGAGTCGCTGCCGACCCTGGAAGAGGTGCGGATGCTTACTTCGGCGGAAACGCCGAAGCTGAGCGACGACCCAATCCGTATGTATCTCAGCCAAATGGCCGAGATTCCGTTACTCTCGCGCGACGAAGAAATTTCGCTCGCCAAGAAGATCGAAGTGACGCGCAAGCGTTTTCGCCGCATGGTGTTGGCTTGCGATTTCGCCCTCCGCGCTACGGTGCAAACGCTCAAGCAAGTGCAGGCCGGCGAGTTGCCGTTCGACCGCACGATCAAGGTTTCACTGACCGAGCAGTTGACCAAAGAGCAGATTCTGGCGCGGATGCCGCGCAATTTGGCGACGCTCGATCGCCTGATGGACGCGCAAAAACAGGACTTCGAACAACTGCTTCGCAAGTCGCTCCCGCGGGAGGAACGTCGGGCGATTCGCGCTCGCTTTCTGGCCCGCCGTCGCAAATGCCTGCAATTGGTGGAAGAACTGAGTCTGCGCACGCGTCGCGTGCATCCGCTGATGCGGCAGTTGGAAGGCTTCCTCGCGCGCATGGACGAAATCCGCGCGCGTTTGCGCGAGATTCGCAACAGCCCGATCGCCAAGGACGAACGGGCGAATCTGAAACGCGAACTGCGCGATCTTTTGATGATGACGCAGGAAAGCCCCAAGAGTTTGCGGAAGCGCTGCCTCGCGTTTCGCCAACAGTATTTGGCATACGAAGCCACCAAGCGCCAGCTTTCCAGCGGCAATTTGCGGCTTGTCGTTTCGATCGCTAAGAAGTATCGCAACCGCGGCTTGACGTTTCTGGATCTGATTCAGGAAGGGAACACGGGCTTGATGCGGGCGGTTGATAAGTATGAGTATCGCCGTGGGTTCAAGTTCAGCACCTATGCCACGTGGTGGATTCGCCAGGCGATTACGCGGGCGATCGCCGACCAGGCCCGCACGATTCGCATTCCGGTCCACATGATCGACGTGTTGTCGAAATTGCGAAACATTCAGAAGCAATTGTTGCAGGAATTCGGTCGCGAGGGGACGACGGAGGAGATCGCAACGCGGATCGACTTGCCGGTGGAGGAAATCCGCCGTGTGCTGGATATTGGCCGTCACCCGGTCAGCCTGGATCGTCCTGTGGGGGATAATGAGGACGGCAGCTTTGGCGAGTTCTTGGAGGACACGACGAGCGAAAATCCGGTGCGAACCGCCAACAACGGCATCCTGCGTCAAAAAATCGAGAGCCTGCTGAAAACCCTCACCTATCGGGAACGTGAAATTATTCGCCTGCGGTATGGCCTGGGGGATGGTTACACCTACACGCTGGAAGAAGTGGGCCGCATTTTCAAGGTGACGCGCGAGCGGGTTCGCCAAATCGAGGCGAAGGCCGTCAAGAAGTTGCAGCATCCCGTGCGCAGCTTGCAGCTCGAAGGCTTTTTGAAGTCGATGGCGGGGTAACTCCTCGCGGCGATCAAGGCGTAACTCTCGAAAGCCGCTGGTTTTACGACCGGCGGCTTTCTTTGTGGGGGGGAAATCGAGTAAGATTATGATAACGATGGCGGCGACCGCAACCGCCTTTCACTTTCCCTCAGAGCACACAATGACCATTAGTGGCAACGCGCTACGGCAATTGCATCGCATTCACCGCCAACTGACTGACCTGCGCGAACGGCTCGCGCGCGGGCCCAAGCAGGTGGCTGCGGGGGACGCGAACGCCAGGCAAGCAGAAAAGGCGGTCGAAGACGCCAAATCCGCCTACACGCGCGCCCGTGTGCTTTCGGACGACAAGCAATTGCAGCTCAAAAGTCGTGAAGGACGTCTGAGGGACTTGCAGATCAAACTGAATGAGGCCAAGAGCAATAAAGAATATCAGGCTCTCAAGGAGCAAATCGCGGCTGATACGCAGGCCAATAGCGTGCTTTCGGACGAGATTCTGGAAGCGCTCGAGTTGTTGGATGAGTTGACCGCCGCGATCGCCGCCGCCCATCAGCATTGTGTGAAAGCGAAGGAAGAGGCTGCGAAGACCCGCGCGCGGGTGAACGAACAGCACCAAAAGTTAGAAACCGAGCTCGCGCGG
>CAUJKE010000026.1 GCA_963205385.1 Planctomycetota bacterium | reverse complement strand
CGCGGGCAGCATACGAGTCGCTGCCTAACTGTTCCACCAGCGCCGGCGAAGGCATGGTCGCTTCCAACGTTTGGGGCGCTTCCTCGGCGAAGAGGCTGGCATTTACCAGCCAGAGTGCGAGCAAAACCCAAGTCAGGCGTGCCACTGACCGCATCATATGATCTCCTCCGCGAACATTTCGGAATGCGAACCCACTATTCTAGGCATAACCGACCTTCGGCGTCCAGAATTAGCGCGAATCGAACCGCGCGCATCTTGTTGAGCCGGGGCGACGCCATTACAATCTGGGCAACTCAGGGATTTGCGGCCGCTTGCAGCCTCCACTGCTAAAGTGCCATCGCCTGCCGTCAACCGTGCGTTGGCGGTCTCTTTATTGCTGAGTTCTCGTGGCGAGAACGGGCAGACAAGGCGATTTGCGGAGGCGAGCGGCTTGTCAGGTTCCTGGCCTGATTCACTTTGGGAGCCGTTCGAACCATGACTGACCCCACCCCGGGGCAATCGCCTCCACGTTTGGGACCATCGACCATCGCGATTCACTCCGGAGAATCGCGACAGAAACTGGCCCATTCCATCACCGACCCGATCATCTGCGCTTCGACGTACACGTTCGCCAATACGCAAGCGGTGATCGACTACATCGAGCAGAAGCAGCAGCGCGAAGAGTATGGCCGCTACGGCAATCCCGGCGAAGACGTGATCGAGAAGAAACTGGCGGCGATCGAGGGGGGCGAGGACGCGGTGCTCTATGCCAGCGGCATGGCGGCGATTGTCGGCTTGTTAATGACGAAGCTCAGCACTGGGGACGAAATCATTTTCTTCGACGAGTGTTATCACCGCAGCCGCGAGTTTTGCGTCAAGCACCTGACCCGGTATGGGGTGGTGACGCGTCAAGTGAAAGCGTGCGACTACGAAGCGATGGCCGCGGCGATTACCCCGCAGACGAAAATGCTCGTCAGCGAATCGCCGACCAATCCGCATCTTAGCTGCGTCGATTTGGAAAAGTTCGTCGCCATCGCGCGCGAACATCAAGTGGAAACGCTGATCGACGCCACCCTCGCCACGCCGTATAACCTCCGCCCCATCGAGTATGGCGTGGACTATGTGCTGCACTCGGCGACGAAATACCTCGGCGGGCATAACGATTTGCTTGCCGGCGTGATTGTTGGCAGCGCGGAAAAGCTCGATGCCGTCCGCAACTTGCGCGGCATCATGGGGGCGATCAACTCGCCACACAACGTCTACCTGCTCCAACGGGGCCTGAAGACGTTCGAACTACGGATGCAGCGGCACAATCAGAACGGCCAGGCGCTCGCCGAGTTTTTGGAGAATCATCCCCGCGTGGAAAAGGTGTATTATCCCGGGCTCAAGTCGCACAGCTATCATGCGGAAGCGGTGAAGTACATGCGCGGCTTTGGCGGCCTGGTCACGTTTTTGGTGAAAGACGCCGATTGGCGACAGACGGCGAACGTCGTCGACGCCGTGCAAATCCCCCGCATTGCGCCCAGTCTCGGCGGAGTCGAATCGCTGATCGAACAGCCGCTCGTGATGAGCTACTACGAGCAGAAACCGGAAGATCGCCAGCGTTTTGGCATCCCGGACAACATGATCCGCCTGGCGTGCGGCTTAGAGAACACGGAAGACCTGATCGCCGATTTGCAACAGGCCCTCGAGCGGTAACCCATCGCCAGGAAGTTCCCGAACATGAAATTTCGCACAAAAGCCATCCACCTGGGCAACGAGCGCGATGCGCAGACCGGCGCGGTGGTGCCGCCGATTCATGTCGCGTCCACGTTCGTGCAACATCAGGCTGGCGAGTGGCGCGAGTTCGATTACTCGCGGAGCGGAAATCCCACGCGCAAGGGACTCGAAGAGACGCTCGCCGCGCTGGAAGGGGGTTGCGGTGCGCTCGCGTTTGCTTCCGGTATGGCGGCGACGCACGCGGCCACGATGCTCCTCCGCTCCGGCGACCATATCCTTGCGGGAAGCGATATCTATGGTGGAACCTATCGGCTCTTGCACAAGATCGTGAATCGAGCCGGCATTGAAGTCTCGCTCGCCCCCGCGACGGATTTGACCGCATTTGCCCAGGCAATCCGGCCGACGACGAAGCTCATCTGGATCGAAAGCCCCGGCAATCCGCTGATGTCGATCACCGATATCGCGGCGGTCGCCCAACTCGCGCAGCGTCATGACTGCCTGCTCGGCGTCGATAACACGTTTGCATCGCCTGTGCTAACGCGGCCGCTGGAACTGGGGGCGGATATCGTCATGCACTCGGCCACGAAGTACCTGGGGGGCCACAGCGATGTGCTCGGAGGCGCCCTCGTCGTTAAAGATCCCGAGCTTTTCAAACAGTTGTACTTCGTGCAGAACGCCACCGGCGGCGTGCTCGGACCGTTCGACGCTTTTCTGGTCAGCCGCGGCTTGAAAACGCTCGCGATTCGCATGTTAGCACAATGCGAGACCGCACAAACCTTGGCCGAGTGGCTCACAAACGATCCGCGCGTGACGCGCGTCCTCTACCCAGGGCTGGCTCAGCATCCCGGCCATGACATCGCGCGCCGCCAGATGCTCGGCGGCTTTGGCGCGATGCTGACTTTCGAAGTCGCTGGCGATTATGCCCAGGCAAAACGAGTCGCCGAGTCGACGAAACTCTTTCAACTCGCGGTCAGCCTCGGCGCGGTGGAATCGCTCATCGAGCAGCCAGCGTCCATGTCACACGCCAGTTACGATGCCGCCGCCCGCGCGGCCTTCGGCATTACCGACGGCCTCATCCGCCTGTCGATCGGCCTGGAAGATGTGGAGGATCTACAGGCCGATCTCGATCAAGCACTCCAGGCGTAAGTGATCGCACTATCCGCGGAATCATCTCGCTCCGCGGAATGAACTCCTCACGCAACGCGTGAGGTTTATACTGCTATTTGGGCATCCGAATCGGCGAGGCGTCGTCGGCGACGAAGACCGGCGGGGCAGCTTGGCGAGCGCTGGTGATCGGCGCGCGGTTCGTCGTCTTGTACCAGTTGCGCTGCGCGCTGCTCGCTTTTTGAATGGTCGGTGGGGTGCGTAGCGGGCGACTCGCGGTCGGCAATTTCAGCGCTGGAGGGTCATCTTCAAACGGGTTTGCCTTCAGCTCTGCTTCTGGCGACGGCGGCGCGATGAGATTGTGGTCGCCGCGGCTTGTGCAACTCGTGCATGAACGCGCAGGCGCGGAGCACGAATGGCACGTCGGCGAGGTACAACTCCGGCAACCGGGGGACGACCCACAACCGAGTTTATTGCAGGGAAACAAAGCCTTGAAAAACGGCGATGTCTGGCAACTGGGGTCGCAGTTCACGTCGGGATAGGGGCAACAATGCGCCGGCATCACGCAACCACGGCAAGGCCGCGGGCAAGGCGCCAGGCTAATGAACAAATCGGCGGCGTTGTCGAGCAGGCTGCCCAACAGCGGTTGGCGGCAACCGTTCTGCTGGCAACAACTTTGCTGGCAACTGGAGCAACCGCAAGCATGGCCGCCAGCGTAGACCGTAGCTTCCGCAGATTGCAGTTCGGCGGAATGCACATGGCCGATAGGCTTCACGGGCGAAACGCCGGAGCGATTGGCGTAGGTCGCGCGTTTGACCAGTGTCGCCGTACGACCATATTGGGCCTGCGCTAGTGCCGGCGAAAACACCACCGCGCTGGCCAGCAAGGCGAGCACAAAAAGTCGCATGAACCTGACTCCTTCCAGGATGAACAAACCACCTCTTTTTGCTAGCTCGATTCGCTAGCGAGGGAACCCCGACGGCATCCAACCGCACTGGGCCGCGCGATGATTCGATAACGCCGCGACGGCAAAGTTTCCCTGACGTGAATGATCGAACCGTCATGCCTGGCAAAACCAGAAGTTTCGGTAGGAAACTCAGACTTTTGCTAACCGGAAGAGTTTGCCAGTTGCGGAAAGCCGCCGCCGCGCAGGCAACGCTAGCGCTGCGCCAAAGTAGAAACGATGGAATCTGGGCGTCTGGCGTCGAGCGAAGTTAGCCGCCAGCGACGCCCACGGAGGGCTTTCGGTGATCGACCGCAGACACCCCAATCGCAGAGTTTGACCGACCACTAGCCACACACTGGCCGATAATCTTCGCCGTTCCATTCGCGTGCGAACTGCTGTAAGAACGCTTCCATAAAGCGATGCCGAGAAGCGGCGATCTGACGCGCGGTGGCCGTATTCATCCGGTCCTTGAGCAGCAACAGCTTCTCATGGAAATGATTGATCGTCGGTCCGGTCCCCTGCCGGTACGCTTCAAATGAGTCATGCGGCGTAGGTGGAATGAGCGGATCGTACAAGGCCCTTTTCTTGTGACCGCCATAAGCAAACGCGCGCGCAATGCCAATCGCGCCGATGGCATCCAACCGATCGGCGTCTTGCACGACTTGGCCTTCGAGGGTCGTGGGCTGCGTCTGGACGCCGGCCCCTTTGAATGAGACCTCGTCGATGATCTGGGCGACCAACGTAACCAACTCAGGTGCCGCTAGTTGTGAGCGCAGCCAATGGGTGGCCGCGCGCGAACCGGCAAATTCGTCGCCATCGTGGAACTTCCAGTCCGCCACGTCGTGCAATAGCGCCGCGAGCTCCACCACGATTAAATCCGCGCCCTCAGCGGCGCCCAGCATGACCGCAGTGCGGCGCACACGATCCACATGCTGCCAATCGTGCCCCACATCGCCGGCGTCTAACCGCTCGCGGACGAAAGCCTCAGTGCGTTCGATGAGCAGACGCGACATAACCAGACCACAACGGTTGAAGAGCGGGAATTCAGCGAGAATTCCCTCATCCTAGCGAGATTCGCGTGCGGCACCAGAGGATTGGCAGACCACGCCGCCCATGTGTAGCGATAGTCGCCGGACTTTCGCCCGTCCCGCAAGGCAGGACAGGCCGGGCGGGATTGCCCGCCCTCCAGTCAAGCCACGCTCAGACGTCGATCGCTGGCTGTCCAACATAAAGCTGCAGAATCTGGCTTTGGACTTTGATCGCCCGGATCAAGATCCAGATTTGATCGGCGGTGAATTGCCGCGGGTCGCTGCGCGCGAGCAGTTCCAGTTCTTCGGTCATCGCCGCGTGTTGATCGGTCGCGGCTTGCAACCGCAGCCCCATTTCCTTCCAGGCGGAAGTGAGCGTGCCGTAGTCCGACAGCGCTTCGACATTGTTGACGGCGTTCGTCAACAAGAGGCATAGTCGGGCGACATCCCGGGCCTCCGCTTCGGGTTGTAATTCTTCAATACGACTCGCGAGTTGCTGACAGTTCATCATAAAGCCTCTCCCGTGTTCTCACCGATGCCGAAATCGAGTTGCGATAAGGGGCCGCTCGAGGGTTCGTATTCAGGCGTCGCTTCGATCTTTCACCACCGCCGAAAACGCAAACCGCTCGTGTTGTCGCCGAGAAATTCTCGGCCTTTGGCCACGAGCACGAGCTGGTGGTCAAACCGACTACCGAGGCTGAGGGAAGAGCGGCGGCAGCCAGCGTTGTGTCGCGTACGCGGTCGGTGGGGAATCCTAGCGAAAGCAATTACCGACCCGGCGAGTCGATCAGGTGTTCCACGCCTGACGCCTGCCTTTCGTCCACGTCACTCCCAAACTTTAGCTTGAAATGAGAAATTGCCAAGTTTTTTGCGAGTGACGGATGGAAATCCTTCAATGGCGATTCCAATTCGCCACGCTGAAAGTGCAAGGAGTGTCCTGCAACACAATTCCGATTGCTAACCTGCGTGATCGATGATGCGATTTCGCAACATCCGCCTTCAGCGCGAATTCTAGTGGCAGGTTGCTAGCAATGGTCAATCCGAAGGATACGGCGCGGAGAGTCCGACCAGTTCCGAGAGTGCATTACAAGCGGCGCGTTGCTCGGCTTCCTTCTTGTTGCGGCCCCACGCGGCCATGTAGCGCTGGCCGCCTACTTGCGCGGTGATCTTGAAGCACTTGCTATGATCGGGGCCTTTTTCGTCGAGCATTTGATAAACCGGCGTGGTGCCGAATTCGCGCTGCGCAAGTTGCTGCAATTGCGATTTATAGTTACCGCCAAACTCGCCGGAACGTGTGAGCTCAATCTCAGGCAAAAGGTGTCGTTCGATGAAGGCGCGGGCTTCAGATTCGCCGGCGTCCAAGTAAATCGCCGCGATGATCGACTCGAACACATCGGCCAACAACGAAGGGGGAACGGTTTGGCTTGCCGCCATGCCTTTGCCCACGATGAGAAATTCTTGCAGATTCAGGGCCCGGCTGATCTTGGCGCACGTTTGGCGACTGACCACGACGGACTTGATCTTGGTGAGATCCCCTTCCAGAAATTCGGGAAAGTTGCGAAACAGCATTTCGCACACGACGTATCCCAAAATGGCGTCGCCGAGAAACTCCAACCGTTCGTTGGAAGCGAGCCGATGATCGGCGCCTGAGGCGTGCGTCAGC
>CAUJKE010000025.1 GCA_963205385.1 Planctomycetota bacterium | reverse complement strand
GCTTTGCAACTCGGCCGGCATGTCGCCGATTTCGTAGAGAAAAATCGTGCAGCCATTGAATTGCTCAAACTTGCCAATCAGTCGCCTGTACGAACCAGTGAAGGCGCCCTTTTCATATCCAAAGTTTTCGAATTCGAGCAGTGGGGCCGGAATCGCCGCACAGTTGACCGCCAAGTAAGGCCGTTCAGAACGTTTGCTGTGTTGATAGACGGCACGGGCGACCAGTTCCATGCCCGTGCCGCTTTCGCCTTGCTCGAGCAACGTGACGTCTTGCGAAGCCACACGCCCAATGGCCTTGTAAACCTCTTGCATTTGCAGGCTAGTGCCGAGGATCTGCTCGCCATCGACTTGTTCGTTGGTGTCTTGCGCGACGCCGACGGGAACCAGCATCTTGCGGCGAATCTCGATCGCCCGTGACACCAACTCTTGCAAATGCGACAAATCGAGTGGCTTGACGATGTAGTCGTACGCGCCGCGGCTCATCGCTTCGATGGCCGTATCACTGCTATTCATGCTCGTGATGAAGATGATCGGCAGTTTTGGGTCGAGCTGTTGAAATCGCTCGACCGCTTCCAAACCGGAGACGCCGGGAAGCATGATGTCTAGCAAGCAAACATCAATCGCCGGACGACGCTCGGCGAGGAGTTTCAGCCCGTCTTCCACGTTCGCCGCCGTCTCGACCACGACGCCGTCGCCAACAAATGCCTTGGATACCAGATGCCGGACACTGCGGTCATCATCAATTACCAAAATCGAAGTCATGCCGTTTTCCAACGCAAAGTTTGTATAGGGGTGAGCGTTGCTCGCGGACGAAGCAAGCTCGCAAAACGCACCTTGGAGCAAGCCTTGTCATTGTCGCGTATTGACGGCGTTTTGACTAGTCCCACAGAAGACAACCACAGAAGACACAGTGCGCTAATTCCGGGACCATGGCCTTGGTCACACACGGCCCCGCCAGCGCCGTTGGCAGGAAAGCAGCGGGCCCATCGCCGCGCGGGAGATGGGCGCCGCTGCCCAACCGTCAGGCCACCTGAATTTGATTGGTGACGCGGGCGACGCCAGGTACTTTCATGGCGACGTCTTGGGCGACTTGTTTCAAAAAGAAGCTCCCTAAACTGCCTCGCAACACGATATGATCCCCTTCGGCGAGACATTCGATGCGATTCAGGGAAGCGTAGCCGCGGGAGTGCAACGATGCCGCCACGCGTTGGTCGAGCGAGTACACTGGATGCGAGATCACGCGATTTCTCCGTGCTTGATGATGATCCGTAAAGAAGTTTTCTCAGCGGCCCGTTCTATGGAACCCAGAAAGAGTTGCCGAACGCCGTTCCCAGCGGCGCAAAAGAACCCCCGGCGGTCGAAACCACCGGGGGAGTAGGTCGATGACAGTGGTTCGTCATCGTAATTCGAACGATTACCGAGCCGGCTTGATGTCCTTGGGATTGAGCGGGCGATCTTTCTCGATCTTTTCGTGATAATAATCGTCGATCTGCTTTGCCCACGCGGTGTCAGCCGTGTCTGGCCAGTTGTCTTGATCAAAGCCTGGGGCATTTTTTAGTGTTTCGATGTCAACATTGAGAACCAGGTAGCGGTCCCCTGTCGTGCCGGCGACGGCGAATTTCGACCAGGGAATCGCGAACAGCTTGTCTCCAACTCCCAGGAAGCCGCCATATGCTACAGCCGCATACCGAAGCTTGCCGGTGTTGGCGTCGATCACCAGGTCATTAATCGTTCCCAGGTCTTTGCCGGCCGCGTTCTTGACGGTCATTCCCGTCAGCGTGCTCGCTCGAAATGCCAGCCCCTTGGTGGCGGCGGGAGATGCATCCTCACCCACCTTCACACGCACGGGTCCAGCATCGACATCGACTTGAGCGTGGGCCAGCGATTGCCAACCAAATTGACTTGCTGTGACAAGACTCACCACGACCGCGCTCACCCATAGACTACGTTTCATTGTTCTATCCCCTTTCGAAGTTATTGCAGATATTGCGTCTCGACCGGCCTCCTGCGAGGAGGTGACGCAAGGTTCGTCCGCTTCGGGCGAAAGTCGCCTTGAATTGTGGGTCATTGTCGAGCGTGTCGACTTCCCAACTTCTCGTAAGAAGTACGTGTGCGATTCAGCCGAAGCGAATACGCCCTGGCTAGAAAGCACTCCTCGTGCCAAAGTTGCCTGTCGTCGTGGGGCCGCGAGCGTAACATCCGCGATGCCTGGCCTAATCGTCAGCTAAGTTCAGGTAGGACAAGTACTTGCACGAATAGTTTAAAGTTTTTCACCGTTGATGCCGCAGAATGATCGCCGCTCGATTCACAATGTGCACAGGGCACGAAGACGTTCGCGTCCGAGTAACAAACGACCAAAATGGCTATTGCGAAATCACAACTTGCAAACTGGCAACTTGTGCGATCCCATCGGCGCCATTGTCTTTCCGGCCACAAATGCACAACGCAACAAGGGATGACACACGGTCATCCCTTGTTGCGTTGTGAATTGATTTATGGTTGATCTGCGTCGGCGATTACCAGGGCTTCAATTTCCAGCCCAATACAAAGCCGATGCCTAAGCACCACAGCGCGGCGGTCTCAGGGTTTTCACGGACGGTACGTCGGACGTAACTAATCGCGTCATCGACGGGGTTGGCAGACCGAGACGCTTCGCAAGCTTCGTGCGGACGAGTACTGGCAGGCTCGCGTCGTTCATAAGTGGTATTTCCGCTCATTTTAATTCTCCTGATGGGTAGTTGGTCGCCCACTGAGGGCGGATTTGAACCATTGCAAGTTTTTGTTCCATTCCGTTCGCGAACGATCCAAGATCGCCGCTGGATGCGTTAATAATCGGGTCGCCACCGCCAGAAATCCGCCGCCGATCACTAGCCCCGCCAGGCCAGCGCAAAGCAGCGCTCCCCACAGAGGCAAGTACGCGCGCAGAGCGATGCCCAGTGACGCCAGCAGCACGGTAACACCGCCGATGACACAGCAACCGCCGATGGCGACGAGCGTAAGCGGCAGCAAGAGTTTGCGGGATCCATCGCGCAGGTCGAGCGTCAGCAATTTGAACTGAAGCTCGCCGAGGGTCACGACATCCCCTACAAATTCTGTGGCATTCCGCGCTATTGCTTTCGCCGGCTTGGACGACGATCCGTTCATTGAAGTTCGAGTAACCATGCCATGAATGCTCCGCAACTAAAGGAAGCCGCCACGACCAGGCTCGGCGAATCTTCGATGAACTCCCACACTGCGTGCAGTCTGCGAGTATCAAGCAGCGGAGGGAAGCAATCGGTCCCTGGACAGACTGAGGTTTGCTCCGCTGAATCGCGATTAGTGCGTGGTCGCATGATTCTGACCGTTTCGAAAGGCATCCTTCGGTTGTGTTCTTAGGGATGCAGAAGGTGAGCCGGCGTTAACATTTTCCTGGCTTGTGAGCCAGTTTCCTAAGTGTTGTCCCGCGTATGCCATCGCAAGTCGCAGCGCGGTGCTGGAAACGAAGGACAACGCGGAACTGGTCCAGGAAGCTTGTTCCTTGACCGGCTTGCGATCGCGCTCCGGAAAATCCTCCCGTCGGCGAGATCGCGTCGATATTATCGTCCGAGCAATGGGCGAGATTACGATATAGCCGACCGCAAATGCAGCACCGATGCTGAGCCAAGGATACTCACGGACATAGTGTCGCCAGTCCGTGAGTTCCTTAGCGTTCGTAACAACGTCCCGTGCACCGGCATACATCTCGCGGCGTGCAATAGCCATTTCCCGTTGAATGGCTTCATATTCAGCGTCGGTGGACACCGCGGATACCCGCCTTTCTTCCTCAGCGCGAGGCAAACGAAGAAAATTCCGGCATCATGCTCGTGAGACGATCAAGGACTTTCTGCCCGAGCGCTTCGACGCCGCGACTGGGGCGAGTGTAGGTCGCTTCTGCGAGAAGTGTGCCTGCCAGCACACCAATTCCCAGACCGGCGCCGAAGACCATCAGGGCCGTGGAAACGGGATGAGTTTCCACGGTTTCTTTAACGGCATGCGTCGTATTCGACGCCGCCTCCGAGACAGTGGCAAATCGCGAATTCATGGTGATTCCTCCTAATTTAGCGTTTCGAGCAATTTATCGGCTCCGCATCAGCAGGCCCATAACGACGCCTGCGATCAGCCCGGTTCCGAATACCACGGCGAGGGATTCGACCGGACGCTCGCGGATAATTTGCTCGGTTTGGTGATAGCCCGTTTCCACTGCCTCGCGGACCTGCTTGGTCGACTCTTGAATGGTCTCTGCCGCCTGATTGGCATATTTCTTAGCGGCTTCCATGGTGCTGTCTGCGCAGCCTTCGCCGCAAACGTCGTCGTAAATCTGCTGCAGAAAATGCTCGATCGATTCGCGAGCCTCGCCGGTGCGACGTTGAATCACGCCGACAAGTTGTTCGACGTTACCCTCTGCTTTGTCGAGTTCATCATTGGTGAGCGAGCCCCAACGCTTCTTGAGTTTGCCCTTAAACTCAGTCCAATGGCCTTCTAAAGTTTGAGCGTTCATGTTCACATCCTTTTCGAAAAAACGGTTCCTAGTTTGTGACTAACTCAGGGGTTAACAATGCCCGCCAAATTAAGCCACTCCGACGTTCTTATAGAAAAGCGTGATCCAAAGCACATTGCCTGTTTGAATCACGCTGTGGTTATTCGTTTCGCCCGGCGTCATTTGGTGTTGGGATAGCTATCGCGCAGGTCGCGAATGGCGTCGTGCGATTGCTTGACCGCTGCATATTGGCGATGCAGGACGTCACTCACGGCGCTCCCTGGACTATCCTTTACCGCCTGTTCGTAGGCGCCTTTGATGTAATCCTCTCCCCGCTCAACTTCGTTGAGCATCGCGGCCGTGCCGGCGCCAAACGCTGCGCGGAGATCCATCCAAGCTCGATGGAGCGAACCGGAGAGGGTGCCGGTATCTTCCGGCTCTTCGAGGTTCAGGCCCACGAGCTGTCGCAATTCCCAGGCTTGCTGGGAGCGCTCCGCCGCCCGCTCGCGAAAAATGCGGGCGACGACGGAATCCTCGCAATGCCCCGCGGCATCTTCGAAGCCATCGCGACTATCCAAATTCATCTGGATGAGACGTTGTAAGCTCTCAATCGTTTGCTGACTTAGTTCCGATTTGGTTTCGATCGACATCGCTGGTTTCCTTTTGAACTTCTGAACTTCGCGTCCGCTGTGACTGTCCGGCGGAACATCCGCAGCGGGAGTGTTTGACTGTCCGGCGCGGAGCGAATTTGTGGAATACATTCGTATGCACACTGCGTGCCGAAACCTGCGCCATAGCGTTAAGTTGTTTCGTGCGAACATGTTATCGCCTGAAAGGACGTCGTTGGTTGGTGCTCGTGGTGGCAAGAAATTGGACGGAGAAGCGTCAGGCTGCTGATCGTTTTACAACCAACCAGTGAAAGCCGATGCGAAGACTGTATCCGTCGCCCGCTGATTTGGTTGCCCACGCAAGCGCGCTTGACATGGGGCGGTGGCTGAGGGATTCTGCTTAGCTGGCGTTTGTTAGGGGCGGTTTCTACTGGGGTGGTCGAACGAGAGGTTGCGCTGAGCTTTCCATGAAATACTCGCTGCTCGCCCTGGTGGCGGTGCTGAACTTGCCGCTGCTAGTGCTGGTGGCCCGCGTGCTCTTCGGCGGTTGGCGAGGCTTCTGCGAAGCGGTCGAAGCGCTGTTCGTGATCGACCTTAGCAACGCCCTGGCCGGCGATCATACTGACCTCAAGCCGGGGAAATTCACGATGGCGCTATTCGTGCTGTTCGCCGTCATCTCGACGCTCGTGGAATATCAACTCGTGCGGACGTACTGGCTCGGCAAATAGAAACAGCGCTGCGACTCCTCGTCACGCTTCTGGCGACCTCAAAAAATGCTTGCAATCGGCATTGGCTGCGGTAAATTTGTACCCAATGTTGGTGGCCACAATGGGCTACCTCAATCATCTCGGAGCATTCAATTGGGAGACGAGTTATGTCGCGTCGATTGCTTTCGCTTGTGGTTGCCTGGGGATTGATGGTGGGGTCGTTGGTTGCTTTGCCGTGCGTCGCACAGGACGCAGCACAGCCGGCGCCGAAGAAATCTGAAAAGAAAGAGCGCGCGCAACCGGCAGGTCGCCTTCCCGCGTATTACAAGGACGTCGTGACGGCCGAGCAGCGGGACAAAATCTACGCGTTACAAACGAAATATCGGGAGCAGATTTTGGTCTTGGCCGAGCAGATGAAGAAGTTGACCGCCGAACGCGACGCGGAGATCGAAGGTGTGCTGACGGCCGAGCAACAAGCGAAGGTCAAGTCGCTACGCGCTGAAGCTTCCAAGAAGCGCGGAGCGACGAAAGCCGCCATCGCTGACAATAACGATGAATCACCGGCGCCTGAGCCTGCCGACAAATAATTGCATCCGTGTGTCGGCAGAAGGATGCGACTTGAGCGCGAATTCGTTTATCACCGCCACGCGCACCAAAGTGCGCGCGGTGCGGAGGCGGTGTTGGGTTTAATTCGGGTTTAGGCTGTTCATCAACAGCAAGCCTTCCATCTCGATCTCCGCCTCGCGCAACTTGCGCAGCGCGTCGAGATAGTTCAATTGAATTTGTGAATAGGTGCGCTGGGCGGTAAGTTGATTGAGGTAGCCTGTCTCGCCGGCTTCAAAACTTTGCCTTGTGATCTCCAGCGTTTCCTGGGCGGCAGGGAGAATCTTGGTTTGGTAACGCAGCACCTGGCTGCGTGCATTTTGGTATTGCTCGAAAACGGGCGCTAGTTGCTGTTGCAGGCTAAATTCAAGTTGCTCAAGCGCGCGCTCGGCGGCGCGGACTTCGGCAATTGCTTCCGCGATGCGGCCTTGGTTGCGGTTCCAAACGGGGATCGGCGCCGTGACTTGCAAAATGCCGTCGCTCCGTCCGCCTACACCGTTGTCGCGCCAGTTCACGACCCCTTGTACGTCGAGATTGGGGCGCGGTTCGACTTGCGCGCGGGCGAACGCGGCGCGGGCGTGCTCGATGTTCGCCACCGCGGCGGAAATCTGGGGGCTCGTGGTTAAGAGCCGTCGCAGCGTGGCGTCCCAATCGTATTCGCTCGGCGTGTGGATTAATTCTCCGCGGAGCGGTTGCGGAGCAAGCGCTCGCTGGCCACACACCGCCGCCAGCGAATTCCAGGCGGCAACGTTGCGGTTGCGCGCGTTCTGCACCAGGATGTGGCTATTCTCGACTTCGAGTTCCGCTTGCAGGACTTCCGCGCGACTGACTTCCTTCGCCTGAAAGAGCGCGGTCGCTCCCTCGTGGGCTCGCTCAGAGACTTGAAGCAGTTCCTGGCTCAGTTGCAACTGTCGTTCGGCGACGAGCACCTGATAAAAATTCAGCCGCACGTCCGTGAGTACGCGTTGACGGGCGGCAGCGAGCAGTTGTTGCTGGCGGGAGATTTCGCGGGCAGCCACTTCGCGGTTCAGCCGCAGTTTCCCGCCGCGTACAATCTCCTGCCCAATAAAAACTCCCTCTTGTTCGGCCAGGCCCTCGCTGCCCAGTTGCTGCCCCGAGTAACCGAAGGATGGATTCGGCGGCAAGCCCGCTTGCACCCACGCGCCACGGGCGGCTTCCAGGTTCGCTTGCGCGAGCGCAATGGCCGGATTGCTTCGCAGCGCGAGTTGCTCGAGTTCTTCCAGGCCAAAGGACTCATCTGGCAGCGGAGCCTCAAGGGCTTCTTGGTGAGCCAAAGATGCCTGGGTCAAGCGACGAAACGTGGTCGTCGGCTCCGCCGCGCGTACGCCCGGCGGCGAGAACGCGAGGCCCCCGGCCAAGACGATCGCCCCCGACATGGCTGTTGCAATTTGTTGATACGTGCGCATCGATGCGTTTTAACCGGTTGATGGCCATCCCTACGGCAGTTAATCGCCTTTGCATTTCATCGGACAAGTCCGACGCAGACACGATTCAATTATCCGAATTGTAGCGTCTGTATCGACACTTACTGCCAGCACGCGGGCGAGGCAAGTTCGTAAGTCGTGTAGCGAACGGATGTTGAGAACGCGCGGTCAATTGCGATCGGCAGCGAGGATTCCGCCCGGCAAACTTTGTCGATCCGCGAAGACATGCCGGCTAGACAAGCTGGGCGACTCAGGAACTTCGCCGTTACCTGACGGGCGGTGTGGTTGTAGCATCGGCTCAACCTGCTCATAATTCAGGGTTTGGAATCGAAGCATCACTCCCCAGCTAAGGAAGTTGTCCCATGAAGGTCGCCACTATCGAAACCAACAAAGGTACGATCAAGTGCGAATTGTACGACGAGAAGACCCCCAAAACGGTTGGGAACTTTGTCAAGCTCAGTGAAAAAGGCTTCTACAATGGTCTCAAGTTTCATCGCGTGATCAACGATTTCATGGTCCAGACCGGCTGCCCCAAGGGAACCGGAACCGGCGATGCAGGCTACAAGTTCGCCGATGAGTTTCATCCGACGCTGAAACATGACGGCCCAGGCGTCCTGTCGATGGCCAATGCCGGTCCTAATACGAACGGCTCGCAATTCTTCATCACCCACGTTGCCACTCCCTGGCTCGACGGCAAACACTCCGTCTTTGGCAAGGTGCTCGAAGGGCAGGATGTCGTCAACGCCATCCAGCAAGGGGATGTAATGGAGAAGGTCACGATCAGCGACGAATAAGCCATCGTCATCGCATGTTGGTCGTAACCCGTGGTCTGGATGAGGATTTGACCGCTCGGTAGAATCCGCTATGGGCTGGGAGTGCGCGACTTCCAGTCATTGGCCGCTTGGTGAAATTGGCAGACACGCAAGATTTAGGTTCTTGTCCCGCAAGGGGTCGGGGTTCGAGTCCCCGAGCGGCCACCTCTCTCGCTACGTCTTATGGAATCGTTTCAGCATGGATCTGAAGTTGCGGGACCGCGTGGCGGTGGTTGTCGGCGGCGCGAGTGGCATCGGCCAGGCGATTGTTAGCGGCTTCGCGGCGGAAGGCTGTCCCGTGGCGATTTGGGATGTCTCCCCGGCCGCTACCGACGTGGCCAAGAGTATTGCCGCTCGATATGGCATCACTTGCCGCGCGTTTATGGCGGACATCGCGCAGCAGGAACAACTCGCGGCGGCGATGGCGGCCACGCAAACGCAGCTCGGCCCCGTCAATCACCTCGTCCACGCGGCGGCGATTGGCTCCGGCAAGTTTGGCTTTCCCTTCACGAACCTCTCGCCGGGCGATTGGCCGCGCGTGCTGGAAATCAACATCCAAGGCATGGTAAACGTGGCGCACGTCGTCGCGCCTGGCATGATCGAACGACGAATGGGGACGATGGTCTACCTCGCGTCCGTGGCAGGTCAAATTGGCTCGCAGACCGATCCGCCGTACAGCGCTTCCAAAGCGGCCAACATCAACTTCGCCCAGTGTCTGGCCAAGGATCTCGCGCCGCACGGCATTCGCGTGAACACGGTCTGCCCTGGCATGGTGCAGACGCCGCTCAACCGTAGCGTGTGGCAAGCGTGGCACGATCAGCAACCGCCCCAGTTGCGAAAGCCCTACGAGGTTTGGGCGGGCGAGAAGGTGAAGAGCGTCGTGCCGCTCGGCCGCTGGCAACAACCAGAGGACATCGCCAATATGGTCGTGTTCTTGTCTTCCGATGCCGCCAGCGAAGTGACCGGCCAGACCATCAATGTCGATGGCGGTTTCGTCATGCATTGGTAGCCGATTGGGCGTGTCGAACGACACACGGGAGTGTGCCTGCTAGGGTTTAGGCGATGATCTCGTGTACGACATGCCCGTGGACATCGGTGAGCCGCATATCTCGCCCGCCAAAGCGGAACGTCAGCTTCGTATGTTCCAGGCCCAATAGGTGGAGCATCGTGGCGTGGAGATCGTGGATCTCCAGCTTGTTCTCAATCGCCTTATAACCGAACTCGTCGGTCGCCCCAAAGATCGTCCCTCCCTTGACGCCGCCGCCGGCCATCCACAGGCTAAAGCCGAACTGGTTATGGTCGCGCCCGTTGGCGCCTTGCGCGAACGGCGTGCGGCCGAACTCGCCGGACCAAACGACGAGCGTTTTCTCCAAGAGGCCGCGTTGTTTGAGATCGGTCAAAAGCGCGGCGATCGGTTGATCGACGCACAGGGCGTTGTCTTCGTGCCCCTGTTTGAGATTGCCATGTTGGTCCCATCGGTCGTGGCCAACGCTGGGACAGGTGAGTTCGATAAACCGCACGCCGCGCTCGACCAACCGCCGCGCGAGCAAGCATTGCCGCGCGAACGTCGCCGTCCCATTGGTCTTCGCGGCGGTTCCGTAAAGCTCGTGCGTTGCCGCCGTTTCATTCGAGAGATCGGCGAGTTCCGGCACGACGCTTTGCATCCGATACGCCAATTCATAGTTGGCAATCGCCGATTCGAGGGCGTCGACGTGCCCCATCCGGTCGAGCACTCCGCCATCGAGTCGGCCTAAGAGCGCGAGCTTATTTTTTTGCAATTCGTCGGTCGCTTCCAGGCGATTCACATTGGCGACCGGCGGATTATCGGCCGTGAAGATGGAGCCTTGATAGGTGGCCGGTAGAAAGCCGCTGTTGAAATTATCGAGTCCCCCTGGCGGAATTAGCCCGCCGTTGAGCACCATGAAGGCCGGCAAGTCCTGGCACTCGCTCCCCAGCCCATAACCGAACCAGGCGCCCATGCTGGGCCGCCCTTGAATGCCGGTCCCGGT
Source organism: Planctomycetota bacterium (assembly GCA_963205385.1). Taxonomy (GTDB): domain Bacteria; phylum Planctomycetota; class Planctomycetia; order Pirellulales; family Pirellulaceae; genus JAEZGD01. The sequence continues at coordinate 11,876 of CAUJKE010000025.1, read as the reverse complement.
GTGCAGGAAGTAGTTGGCGTTGGTGTGTTCGGGGAACGCACTCGTCATCGAGCGAATCACCGCGAGCTCGTCCACATGCTGGGCCACGTGGGGAAACAGTTCGCTCACGGGAATCCCACTCTCGCCATGCTGCTTGAACTTCCACAAGCTGGCGAGCGTGGAGCCGATGTTGTTGAACTGCGTCGGCTCCATTTTCAGGGGAAACGGCTTGCCGTTATATTTCTCCAGCGCCGGCTTGGGGTCGAACGTATCGACCTGCGACGGCCCCCCATCCATATACAAGTAAATCACACTCGTCGCGCGCGGTTCGAAATGGGGCGGTCGCGGCGCGAACGGCGCTTGCGCCGGATTCGCGTCACCGGTCGCCGCGCGCGTTTCTTCCCCCAGCAGCGCCGCGAGGGCAATCGCGCCGAAACCGCCGGCGCTGCGGCGCAGCATTTCGCGCCGCGTTAGGGCGCGCGGTTGATAACGTCCACAGTGATGCGAATGGGGCATGGCGATGGATCGCAATGGTTTAAGGGATGAAAATGAATTCTTTGACGTTCATCAGTACATGGCAAAGGTCGGTCCAGACGCGCTCGTCGCGCGCTGCGGCCTCAGGCGGCAGTTTGTATTCAGTGGCTTGCTGCGCCAGGAACTCATGCGCCGCAAGGAGTTCCTCGGCGGAGGGTTCGCGTGCGAAGCCTTCCAGATAAAGCCGCCGGATGCGGTCTGTCGGCGATGGCAAACTTCCGTTGGCCAGCACGCGCTGCGACCATAACTTGGCCTGCTCGACAGCGAACGGATCGTTCATCAAGGTCAACGCTTGCGCCGGCACGTTGGAAACATTGCGTTTGCCCATCGTCGAGAAGGGGGATGGGGCGTCGAAGGCCAGCATCATCGGCGAGAGGAAGTTGCGGCGGATCGAAATGTAAATGCTGCGGCGACCGTCGCCATCGAGCGGCCCACTGCCGGGACGCCCGCGACCTTGCATGTACCGCGTGAGAAACACCGGCACACTCGGGCCATACAGCCGATCGTTCAGTCGCCCGCTGAGCGCGAGCATCTCGTCGCGAATGGCCTCCGCTTCCAGGCGTTTGATCTCCGCTCGATGCCAGAGCAGGTTCTGTGGGTCCAGTTCCCGATCAGCGTCGCTCGGCGCACTCGACATTTGATACGTGTTCGATAACATGATCGCGCGGATCAAACGCTTTACCGACCAGCCTTCGCGGCGAAACTGCACGGCCAGGTGATCCAAGAGTTCGGGATGCGTCGGCGCTTGCCCGAGCACGCCAAAGTTGTCTGGTGAGGGAGCAATGGCCCGCCCCAAGAGGTGCTGCCAAACACGGTTGGCCATAACGCGGGCTGTGAGCGGGTTGTTCTCCGCGAGCACCAGGCGGGCCAGGTCGAGCCGCCCGCTTCCCTGTGCGTAATGCGGCGGATGTTCGCCGGCGATGGCCGTGAGGAAATGCCGCGGCACAATGTCGCGTGGGGTCGTGTGGTTGCCGCGCACCAACAGCCGCTCGTCTTCGCCAGCACCGTCCCACATCGCCGGCGCGGTGCGCGAGGAAAACTTGATCTGCGCAGCGAGCTCCGTCGACTGTGCTTTATATTTCGTGGCCAGCGCTTGCAGCGACTTTGCCAGAACTTCACGCTGGGGCGGTGAAATTAACAACTCCGCGTGTTCAACCACCCACTGCCGCCACTGGGCCGCGGACTCCGGATCGCTCAGCTCTTCGGCCAACGCCGACTGACAGGCATCCGCGTAAAGGCCGCAGAGTTCTTGCAGGTTTGGTGAAGCTTCTTCGCTTACCGCCGAGGCGATCGCGTGCGCCGAACTGAACTGAGCCGGGTTGATCGGTCCGCCGGTCGTGACCATCAAGACGCGCAACTCCTCATCGCCGCGCGGCGAGAACTCCAGATGAACCCGATGGCCGCGATACGCACTGAGATCATGCGCGATCCACTGCGCGCCAACGGCGGTATCCCACTCCTTCAGCGTTTGTCCATGCAGCGGACCAGCGAGCATGCGATGTGAATCGACCGCTGCAAAGGCGCGGCCGGCCCCTTGCACGAGATAATAGATGCGGTCGTCAGTGACTTCAAACGTCGGCGTGCGGAGCTTCTGCCCCACATCTTCCCAACGCGCCAAGTTGCCGGACTCCCCTTGCGTGCCAGCGACGCGCGAGAGTCCTTTCCAGCGCAGGTCGCGCTGCGCCGCTCCGCGCTTCGTCACCTCGACCACCAGCGGCAATTGACCATCGGTGCGGAGCACCAAATCGGCGGTGCGTGACGGGCCGTTGCCAAACGCGAACCCGTCGGTCATCCACGCGCCGGGTTGCGGCCGACTGTAATCAATGATGATCTGGGCCTTGGCCGCGGAGTCGCGCCGTTCGTTGTCTTGGTTTGTCGCGAGACGCCGCACTTCGCCGAGCTGTTCGGCGATTTGCGCTGCCGTCGGCGCACCCGGCGAGAGGAGCAGCATCGCTAGGGGGCGGAACAAATCGTCCGGCTGATTGCGGGCGTTGTCGAGATATTCCAGCCACGCGGTGAGCAAGTCGGCGTCGAGGCCGGACTCCGACGCGGCTTTGCGAATCGCTTCCGGTGTGACGGCTGCACCATCGGTCGAGCGCACGTGATGCGCCGCGAGAAGATAGTTCGGCAACTCCTTGAAGGCCGGTTCCAAGCGCTCGCGATACAACGCGAGTGCCTCACGCCGCGCTGCTTCGTCGGTCGCCGTCAACTGCTTTGCCAGCGGGCGATTCAAATGCTCGGCATCGAACCGCGCCTGGCGATAGTCACTGCTTTGCAGATACCCAAACAGCGCGTAGTAGTCGTTCTGGCTGATCGCGTCGAACTTGTGGTCGTGGCAGCGGGCGCAACTGACCGTCATCGCGAGGAACGTCTTGCTAAAGACATCGACCATATTATCGAAGCGGTCACACTCGTCCTTGCGAATATCGACCGGCGAATGCACCCATTCCCCCAAGAACCAAAAGCCGGTCCCCAGCACCGACTCGTTGAAGCCTTCGTCCGGATTCAGCCGCGGCTGCTCGAGCAAATCGCCGGCGATATGTTCGGTCACGAATTGGTCGTACGGCACATCCGCATTCAGCGCTCGAATCACATAATCCCGATATTGCCAGGCATTGGGAATGTCGAAGTCGAACTCGTGCCCGCGCGACTCGGCATAACGGACCAGGTCGAGCCAATGCCGTCCCCACCGCTCGCCAAAATGCTTCGAGGCGAGCAGTTCATCCACCACCTTGGCGAAGGCCTGGGGGGATTCATCTTGCACGAACGCGGCGACTTGCTCCGGAGTTGGCGGCAGGCCAATTAAATCAAAATACGCGCGGCGGATGAGCGTGCGTTTCTCGGCTGATGCATTAGGAGTGAGGCCGGCGGCTTCCAGCCTGGCTAAAATATACTGGTCGATCGGCGACTTGACCCACGCTCCGTGCTCGACGCTCGGCGGCGGCTGATCCACGATCGGCTGCCAACACCAATGGCTCGCCTTGCGCCCCGCGAGATCAAACGCGTTGGCGTCACGCGCCCCGGCGACTTGCTCCTCGGGCCAGGGCGCGCCCAGTTCCACCCACCTGGTCAAGGTCGCGATTTCTTCCTCCGGCAACTTCGTCTTGGGAGGCATTTGATAGAGGTCGCCCCAGTGGATCGCGTCGATCAACAGGCTCTCTTTCAAATCCTTAGGCACCACCGCCGGGCCGGTATCGCCCCCTGCGAGCGCCGCGGCGCGCGAGTCTAAACGTAAGCCCCCCTGGATTTTCTTCGCGGTTGCGCTATGACAGGAGTAGCACCGCTTGGCCAGGATCGGCCGGACTTCTTTCTCGAAGAACTCCAACTGGCTCGGCTCGAAGCCTGGCGGATCAGCAGCCTGTGCATCAGCCTTCCAGCCACAACTCGCTAGTATGCAAGTCATCCAAACGAGGCAACTCCGCCGCAAATAGGCCATGAATAGTCTCCAAGCTCGAACAAGTAGCGACGGCCGGCGGGGTGGAATAAGCGGGGTGGGCAGCGGCGGCGCGGAGTCGTAGTAACCGCTGTCCAAAACGGAACTTATATCGTAGCCGTTTTCGACTGCGCCGTCAAAAACAGGGCAGGCAAAGATGCCCCGTGATGTCGCCTGCAAGCTCCGCAGTCTTGGCGACTCGGCGACGACTTAATTCGGCCGCAGCGTCGCTTCTAGGCTTCCGCCTGCACTTCCGCTTCGACAAGGGCGGCGACTTCGTCAGGCGTGGACTCGGTGGTGTGCAAGTCAGCGCGGCGGAGGAGTTCCGGCAAGATGTTGAGATGGCCGGAGCGGAAAACGTCCCGAATGAGATAGGCCCAACCGCGGCTGAGCTTGTCGGTGGCGGGGATGTTGCGAGTCAAATCGAGTGCTTTGGCGCTCGCCGTTTTCTGTAAAGTGCGCTGCTCAGCGGGATCTTCAGGCAAGGCGATAATATGGAATGGCCTGCGAGGTGAAAAGCGGAGACCGGTTGAAAAGCTGTAGCGGGTGCGGAAGCGCACCGGCAAGAGCGATATCAGGCCGGAGAGCAAGCGGGCGAGCGGTACGTGGCTTCGTACGCCGACGCGCGGCGCGTTGATCGTCAGATGCACCAGGTTCACCAAACCATCGGGGCCGGGATCGCCGGCCAGTTCCGCCAGGCGGAGGTGATTGACGACCGACGCCCGCCCCACCAGGCGAATGCGTTCCAAAGTGGCCGGGGGCCTGGCGTGCACGCAGATGCCGCCGCCGGCCGTGACCGCTTCCAACACGGCCAGTGGGTTGTTGGCGAATTTCGCCAGCAGTTCGCGCGAGGCGATGAGCATTTGCGTATAGATTCGCTCGCCGCCGCGGCCGCTATACTCCGCCCCTTCGGCGGTCGTCCTCGAAATGCAGAACTCGCCGGATTCGAGCGGATGAAAATTCACACTACTGACCCGCGCGTCATAGAGCGAATCGTGAGCAGGCCCCCATTGTTCGAGTTCGCGGGCGACATCCGCGGTGACGCCAGGGCTCACCGCGGCAAGTTGATAACCTTCCTGGCGGTTCGTTTTGAGCGAGGTGAAGATGGCTTGCTCGAGGAACATGAGAGGTCTACCCCAAAGAGTCGGCCAACGCGCAAGCGCCGCTCGCCGCGGATCATCGAACTCCTAAGCCGGCAATTGTTCGACCAGCCACGCAAACGGTTCGGCGATGCCCCGCGGTTCGATCCGTAGCGGAACTTGCATCCTGCCACCTAGTCCCGGCTGATAAGCGACCGCCCCTGCCACGCCGGAGGCGAAGAAGTGGAATCTCCGCAACCGCTCCTGGCATTGCTGCCACAGGCCCGGCGTGTGCTCCTTGGCGAACAGCATCGCATCGTCGAAGCACGGTTCGCATTGATCGGCCTTGGTGAACACAAAACAGACAGGCTTGTTTGGCCACCCCTTGCGCTTATCGCCATCGAGTTCGCACAAGTAGCTGAGGATTTTCATGGTGAAGAAGTCCTGTTCCTGTTCGCCATCGCCGAGGCGCGCGGCATCGACCAGGATCAGCACGCCGGCGCATTTATTCAGAAACTCGCGAATGACCGGATACGAATACGGCGTGTCGATCTCATGAATCAGCGCTTCGCCGGAGAAGTCCGGCATGATCATCTCCAGCGACTTGCGGCGAGTTTGCGCAAGCACCTGGCAATGGACCCAGTTCCAGCGATCAGGTTCGTTTGGCGTTTTCGCGGGAAACTCGCAGCGCGAGAGCGACGCCATGGTCGATTGCTGGAGCGAAATCGAAAACGCGCCGCGGGCGAGAATCTGCAAGCCCTCGTGCTGTCGCGAGAGCATGTCGGTCAACATGCCTAGATAAACCGTCTTCCCCGCGCCGGCCGAACCGAGCACCGCGACCATGTGCGGATGAACTTTTTGCGTCGTCGCTTGATGAGCGAGCGCCATCGGCGCCTGGCAATGCCTGCACATTTCGGCGTCATAGTTGTTGCCGCCGCCGCAAATATAGCAAGGCGCCTGGACGGCGTATTGAGCCAGGCGCAAAGAATCCAAGGGGAGTACCGTATCGCGAATCATACTGTTGACTCCTAAACGCTGGCGAGGGCCTGGTGGTGTGGTTCGTCTTGTTCATTGCCGTCGATGTGCGACTCGGCGCCGTTGAGATTGCCCAAGTCGCAGACGCTAATCGCGCAGCGGAAGCCGACGTTGCGCTTCCGCGCCATGGGGCAATCTCCGCTCTGAAATTGGCAGTTTGCTTGCGTCTCGAAATAGGTATCGAAGGCGCCGCCGCGCACGCTTTTCATTTGCGTTGGCGATTCGAGTCGGCGCATGGCTGGATCCCACGCCCCGAAGTTGCTGGTCGTCCATTCCCAGACATTGCCGACAAGTTGATAGATGCCGCCGACCGTGCCGCCGTTGTGCATTTCATGCACGGAGACCGTATGGCCGAGCCCCGTGGTCCATAAATTGGCGAGCGAGCGATTCATCGTGTCGCCCCACGGATGTTTGCGCTGGAGCGGCTTGCCGCCGGGGACCGCCACCGGCCAGGCGCCGGCCTTGACCCATTCGGGATCGCTCGGCAAACGCTTTCCAACCCACCGCGCGTAAGCACACGCTTCGTACCAACAGACCCCGACGACTGGATGATCGCCTTGGCCGGGTAAGAACGTGCCGTTCTTCCAATAGCGCGGACCCGAGTGGCCGGTGGCATCGACAAAATCGAGAATCGCCGGCCATACTGACGGATCCCAGAGCGAGATCTGTTCGTATCCGCCGGCGTTCACAAAGGCTTGATACTGCTTGTTCGTTACAGGGTAACGATCGAGAAACAGCGCTTCGACATGTACTACCCGCTCGGGAACCGGCGCATCGCGATCGTCGTCGGATTCATCATATCGCGACGCTTTCAGGACGACTTCGCCGTGGGGCACGAGCGCCATTTGCTCGTCCAGACGCTCCATCACGGACGCTTTTTGATCCGGCGCGAGATTGCTGGCGATTTGCGGGCGCAATAACAGCGCATATCGTCCTTGCTTGATCATTTGCTCGACGAGGTCGCCGCTGTCGTCCGGCAGTTCCTCGAAATCCGCCGCGGAATTCGCGTGCAGCAAGGGGTTGACGTTCCCTTCGCGCAGCCGGGGGCGATGTTCACGCAGGAGAATCCTGCATCCCACGACCGCGGTCGCCACGGTCGCGAGCAAAATGCCGCTCCCGAACAGCCAGGGATGAACCATCCATAACACCAGCCACACGGCGACCGTTGCGCCGATGAACGCGGCCAGCTTCCAAAAGGGTGTTTGGGCTACCATAGGCTTGAGCCTGAGTTGGGTGTAGCGAACGTGATCGCCCGCGGCCTGGACGACCGCCGGCAATTCTGAAATGGAGTTGCTTCACATTCGTGCAGACGCGATCGTGAAGCGCGTACTTGCGATGGACTACTTGCGTTGTTTGCGCCTTTCGGCGACTTCCTTTTGCAACTTGGCGAATTGCGCCATCACGGAGTTGATCACAGGGTCAGCCGCTGGTCCCGCGTCAGGGGCGTCGTCGTCGTGCTTTCCTTCGGCCATGATCGACTCGCGCGGCACGGTGATCGTGTTTGGCCCGCTGCCTGCCCCGGCGCGCTCCGCGAGAAGTTCCGACTGGCGCTCGACAATCCGCCGCAGTTGTTTCATTTCCGTCGCGGTCTCGGTCCGCAACTCCGTCAGCGCGCGCCGCTCTTGCGAGAGGCTGTCATATAGTTCGGCCGCTCGCCCGCGCACGAGTTCCAACTCGGATTCGAGGGCGGAGCGTTCTTGTTCGAGTTCGGCCACTTGCCGGTCGCTCGCGCCGCCTGCGGGCCGCGCGACAAGTTGGGCGCGCAAGTCGGCGATTTCCTGTTGAGCGGCCGCCAATTCTTGAGACAGTGTCGCGTTCGCCGCGGACGACTGCTGATGCGTCGCGACCAGGGACCGGAGCTCCTCCAGCTCATTCAAGGCCGTGCTGAGGAGCGCTTCCTGATGTTCGAAGTCGTGGGCGGCGCGTTGATTTTCTTCGCGCTGCTGCGCCAGTTGCTGCTCGCTTTCGACCACCTTCTGGCGTTCTTGTTCCAGGTCAAACATCTTGCGGCCAAGTTCGCATCGCAAAACGTCGAGCTGGTCGAACAGGCTGTCGATCAGGTTTTCAAAATCAGCGCACTCATTGCGGAATTCCGCCACGGTTTCGCCAATGGGTTGCCAGTGGACTGGCGTCGAGGCTGTAGCCATGTGCATGCTCACGTGGTCGGCTCGCATCCGAGACGAGGTTCGTTTCGCCACTGGACGACGGCGCGAGCCCTGTTCGGCCGCGCCGGCGTTGACGCATGCAAGCCACAAATCGTCTGCGGGAACCCGCTGTGGATAAGTCCGCGGCTTGCAAGTGACGAAGCTACACCCAGGGCGTAACCCGCCATCGGAAACGTAGGTCGCAAAGCGGCCTGGGGCAAACCGGCAGGGGATAAATATTCACAGGTTTCGTGGAGGTTTCCAGTATTTCGCGGTAATTAACCGTTTGCCGGTTTGGAGTTACGCGAACTCGAAGATCGCACACGCAAGTTGCCGGAGGGCCATTCTTGGCCCTTCTCGCTGTTCGGCTTCGGCCCACAAACCCTGGCGCAGTTCTACGGTTAAACCGGATTATTCATCAAGTCTCGCAGTGAACATCACGAGCCAGCGCTGACGAAACGCTCATGATTAATCCAGGAGAACGGTGCAAACGGAATGCCGCCGAAGTTGCCAGGATTTTGGTTGCGTGCTGCCCAGCGCGTGACAATCCGCGCCAGCTTTCGTACACTGAACCTGCCAGGCAAACGCTGGAGGAACACAGTCATGGCACCAGAAATCCGCACCAGAATTGGCCCACTGCTACTGATTGCGATTAGCTTTTCAGCCGCGTGCGCGTTCGCCCAAGGCTTTCCGCCTGCTGAGCCGCAGCACACCGGGCCGAACAACATCGCCGAGGCAAACCGCGATGCATTCGAGCAACAAGAGGCCCAACGACTGGAGAACATCAACCGCCAGATTGTGACCAATGAGCAGTTGCAATGGTATCGCGGTGGGCCGAATATCGTGGCCGGCCGATACGTCTATCGTGATCCGCCTGGCCTCAGCTACGTCTACGCCACGGGGCGGCGAGGCATCCTGGGCGGGTATCGTCAGTCGCGCTGGATTGTTTCCAGCGACCCCTTCACGCCGTGGCCGTACGTTCCCGGCGACATCTGGGGCTGGCAAGATGCCAACCGCGTCCGGCAACCGATTGGCCGCCGCGAAATTCAGACCGGTCCCAACCGCTGGGAATCGTTTCCAATCTACGAAGAACCAATCGCGCCTGCGCCGGTGACTGACCGGCGCGAGTTCTAAAGAAACGTCTGATTTCTAAGGGATGATTTCAGACTTGCATTCAAACTGAAATCGTCAATCTGAAATCCTACTGAATTTGGTGCTGATAGATCGGCAGATGTCGATAGTACACTTCCAGCATATAAATGCTGAGGCAAGTGACGTACAACCGTCCGCCGCGCGAGCCCCAGCGGTCGTTACCGGGGGACCAACTGCCGGCTTCCTTACCGGTCTTGGTTTGGGCCCTGGGAACCGCTTCCCGCATAACGGCGTTCCACTGGTCCCAGTCTTGGTGCCCCATGTGGTGAAGCACCTGCGTCGCGTAGTACCAGTAGTACACGTTTTGATCGTTGTAGTCGAGTTTGTTCTGCAGCAGGTAGTTCACACCTCCGCGGAGCCGTTCATCCTCATGCTTCCAGCCCAAGTACTGCCGGCAGAGCAGACCTTCCGCCGTCATCGGGAGCGTTGGGCCTTGGCCGGCTTTGTAGCTATACTGCGACCCGCCATTATGCTGGGCGGCATCGAGGAACTTGCTGATGCTATCGAGTTCCGGGCTTGGGACTTCCAATCCCGCCATGAGGGCGCTTTGCAAGCCCATCACAAACCAGCCGGTCACGGAGAGATCCGAATCTTGCCGGGGCGTATAACGCCAACCTCCCAGGACGGGGTCTTGGGCACTAATAGCATAATCAATGGCCAGTTGAGCCGGTTTGCGATACTTCTCGTCCTTAGTCATGCCATACAGTTCGCAGACCGCAATCGTGCATTGTGCTTGCGTGTATAACGTCGAATTGTAAATGGCTTCCTGTACGAAATTGCCATCGGCATCCTGCTTGGCTAGGAGCCACTTCCAGCCGTTGGCGACTTGATCCTTGAATTCGCCGCTCCGATGCGTGTTGCCGGCGCCTTGAAACGCGAGCAACGCCATAGCGGTCGCCGAGGTGGCATTCTCCTGAGTGGAGCCTTCCCCATAGGGGCCCGCCAGACTCCAGGAACCGTCCTTCTGCTGATTCTTTTTCAGCCAGAGCAACCCGTCGCGCACCGCTTCTTCTGTCAGCTTGGTTCCACCATACGCTGCCAGCAGTGCGGTTTTCGCCCCTTTCTCACGTCCCGAAAGAGCCATGCCGATCGAGGGCGCGGAGATATTGGAAGTCGCGGTCGTCCCGGCGATGAGCGGATCGATCTCGAGCTCCGGCGGCGCGGCTAAGGGATCCTCCACCATCTGCAGTTCCTTCGACCACTCCGTGTCGAGTGTCTCCACAGGCTCCGATGACGACATCAACACCGAAGAATCGTCCAACTGTTCGCCGAGCCGTTCCGCCCAGCGGACTTCGACCATCATCGGCTGTTGAGGCATGCCGAAATACAAGAGGCCCAGGATGATCAGCCCCACCATGTGAACGACGAGGCTCACCAGCCAAGGCGGCGCGGCCTTCACCACCTCCGGCGGCTTTTCCTCGGCGTCTTCGTCAGGCCGGTCTTCCACCTTGAGCGCGTCTTGTTCGGACTTCTTCACCAGCACCGGGCGCACGCCGCCGGTCGCGGCCGCAGGCGTTTTCTTGGCGAGGAATTCAGCCGCCTCCGTACTTCCCACCGCAATGGGACGCGGCCCCGTCGCCACTGGCTGCACAGACTGAACTGGCTGCGCGTATTGCGGCTGTACAGGAACCGGTTGCACCGGAACCGGCTGCACGGGAACTGCTTGCACAGGCTGCACCGCACGAATCGGCGTTGCCTGATAAGCTTGCTGCTGGAAATCACTCTGCGGGGCTTGTGGCTGAGCAACCTGCGGATGAGTCGATTGCTGGGGATAGCCAGCCTGCGGAGGATAAGTGTTTTGCGGATAGGCTTGTTGCGGGTACGGTTGCCCGTATGGCCCTTGTGAAGGCGGATTTCCCTGCGGAGCCTGACCTTGTCGATACGGATCCGGAATCGACATGCGGATAATCCTTCCTGTGCTAGCCCTCAAGGGCCTCGCGAGGCGCAACGACGAACGAACTGGACGTCGCTGTCCGTTATTGTACTGTCCGCTACATTCGCATCCAGCGTGGCAAATTATTCACTTGGGGCCAACCCGCCCACCGCCAATCCACGTTCAATCTTAGACGAGTCCACCCTCGTCTGCAAGCAAAAACGCTTACGCCCAAGGGAGTTGCGGCAAACTAACGGCGACCTCGCCAGAAATTCACGCGCGCGAATAAATGAGGCAAATTCAGTCGCATCTCGACTTTATACGTAACGCCCCAGGGAGAAAGAAGTCCTCACAAAAATACTCGACCAATTCGATTGAAGTCCCGCCGCTCCGCAACGCGAAGTGCAATCTCCCCGTCGATTGCTACTTGCCCCCTACCCAGTTCACGGCAACTTGCTAGAATCCAATACTTGCTGGTGAAGACAAGCGTGGACATCAGCAACCCCTAACGCGGGGTGGAGCAGCCCGGTAGCTCGCGAGGCTCATAACCTCGAGGTCGCAGGTTCGAATCCTGTCCCCGCAACTCCGGGTGGTAGCGTAGAATCGCAACCACTGGCAAACCCCGGCAAAACCGGGGTTTTTTCATG
>CAUJKE010000024.1 GCA_963205385.1 Planctomycetota bacterium | reverse complement strand
AAAACCGGTCACTTGAGTTGGCTGTAGATCGGTGAGTGAGAGAATGTCGATTGAGTTGCGATCGCCGAAACTGCTGCTCTTCGGGTCGGCATTGAAGTCGTAAATGTAGGGGCGCGCTCGATCGGTGACGAAGCCGAGGGTGCCGTCGGGACTAAGCGCGATGGAAAATGGCTGCGCGCCGCGCGGTAAATAAATAGGATCGACCCGCGGCGTTGTCGGATCCATATCGAGCGCTTGCAGCGTCAGCGTATCGATGACCAAGATGCCAGGCAGTTCCGGATCGGAGCTGCCGCTGGCATCGAGGCGATTGGGATTGCCCAGGAACGACACAAAGGCCAGCGTGCCATCGGGACTCACGACCACATCGATCGGCGCGGTCGGCGTGGGAATGCGAGCGACCACGCCAGGCACTTCGCCCAGCGTATCAATCACACTGAGCGTGTTGTCGCGATTGCCGCTATTGACCGCATAGGTGTAATATGGGGTGCCGAGGTTGACGGCTAGCGGTGGACTGGCGACCGATTGCAACTTCGGTATCGGCGCGGCGCCGCATTGTGTTTCCACGTAGTAGAAAGGGGTCAGACGATCGATCGCGATACGGCCACCTGGCAGACGCAGCGTCGGCGGGATGGTGACCTTGATCTCGGTGTCGGTCACGGAGTAGGGGATCAAGCGGACCGCGTCGCGGATATTGTCGCCGCTTGTGCCGGCGGGGAAAAATAGCACCGTCGTGTCGAGCGATTGGAACCGAACGCCGCGGATCGTAAGCACCGGAGCCAGGCCACCCACATCGGCGGCATTTTCAAACCCTAGCGACATCGACTGTGGCGCGGGACGGTCATCGTAGAGATCAGGCTGGGTGAGATTGCTGTGATAGGTTTGCACCTCGCCGGGGTTCAACGAAACGTCGAAGACTGTCGAGTTGCTTAGTCCCTGCCGATTGACCATCTCGGCTTTGACTTGAACATTCCCCGAGGTGAGCAGAGGAACGTAGAAGTCGGCGAAGAAACCAGGCACGATGTAGTACGGCCGACCGGTTTCCGGAGCAATGGTGATTTTGCCGGCCTTTTGCGCTTCGGTCCCCATGACGCCCACGAGTCCAGCGAGGCTGCCCGAACTCATTGCGAAGTAAGCGCCTGCATTGGGCTGAGGGAAGGGAGGGGACGTGGTGCGCGCGACGCCATCGGCGCCGACAATCGCTTTGTCCACGACTTCCCATTGAGGTGTACAGCTAAAATCCTCCGGCTTGGGCGGGGGGCCGGGCGGGAGAGGAGGCGGACCACCCTCATGCGGAGGCGGAGGCGCCGGTGGGTTTATCGCAGTCTGCCGCGGCGACATGATCCATACTTCGGTGCCAGGATCCAGCCCAGGCGTCTTTATTCCTACTGGCCAGCCGTTGCATCCTTGCATCGAACCGTTGGCAGCAATATCGATACCACCGACTGGCGTCCAGCCACCTGGGAACTCGTACGGCGCGTCGCCGGCGGTGAGCGGAGTAATCGACACGTTGCCGGCGTAACAGCCCGCTGGAACAGCCACGAACGAGCCATCGGCGGCGGTGACAATACCACCCTGTTCCGGCAGAATCGGTGCCCCATTGGACAGTGGTGCGGTGACGGTCATATAGACCACTTCGCTCATGCCACGATGGATGATAGTAACTGGTGTTTTTCCGTCGCCCAAGGCTTGAAAGAGACCATGGGGCGTCGTCGCACCGACCTCCGGGTCCATGACGTAGTAACTCGTGCCTTCCGCGGCCGCCGAGCGGTTGATTACCGTACCATCGGCGATCCGCTCACGTACCACAAATTGCCGTGTCGCCTCTTCAACCAGCGAATACACCAGCGGGAAGAACTCGAGATTGAGTTGCGTGGCAGCTGGATCGTTGACGGTCACAGGCGTCGCAATCACAAAGCGTCCGGCATGTACTTCGATGATGCTAGTGCCGGTATTCAGCGCCAAGATCTGGCCCGAGTCGGAGACGCGCGCCGTATCGGGCTGTGTCGAAACATAGGTAACAAAGTCGGCGGGCATCTTTTGCTCAACGCCGTCCCCAAACGTACCGACCACTTCGAGCGTGGCGCTGCCATTGATATCGAGCAGATAATCTCGCTGCACCAGCCGGATGCTCGTCAGCGCGACGTCTTCCACGTTGAACTTGATCTCAGAAGGCTGCGAATACAGTTCGCCATCGAAAGCGTTGACGAAGGCCGAGGCGGTGCCGGTAAAGCCTGGATTTGGTTGGAACTGCAAGGTTTTGCCGTCGGCGGCCATGCGCGCGACGCCGTTGAGAACACCGCCGAGACTAAAGTTCAAGACGTTGTTATCAGGGTCGGTGAAGTAGCCGGCGATGTTGATCGCCGACTGGAAGAGGTTATTGATGGACTCCGGCGACACCTGGTTGCTGGCGCTCGCCGCGCGATTTGCGACAAAGCCGAAGCATTCGCGCAAAAACGCCTGGTCGCTGTCGTCGATATCGTCGTCGCGGTCAACGTCGGCAGCTTCGATGTAAGGACCGTGTTCGGCAGCGAAGCCATCGTGAATGGGAGCGCCCCCCCCGTCCCGCGTGGCGCCGAGGCTGTTCGTGAGCGTGGCTTCATCGACGCCGTCCACCGCACCATCCAGATTGACATCACCGCCGATGTAAACATTCAGAGTGTAATTGCCAACTGTCGCGCTGTTGGCTCCGCTAACGCCAATTGCCAGCGCGCCGGCACTATCAATGGCATAAAGCGCGACGCTCCGTCCCGCGATCACGCGAGTGTAGAGCGGCGCGTAGCCAGAGAGTGTTGCAGCGGCGGGATCGAGGCCATTTGCTCCCTTCACCTCCAGGCCGATCAAGACTTTGCCGTTCAGCGCTGTCGCGAGCTCCGCTTGGCCGATCGAGAGGCCGTAGCGCTGAGTTTGCCCTGCCGCCAGCGTGCCGTTCGTGAGTTGTCCGGCAATCTCGCGAAGCGTGCCCAGATTGGCGGCCAGGACTGCGGTGCCCAGAAACTTGCCGCTAGCGTCGTAGCTGATCTGCTGGCTCGTTTGTCCCAGCGGGGCGAGCAGCGTGGTAAGCAGCGCGCCGCTGGCTTCGCTGTAGCCGAGGCGAGTCTTGTCATGGGAGGCAAGGTTGTTGACGGCGATGAGGCGACTAGCGGAGTCGTACGCATAGGTCACACGCGCGCCGTCCGGCAAAGTGACGGCGGACAATCGCCCTGCGGCATCGTGTTCAAAGTTGAGCCGTGCGCCACTGGGAGCGAGGACGCCGCTATCACTCCACACCAACTTGCCTTGCCCCAGCGCCTGGCTTTCGACGAGCGCCCCGCTGGCGTTGTAGCGGTAGCGGCCGCCGGTGGCCGTAGTGAGCGTATACGCGAACTCGCCCCAGCGCTCGTTTGCGGGATGGTACGGCAGCCCAGAGCCAAATTGATACAGGCCACCGTTGGCGAGTTCCAAGAGCGCCAAAGGCGTGGTGAGCTGCGCGGTAACACCGGCATCGGCCGTCCAAGCGGGGCGGTAGTAGGTCGTACTGCCCACCTTCGTGGCAACCGGCGTGAAGGTATAGCCGACGCGCTCGCCGGTTGGCAGGTTCAGATGCAAGCGGCTGCCGGGCACGAGGGGCGCGAAAACCCCAGTCGTTTCACCGCCTGTAACAGCGACGTCGCTTGCGGGCTGCAGATCGCTGCCCACCAAGCGCCAACCGACACCGAACGCGCTGGGAACGGCTGCAAGCAAGCTGTTGTATTGCCGCGCGATTTGCACCGGCACACCGTCGAGCGTGGTGCTCACATCGGTGGCGAAGGTCGTGTAAGCGGCCGCCTTGGCGGCGCTGTTCACTTCCAGCACGAGCGTGGTGGTGCTGGATCGTCCACCGATATCGCTGGCGGACAGTGCTAGCCGATAGATACCGTTGACGAGCACTTGTGGATCGAGCGCCGTCAGCACGCCTCCCGCGACGTTGGCACTGCCGCTGGCGATAACACTCGTCGTACCGCCAACGCGCTCGAGAGTCAGCGTCCATTCGTCGAGGTTGGCGTCGCTGATATTCGCGCGGATGTTGGTGACGGCGGAGAGGATAGAATTCACAGGCGGCGTGGTGAAGGCGACAACGGGCGCGGCAACGTCGTTGGCGTCGCGCACCTTGAGTACAGCGGTGGTCATGCCGACGACGTTGTCGATGTCGCGCGCGGACGCCGCCAGGGTGATGCGTCCGGTGTGCGTGGGAAAATATGTCGCACGCCCTTGTGCATCGAGCGTCAGTGGTTGACCATCGACAGTGAGGCTGAGCGACGCGATATCCGCAACGCCGGCGGCGATCACATGCAAGAGGACGCTCTGGCCGACAAGCGGGGCAAAGCTGGGCGTTTGTTCGATGTGCACCGACGGCGGCACAGGCGTTTGCGAAACAATCAATCGCAAAATGCCGGTCGTGCTGAGCGCGCCGTCGCTGACGGTAACGCGGAGTTGGTGCTCACCCAACTGGGCTGCTTGTGCATTCCAAGTAAACTGGCCCGTGATGGGATTTATAGAAGCGCCGAACGGAAGGTTTGCGATCGACCACGTGAGCGTAGCGCCCGCATCAGGATCACTCGCCGCCAGCGGCAGCGAGAGAGTGCTGCCAACCTGAACGACGTGACCACTGAGGCGCGGCAGCGTGGGGGCACGGTTAACATCGAGCACATCGATCGAGGTTGTATAGGTGGCCGTGGCACCATACGGATCGGCAGCGCGAAACGAGACTTCGTAGGCGCCCGCCTGATCGTAATCCGGAGTCCACGCAAACGCTTGAGTGCTCGCGTCGAAACTCGCGCCGCGCGGGAGAGCGCCGACGATCGAATACACCAAGGTGTCGTCGTCGAGATCGCCGGCAAAGACTGTGAAGCGTAACCGCTGGTTCTCTAACGCCAGTAAGGCGCCGGGCGCGATGAAGCGTGGAGGTTGATTTGTGTTCGTGACGACGATGGTTTGGGTTTGAGTTGCTGCCTGGTAGCCATCGCTGGCGCTAATCTGAATTTGGTAAGTTCCCGACTGACTAAAGCCCGGCTTCCAACGAAACACGCTCGTGGCAGCGTCGAATTCCGCGCCGAGCGGCAGGTTGGTGGCGGAGTAGATCAGCGAGTCGCCGTCTGGATCACTACCCGCAATATTGAACGACAGCAGCGAGTCCTCCGCAATTGTGCGAGTGGCGAGCAATGGAAGCGTGGGTGCTTGATCGGTCGTGCGCACACCCAGCGTAATCGTCCGTGAGGCGCTGAAGATGTCGTTAGGGTCGCCGTTGCCGCTATCGGTCGCATGGAGGGTAATAGTATGGCTGCCAATCTGCTGAGCGGTGGGTGTCCAGCGCAGTTCCGCGACACCATAGATTCCGGTCGGCAGGAAGGTGGCGCCAACGGGAAGATTATCCGCATCATATTCCAGCGGGTCTTCGTCAGCGTCACGCACGCGAACCGCTACAACGAGGGTCTGGTCAACCAGGGCCACACGGTCGCCCACATAGTCCATGATCGGCGGACTATTGTCGGCCAGCGCGGACAGAACGAACTTTGTCGCGCCGATGCGGATCACCTGCGAGTCGCCGTTGCCATCGTCCGTCGCGATGACTGTGATGACATAGTTGCCCCGATCGGTGAGCGCGGGATTAGCGACGATGGTCCCCGTCCCATTGCCGTGGTCTGCAAATGTCGCAAAGTCTGGCAGGCCACCAACCGAAAGGAATAGGGGACCACCGTCCACATCGGTGACGCGAACAGGAATCGAAAGCGTGCCGCCAACATTCAAAACCTGATCCGCAATCGCGTCAACCACCGGCGCTGCATTGGCATCGCGCACGGTAATGGTGAGCGTGACTTGCGCCGTGCTGTTGGTCCCAGTGCCATCTCCGTCATCCGTAGCCTGAAAAGTGATGGTGTGCACGCCCGCTTGATTTGAGTCGGGATGCCAACGGAAGGTCTGCGTGCGGGGGTCGAAAGTCGCGCCGGCAGGTAGTGTCGTGTGACTCCACACCAACGGTGAGCCTTCGCCGGCGGAATCACTGGTGCCATCGGACAGCAACACGCTGGCCGCGGCGCGATGATCGGGATCGATCGCCGTGACATTTATCGTAAGGTCTTGATCTTCATAGATGACAAATTGGCCCAATGAGGAATCGAAGGTTACTGGGCCGTTGACGTTGATGACATTGATAACGACATGTCGCTCGCTCGCGCCCAGTGCATCGCTGGCTTGGACGTTAAACTCATAGCGGCCGTGTTGGTCGAAGTCGGGCGTCCATACGAATTGCCCGGTCTTGGGATTAAGCGTCGCGCCCAGCGGTAAGTCGCGGGAGCCGAAGGTAATGGCGTCGCCATCAATGTCGGTCGCGGCTAGTGAAAACCTCAACGTGGCTCCCTCGAGCACGGTCTGCGTCGCGACTGGCGCCAGTTGCGGAGACTGGTTTTCGTTCGTGACGAGGATTTCAAATGCCTGTGAAACTCGATGGATCCCATCGGTGGCATAGACCCGCACGTCACGATAGCGGCCGGCGCTCGTGCCATCAGTGGCGAAGCGGAGTTGACGGCTCACGGCGTCGTATGACGCCCCTGGCGGCAGATGATCCATCCACACCGCCAGCGGCCCGCTTTCGGGATCGAAAGCGGTGATGTCGAGGATCAGCGTATGGCCTTCCGACAGCGTTTGATTGGCGATGGGAAAGATGATGGGCGCGGCGTTGCCATCGGTCACGTCAACATTCCAGCGCTGCGGGCGGAACGCGCCACGCTCGTCGTAAGCGCGCAGTTCAAATTCGACATTCGGTCCGTCGGTGAGTTGCGGCGTCCATTCCACAACTCCAGTCGCTGAATTGACACTCGCGCCTTCTGGTGCGCGCACCAAGAGGAACGTGATAGCGTGGTTTTCGGAGTCGTTGGCGTTCGCGTCATAGGAATAAAGTTGATCGATCGCGCCAAAGCCCAAAGGCAAAGTGGTAAATACAGGTGGATTGTTGGGAATCACACTGGCCAAAAGGACCGATGTGAAATCAAGACGTTGGGCTAGTGGCCTACTGACGACCAGCGTTTTCGTCGGTGTGATGTCGTTGGGAAGCAGTGGTGACTGATCGGCGCGCACGAGATCAACATACGGTGCGCCGGAATCCGTTTGGCCGTCGGCATTCACCAGCAATGCTTGCGCCATCGGGAGACCAACGAAAATCGAGCGTATCGGCGACTCGAGTATCTCCTGATTTGTGTTCCGTAGTGCGACATCCACGCTTAGCACGCCTGAGCGGCGGTTGTAGCGCGATAGGGAATAGGTTGATACAACGTCGGATGTTGGTGTACCCAGAAGCTTAAACCGCGTCGTAAACGATGGCGACAGACTCTTGCCGGCGAAAGACTGGATGGAACCGCTGACGGCCAGATCATACGTACCCGGCGGCAACGACCCAAAACGCAGTTCCGCAGTCCGGCTGGCGGCGTTATAGTAAGCGCCGCCGATTTCGAATACTTGGCCAGTTCCGACATTCGTGAGCGAGTAGTTGGCGGGATTGGTCACCGCATGAGGATCGAGTAGTGAACCGGCCAACATGTCTTGGTCGAAAATCACCCGTGCGACATTGACGGCAGGATTGAGAATGGAACCGACCGTTGGCGCCACTGAGAGAACGCGAGGAGCGAGCGCGGGCTGAATCACCACGACTTGATTCGACTGTGTAGCGTAGATGCGACCGTCGCCACCGATATGCAGGAAGTCGCCGCGCGAGCCACCGCTGGAAATGCGGACGCTGTGCATGGTGACCAAATCGATCATTTGCATCTCGCCGCTCGTCGAACTGCTTAAGAACAATAGTCCTGCCAGCGCGGTACCCGGTTGACCAAACGCTAAGCCTTCGATTTCGGCATCCGGATCGAGCATGGTCGTCGGTCGCCCTTGTGCATCGAACTTCACCAGGGCGCTGTCGCCAGGCCAGGTGGTTCCCCAGACGCTGCCATCAGGCGCGATCGCCAGACCATCGACTTGGGTGCGCGAGAAAGGACGAAACTGATGCGTGGTTGTATCGAAGATTTCGATGCCGCGATCGGTCGAAACAAACAGATTGCCGTTGGGATGCGCCGCCAGACCAAGTTGAATTCCATGGCCATAACGGGCGAGGATTTGGCCGCTGCCTGGATCGAGTTGCACCAGGGAATCACCACCCGTTGTTGCCCAAAGCCGTCCCGCGCTGTCGAAGGCCATGTCATAAATAGGGACGTCGAGCGTGGCCAGCACAGTGGCGGCTGTTCCGCCGGCCAGCGTGAAGCGATAAAGATTGTTGCGTCCCGCGCCTCCGCTGATGAAGACATTCAGGCCTGCGGGATCGTAGGCAATACCAAGGGGGCCGATGTTCGCGCCGCTGGTGGGAATATTGGTGGCAAAGGAGCTCGCGACAAATGGTTCGTAAACGGTGCCAAACGACGAGGGGCGTGAGCTGAGCGCGCTCGTTGGCACTTGCAATAGCGCCTGAAGGAAGAGCGGGTTGGTTGTGGGTTCGTTGGTTGGCGCGGGGGCGGCGGGGAGTTCGTCCGCGGCAGGCGGAGTGGGGAGCGTGCCGAGATTCACACCGCTGCCAATCTTGGGCAATCTGACGCCGCTCGGCGAGGCTTCGAGATTACCCGCTTTGTCGGTAGTCAAGACAATGGCCTCGATCGAATCACCAGCTTGCCCCCGATAGAGCGTGGATTTCTCAGTCGTGCGAATGAGCAGCGGCTGATACGCACCACCATCTATGGCGATAAACACGGTGTGATTCAACACGCCGGAACCCAGGCCGTCGTCGCGCGCTGACCAGTCGATGGCAAAGGTGCCGTTGCCTAGATTGCGCACTGTGGTGCTTGTTGTGGGGGCCGTGGCATCGATGGTGTTGCGCACCATGTTGCTATCGATCGGCGCTTCGTTATCGAACACCACCCGCACCGAGCCGGCCAATAGATCGCCAGTCAGCAAATTGTCAACGCTTTGGATGGAGTAGCCGATCGTCGCCCGTTGCCCCTGTAGTAGCAGGCCTAGATCGGTGCTGTCGATTTCCTCGCCGGTGATTGGATCGATCGCGCGGAACACCCAGGACGCCACGCCTTGGTTGGCGTCGATGCCGGCGGAAACGCTCAATACAAAGCCACGCGATGGCGTAAAATCGAACTCGCCGGTAAATGCCGGACGATCGTTGGGAAGATCGACGAAAAGATCGCCAAGTTGAACATCCCCCAAGCGAAACGACCGCGCATCGAACTGGCTGGGATCAAATTGCTGCAGAATCCGCACGCTTTTGACGGCGTGATCGGTATCGGCGGGAGGCGTAAGTTTGATGTTGTACGGCAGCGCGACTCCCACCGGCACGAAGCGTTCATCGCCCGCACCCGCTGGCGCTTCCAGGCTCACGCCATTACTACGCGTGCTTGTCAGTCCAAAGATGTCGCTAAAGCGTGGATCGTCGGGAATCTGTTCGCCTGCCAAAAGTTTGTCGATATCGGGCGCGCCGACGTGAACCGTAAACGCGACTTGGCGCGTCGCGCTGCTTTGACCAAAGTCGAAGCGGCTCGTTGGCGGGAGAACGTCCGAGCCAAAGGCATCCGGCATGTGGCCGTACCACTGGCGAATCGACTCGAAAAAACTCGCGAGATTTCCATCGGCAATAATCGTCTGTCCCGTTATTCCGGAAAGCGCGCCGGCGGCGAGTATCGAAACAAAGCTTTCCGTAACTGCCTGGCGCTGGGCAATGGGCAGGGTGTCTTCGGGACGCAGCAAATCAGTGCTGACAAGCGCGGCCAGATAGGCGTCGACCCACAGCGAGGCATCGGCGGCAGCTTGTTTCAGCCCCATCGGAGCGGCATTGTCGGCCAATATCTTGGTACGCAGCGCTGCCGCTTGGGTACGTTGATAGGCGACATATTCGGCGGAGTTGAGCGGCGTGGCAGCCGCTTGGATGTAAAAATCAAACGACAGCGTGGCGAGGTCGAGCGGGTCGAGGTTCGTCAGATAGTGGGGGTCATCCTTGAGCAACTGCGTCAAACCAGGGAGCACTTCCACGCTGAAGCTCAGCCCCGCATAGCCTTGATCGCGCAAATCAACCAAAACACCGGGAGCGATGAGATCGCCATTGCGATTAATGACCGGATCGACTTTCGACCAAGGAATGCCGACCAGATTCGGAGCCTGACCGAGTGAAGTGTGCAGCACCAGCAGTTCGCCAGGGATGGGCGTACCGTTAGTCAACCGCGGAATGCCGTATTCGTAAAGCACGTATGGTGTATCGACGTTCGTCAGGCTCAGGAACGAGACGCCATAGATGGCAGGATCGATCCCCGTTGTGCCAATATCAATTTGGCTAGGCCCGCCCAGTCCGACGGTTACATCGAGCGGCTGTTTTGCTTCCACCAAAAAGCGATAGGGTATGCGCGCCCTTTGACCGTCGGGGTTGGTGACTTGCACGTCGTACAGTCCGAGCGGTGCCCCCCGCAGATCGAACGTGGCGACAATCGTCGTCCGATCAACGACGCGATAACTCACCGGCTCGAATTCGCCGAATTGTGGTCGAATCAGTTTCACTAGCGCATCGTTGCTAAAGCGCGCACCGGAAATGGTCATGGTGACGTAGCGATCATCGCCACCGCGGTCAGGCGTCACATTGTCGATGGCAAACGGCAGCACTCTCGCTTGAACATGTGTCGGGGTGCTTCCTCCTTGCCCGCGAACGAGGATGTAATAAAAGCCTTCGTTTGTCAGAGGCACAATCGCCCGTTGGTCGGCCAAGAGCTTGCCGGAATAGGCGGCATCGTAAGCCAGCGAACTCGGCAAGTCTTCGTAACGAACATAGAGTTCGTTGTTAGCGGTCTTCACATCGCTCGTGAGCTTGACTTCGAGCGATTCGCCAGCGGGAACTTGAACGCGGTACAGACGCTCTTCGCCGACGGCAATGACGTCGTCCAGCGCTGCCCCCAGGAGTAATGTCTTGACGGTCACTGAGGTCGAGCCAGTTGATACGCCTTTGTTGTTGGCATTGCTGGTTTCATAGACATCGTCAAAGATGTCGGTGCGCACGATAACGCGATAGTTACCAGGGAGGGCGATCGGCAAACGTGCTTGCAGGCTGTTGCTATAGCTTTCATTGGGGCCAAGTGAACGCGGAGCAAAACCGATCACTTCGCTACCGTCGTTAAGTAGCGGCACGCCGGCGTTCGCTCGACCAATCAGCCGATCGCCTAAATCCCAGGTTCCGTCGGTCGAAAGATAGAGAGCATCGTCCCATAACCCGACGGCGCTCTCGCCGCTTTGATTCGTGACATTCCAAGTAAACGTGACTAGCTCGCCACTCTGGGCCGAAGCGGGAATCGTGAGTGTACCAGGCATCAAATCCGACGGAGGCGGCCGATCAAAAATGGTCGGCGTAGCACTGACGCGGGAATTGTTGCGCTCATTGGCTTCAAACACTTCGCCCCGCACCAAACCGCCGGCGGGTACGTCGGTGAGCACAAACACGTAATAGCCCCCTTCGAGGCCGCGCGGCGTGGCGAAACTTTGGGCGACGCTATAGCTGGCGCCAACGACCAAGCCGCCAATGTGATGCACCGCGCCAAGGAAGTGATCGCTGCCGACATCCAAGTATTGATCGCGCGATAGAAAGACATAGTCGTCCCACTGTGTTTGCGACGCCAGCGTTGCGCCTGCGCCATTGTTCTGGACCGTGTAGCTGATATCGATCGGCTGTCCCGTGCGCACGTGCGATGGTCCACTGACGACAGTGGCTTGCAGATCGGGCAGCAGCACCCGCGTGATATGAATCGGTATGGCGCGAACATTGTTGTCTTCTTCGCGGAACTCATGCACCAATCCCATGCCGTCGCCTGTCAAACGCGGTTGGTCTTCACTGGGATAGGGAAGTCTATTCGCGCCGCCACTGAAGGGGCTATCGACATAGGCCAGTAAGTAAAAATCGCCTTCGATATCGTCGGGAAGCGTGATATTCGTCGTGCCGCTATAAGACTCGTTGACGCCGAGTTCGTCGCGGTGGATGCGGCGACCGACCTCTTCATCATAAGTATCGAGTGTCGTATCGCGCGACAAGAAAAAGCGATCGACCCAAGCGTCCACGCGCGTGGCGCGTGTTCCCTGGTTGATGACCGTTATGGAAACAGGGAGCGTGGCCCCTGAGTTGGCGTTTGCAGTGGTCGTAAACGCGTTAGGCCTGAGATCGGCTTCGCGATAGTTGATAGTGATCGGCGCGACACCATAGTTGTTCTGCTTGGGCGCAACGCCGAGTCCTTCCCAGACCTGTCCCGCGAAGTGCCGTGGCCAAAACGGATAATCCGCCGCGCTCACAGCTTTCATTCCAACCTCTGGATCACCATCGACCCACACATGCAAATAGCGCAAGCCTTCCATGCCTTCGGGTAAGTGGACGTTCGTGCTGGACGTGTAACTCGCGCCACTTGCCAGTGGCGCGCTGTTGTCATGGACCGCATAACCAACCAACGTCGCACGACTGAGAATGAACGTTGGGTCAGGCGAAAGGAAGAGATAATCAACCCATTGCTTCGTTCCCGCAAACAAGGCAGCTCCGTCGTTCCGGACGGTCCATGAAATGCCGGCGAGTTCGCCGCTGAAAGCGCTTGCATTGGCACTGACGCTTGTCACAAGCAGGTCGGCGGGCGTGTTGGTCACCGTACTCGTGACGGCGAGTGTGTTGTTGGACGTGAAAGGTCCTTCATAGACAGGAACATCGAACGGCCCGGGCGGTACATTCGTTTGGACGACGAAATGCATGCCGGCCGCGGACGGGGGAAGCTGAAAGCTTTGCGTTTGACTGTAACTGGCGTTGGGTGCGAGGCGGCCCTCGTGCGTGACTCGATACATGAGAAACGCTTCGCCAACGCCATCGGTAACACTATCGTCGGTTGAGAGCCAAACAAGATCGTTCCAATGTTCTTGATCGGTGGTATTCGCGCCCCTATTCGCCACGGTCCAACTCACCGTCACAAATTGTCCACCGAGCGCGGCAGCAGGCGCGCTCATGGCGGTCACTTCCAGGTCGGCTGGAGGAGTGAGCAAAACGCTTAGCGGAGTGACTTGGTGATTGTTGCCGTCGATGCGATAGGGATCATCGGGATTCGTGTTCTGACTGAGCGCGGCTTCATAAACCGCATCGCCTCCATCGGCCATCACCATAAGGTAATACTCGCCGGTAATTCGACCAGGTAGCGTGACCTGCGCGGTCGCATCATAGCCTTCACCGGGATGCAGCAAGCCTTGATGATAAAAGCTTCCTAGCGGGCGATCACCGCGCACCGGGTCGGGGAAGTCTCGCCCCAGCGTGAGCCAAATGGTGTCAGTCCAAGCGAGCGGGAAGGTATCACCCGCACCGCGATTTTCGATGCGATAGCGCACCGTCACGCTTTGGCCGTCAAACGCCTGGTCAGGGCCGGTGATCGCGGTGGCGACAAAATCAGGCGGCGGCACAACCGTGGCATCGACTGCGATGGCGGTGGCGATAACATTGTTGCCTTCTTGCGGATATTCTTCCACGACGCCGGTTCCGTCGGCGACAACCAAGATGTAAAGATTGCCAGACAGAGCCGCAGGCAGCGCGAAGTTGTCGCGCGACGTATAACTCTCTCCGACCGCCAGCGCGCTCCCATTTTGACGCTCACCTAGTAGCACATCGCCGCTGTCGAGTTGATTATCGAACGAAACGTAAACCCGATCGACCCAACGCGAACCTCCGGTTGGCGTGGCGGCGGGGCCGAAGTTGCGCACGGTCCATTGCACATCTACCACGCCTCCCGCCGGAATGGCCGGGGGCGCGGCGACACTGGTGGCTTGCAAATCGGGACGCTGCTGAATGCTGACCGTAAGGCCCGACGACGCTCCCAATGCGTTATTGTTCTCGTTCGTTTCTGCCTGGATATTGGCGGCATCGGTCTTCGCGAACAGCTGATACAAGCCTTGAATGCGTTGGGGCAAGCGTACACGCTCGGTGCGTGCGTAGGAGAGGCCAGCGCCAAGGCCGCTGGTGCGAGTGAAAGTGCCGAGCGAGATGGCGTTGGCAAGATTGCCGTTTGGGGCTAGGACGATTTCGTCTTGCCAGGCGCCGTCGATGCCGTCAGGCCCGTCATTGCGTACAGCCCAAGACACGTCGATCGAATCGCCATCGATCGCGGTAGCTGGTCCGGCCAGGCTCTCGACGTGCAGATCGACCTGTGGCGGTTGCACATAAATCACATTCAGCGGCTGCGTGCCGCGGCCATCGTTGTTATTCGTGTAAACGAATTCAAACGGACCTCCAGTGCGAACAAAAACATAGTATTGACCGCTGGCATTGGCTGGTAATGCCACCTGGGCGGAACGGGTGTAGCTGTCTCCCGCTCCCAGGTTACCCAGGCGTGTGAAACTACCAAGGTAAGATACTTCTTGCGTGCCTTGAGGATCGCGGGCGATATAAACGAGATCGTTCGCGGCAGCATCGGTCAGCGTCAGACCTTGGTTGGACACCATCCAAGTGACGTTAATCTTCTTGCCGTTCTGTCCGGAAGTGTCAGCCACCACCGAATCCACGACAAGATCGGCGTACTCTCGCGCGACGATATCGACAACATGATTTGGTTCAGCGGTGTTGCGTTGATTGTTATTGTATTCGTAAACGATATCCGTCGCGTCAGCGATCACGAAGAGATGAAAGCGTCCCTGTGTGCCGATTGGACTGTGAATGACACGGGATTCGTTGTAGGAGGTACCAACGGGTATAAAGCCATCGTGTGGGAATTCGCCCAACGCGATATCGTCTCCGTCGCCGGCGATGTCGTTGCTGGAAAGCACCACCCGATCGATCCAGGTGCCTATTTCGCCTTGGCCCGTGCCGCTATTGGTAACTGTCCAGCCCACTGTGATATCGACAGGGTCGCCGATCAAGAGTGTTTGCGCCGTGACATTGGAGACGCCCAGATCGGCGTAGGGCGCCAAGGTGACGGCTATAGAACTAGTGGCGAGCGTGTTGTTATCTTCCGCAGAGGATTCGGGGATTTGATCGGCCGCATCGGTCGCCACGATCAGCCGGTAAGAACCTTGAATGCCGTGCGGCAACGTAATGCTCTGTGTGGCTGCATAAGATTGCCCCGACGCCAGGACTTGCTGATTCGCGAACTCGGCCAGCAGTGCATCGCCAGAATCCAAAGTGTTATCCGTTGAAAGGTAGATTCTGTCTTTCCAGTTGGCGATGGCGGCGGCGTTGCCTGCATTGCGCACGGTCCAAGAAACTGCGATCGTTTGATGCGATTGCGCAGCGCTGACGGTCGAAGTGCTATCGACAATCAGATCGACCGCTTGCAAAGTCACGGGTGTAGTGGAAACAAAGACGTTGTTATCATTGTGGCTTCCTTCGCGGACAACTTCGTTGGCGTCGGTCTTGACGAGAACTTGATAGCTGCCAACCGAAATGTTCGGAATGGTGAAGGCGAGTTGTGTAAAGTACGTACCGCCAATTCCCAAATTCGCGTCGCGCTGGATCGACCCGATAAACACGCTGTTATTCCACGTGCCATCAGTCGAGAGATAGACGCTATCTACCCACGGCGCGACAGCGACTGCCTGGCCGGTGGTGTTTTCGACCGTAAATGAAAACGTCACCGATTGGCCAGCCTGCATCAGGGCAGGATGTGCGACGGAAGTGACCCGCAAGTCAGGCGGGAGGAACGGAGCCAGCGTGATTGGACGTATCAGCAGATTGTTTGTCTCGTCACTCTCCGCCAGTTGCTGGCCGGCATCGACGCGGAGGATGAGATAATATTGCCCGCCAGCGCGCAGATCATCGGCCGGCAGTTCGAGTGATATTTGTGGTCTGTACGTGCCGTCAATCCCCAGCGGAATCTCTGTAGGGCCGCTTGAACCCAGCAGAAGATCATCGTCGCTGAACACATTGTCGATCGAAAGATAAACATTATCGCCCCAGACTCTTGTGCCGGGCCCAACCCCGCTGTTCTTTACTTCCCAGCTTGCCAAGATTGCATCACCAAAAGCTGCGCTCGTGGGGCCCACAAACGATTGCGGGATAAGATCGGGGCCGCCGATGGTGAAGTTGCACGCGAGCGTGTTATTGCTTTCGTCGAGTTCACCCTGCTGATCGCTGATATCGGTGACGAGCAAGAGCTTCCAGTCGCCTGGCGTAACATTGGGGACGATGAAGTTCCGCTGAACTGTGTAATTTTCCAACGCGGGCAAGGGTGTCTGTGAATCGATGTATGCGGAAGTGAGTACGATGTCGTTAATGTCGTAGGTGTCATCGAGCGAGAGGACGATATCGTCACTCCACTTAGCCGTCGCAGGGCCGGGGCCAAGGTTCTTGACGGTCCAAGTGACGGCAATCATTTCGCCGATGCTGCCGGCCGCGACGGCATCGATCGTCGTGGGATGTAGGTCGGTCGCGGTGACTTCGACGGCGATCGCCTGCAGGTTGTTCGCTTCGCTGGCTTCGGTTTGAATCGCTTGATAGTCGGTAACGACCAGCAACTTCCAACTCCCCTGCGCCGTATTGGCGGGGATGTTGACCAGCAAGCTGCGATCGTACTGATCTTCGGCCCCGAGAGGCCCGCCGAATTCCACCGCCAGAAGCAAGTCATTGGCACTTACGGTATCGTCGAGCGAAAGATAGATGGCGTCCCGCCAATTGCTCGAAGCGATAACGGTACCCAGGTTCTTGACGGTCCAACTGACATTTACAGTTTGGCTAATACTAATGCTGGCGGGTGCCGTGGCATTTTGCACCGCGAGGTCGGGCGCAATGATCGTGATGGGCAGGTTGAAGTTGTTGTTGGTTTCATTGCTTTCGCCAACACTCAAGCTGCCATCGGCGAAGAATGTCAGTTCGGCGGTTCCAGTCGGGACATTGCTGGGAATGGTGACATTGAGCGTGCGCTCATAGCTCGCACCAGGCGCGAGCGGAGCATTGGCGTTGGCAGCCACGCTCTGTAGTAAGTAGGTGTCATTGTTCGCATAGTCAAGCGAGACGTAGTCGCTACCGAGCACCACAACCGGGACGAGGCTATCGTTTTTTACTTGAAAGGTAACGCTGATTGTCTCGCCCGGTGCCGCGCTGGCCGGCGCACTGGCGGTGACAAGTGTGAGGTCAGGCGAGGCAATGGTAATCGGGACAATGCGCAGATTGTTGCCATCCGATACTTCGCCTTGGTTGTTGAAAGCGTCAACCTCGAATATCAGATAATACACGCCGGGCGGCAAGTAGCTCGGAATCTGGGCATCACGGACGATGTTGTAAGTTGCGTTAGGGGCTAGAGGCGTTTGTGTCTGAATCGATTCACTGAGGATAGCCGTATCAAAGGCGTCAAACGTTTGATCTGTCGAGAGATAGACCTGGTCGTACCAATCGGCGAGTGCCGCCACTTCGCCGATGTTCTTCACGTCATAGGAAATCGAGATCGTATCGCCTGCAATCGCGCCGACAGGCGAGGCAGAGTCAGACACAATCAAATCGGGACGCTGGCCTTGAATCGGCACGGCGCGGGCATTGTTCGCCTTGTTGCTTTCACCTTGATTGTCATAGTTATCGGTGATAATCAGCAGAAAGTTAAGCGCCGGCGCGTTACCGGGAAGTTGTAAGTCGCGCGTGATCGTATAAGAAGCATTTCCCGCCAGCGGCGTGCGTGGACTGGTGATGGATTCGTAGCCAATCCAAGTATCGCTCAAATCGAAAACGCTGTCGGCGGAAAGATAGTAGCTGTCATACCAATCGGCGAGTGCAGGCGAAGAGTTTTGATTGGTCACCGTATAGGTTATCGAAATGAGTTCGCCCAACTGTACTTCGCTGGGAGCCTGAGCGTCAGTCACGACCAGATCGGGAGCATGGATGGTGATCGGCCACACGACGATGTTGTTGGCCTCGTTGATTTCACCTTGCCCCTCTGTGCCATCGGCTCGAAAGATGAGGAATTTGCTGCCGGCTTGATAGGTAACTGGCAACATAAAATCGACTGCCGTGGAGTAACTGTCTCCGGCGGCCAACTCGGCATGATAATCGCCGAGTGAGGCGAGAATGGTGTCGGTGTCGTCGTAAGAATTGTCTTCGGAAAGATAAACATAATCGTACCAACTGCCGCTCGCCATCAGCGCGGCAATGTTCTCGACCGTAAAGGAGACGTGTATGACATCCCCCACGACTGCACTCGCGGGAGCGCTATTGAGCGTCAGCGCGAGATCGGGACCTGCAATCGAGATAGCGCGGCTTGTGACGTTGTTGTTTTCGTCGCTTTCGCTTAAGTATCCGCCTGCGTCTGTTTTCAGGCAAAGAAAGACATTGCCAGCCATCGAACTGTGGTTGATCAGGATGTCTTGTTCGACAAGATAGCTTTCGCCGGGCGCCAGCGCCGGTACGAGAGTTGCTAGATCGAGTAGATAACTATCGGCGTTATCGAAAACGTCATCGTCCGATAGTTTGAGCGAATCGTACCAATAAGAATTCTGCGCCGTCGCGACGTTGCCTTGATTCTTGACGGTAAACGAAATATGAATCGTATCACCCAGCGTCGCGGATACGGGCGCCTGAAAGTCTTGGACGAGCAGGTCCGGCGCGGCGATGACTAGCGTGGCGGATTGGCGATTGTTGTTCTCGTTTGCTTCCGATTGATATTCAAAACCATCAGCCTCCACAATCAGGGTCGTTTGCGTCGGATCGAGAATCGTCAAGCTGACGGTCTTGGTATAACTGGCGTTGCTAAGCAACGGATCGCCAAAACGATCGATCGATTCGTTGACGATCGTATCGTTGTCATCCACCGTCGCGTCAGCCGACAGAATAAAACGATCGTACCAGGAAGATGCGTCCGTCGGCGCGCGTCCCGCATTGATAATCGTATAAGTCACATCGAAGGGTGCTCCCAAGGTGACCGCCGGAGGCACGATCAAGGATGTGATTCGCAGATCG
The DNA here is from genome assembly GCA_963205385.1 of Planctomycetota bacterium. Taxonomy (GTDB): domain Bacteria; phylum Planctomycetota; class Planctomycetia; order Pirellulales; family Pirellulaceae; genus JAEZGD01. Next base: position 3,188 of record CAUJKE010000024.1, on the reverse strand, counting down.
GCGCGACCCAAGTCGATGGGAATGACTCGCTCGTTATTGGCGTCGGCCGTTTCGCCTTGATCCCCATCCTCGTCGGTGACAAATCGCAGGTAATGCAAGCCGCGACCGGAATTCGCAGGCAGCGTTATCTGCGCGTTGATCGTGTAGGTGCCGTCAGCAGCCAGTGGCGATTGGCTGGTGATCGATTGCGTAAGTAGCTCGATGTCAAATCCGCCCTCGGGATAGTCCGAGAAATAGACGCGATCGGTCCAGCCCAAGCTCGCCGTCAAATCGCCTTGGTTCTTAACGGTGTATGAGATGTCGATGGTTTCGCCGGGCTCAGCTTCCGTAGGCGCGTTAGCCGTTTGGATGAACAAATCGGGACCGGAGACGGTGATCGGTTGAACGACAAAGTTGTTGGCTTCGCTCGTCTCGGGTTGCGAGTTGAATGCGTCCGCGACGAAGATCAGGTATTTGCTACCCGCCGCCGTCTGAGGCAAGAGTACCGGGATGTTCGTATAGTCGTAGAATTCGCCCGGATTGAGCGGCGACACCGGCGCGCCCTGGTAGCCAAACGACGTGTCCAAGTAGGGATCGAATATTGCGTCTTCCGATAGGTAGAGCGCGTCGGTCCAGAATGCCGGGGCCCGCGTGGTCGAGCTGATATTCGTGACGCGCGCGGAAATCTGAATCGCGCTGCCCAGCGTTGCTGTCGCGGGAGCGGAGACATTCGACAAGGCCAAATCTGGCGCCGACGTGACGATGGGTGTCGCAAGTCGGTTATTGAACTCGTTGCTCTCATCGACGTAGTTGAATTCATCGATTGAGTAGATCACATACACGTCCCCGATCACTGCGGGATCGCCGCCGAAGCGCACATTCTTGTTAACGGCCAACTCTTCGCCAGGACCAAGCGGCGCAGCGTGAGTTACTTGGTCTATAAATGCATCGTCGAAGTCGTAAGTATCGTCGAACGACAGATAGATATTGTCGTACCACGTATCGCTCGTCGCGGCGTCACCATCGTTCTTGATCGTAAAACTGACTGGGAGCGTTTGACCAAGGATGACTTCTGAGGGCGTCGAGTGCGCGACGATCTTCAGATCCGCCGCCAGCAGCAGACGATCTTCGAGTCGCTCCAATCTCGCGATACGCTGAGTTCGATCAAAAACTTGCTTACGGCGAGCCGCTCGCCCTCGAGGCGCGCAACGATCACCTAGCCGCTGTCGCAGATGTTGCGAATGCATGCACACGTTCCTTGCCGACAAATCAAACGCTGTGTAACACGCGACAAGAATCGAGCTCGCATTCCGCGGTTGCGAACACGTACTAGGCGTTTCATGAAGTGGTGACGCTAAGGAAACCTGCCCCGCCTATGTTTCTATCGGTCTGCTTCCATCTTCAATGGCTTAGTCTAAATTAGCCGTTGGGAGAATCAAGAGAGGCTTATACGAACGAGCATTTTCGAGTCTTACGAAAAAGGAGTTGCCGACCACTAAGCACTACTTTGCAAATGGCTTTTAGACACAACCGCTCAGGTGGGAGGACAGTATCCTTCAGAGGGGAGACGTGATTGAGAGCACCGGTCCAAGGCGATTGCCAGCCATCAAAAGCAAGCATCAATGCAATAGGCGAGTAGTCCATTGTGTGTCGCAAGATCAGTTCCCAGAAGTACAAAACTGACACTTAGAAGAGGCCAAGAAACCGGCGTACATAGGAGGGTTTCGCGTCTTTTACAAAATAGTCCTCGATTCCGCCATGTCCGGTAATAGGCAGAAAATCGACAGGTGGATCAGGAATCTTGACGTTTCGAGCCACGATCCCCGCCTCGGAAATTACTTCTTCAAACCTTTCACTTACGTGAACAGCGATAAGGGTATGGGGTTTCTCATCCAGAACTGGATTTAAAAAAAGTGCGACCCACGCGCGCTTTACTTGTTTTTTTGTTTTAAAGAAGCGTGTCAAAGCTTCAACAAGTTCCCTTGGGTAATTCTGAGGTTGCCCAATTACAATTCTAGTTTCTTTTTGAGCCACGTATTGTTCATTAGGTTGCCAGAGAGAGCCATCGACTATCGAGGCCGCCTCGTCAGGTGTGATTTCCTTTTCGTAGTCAGACCCCGGGTTTAGTATGAGCGCGGAGCCCATAGTCAGTTTTAGAAATTCCTGAGCATTCATTCCCAAATAGGCCACCTCCCCAGTGATAGTTGCTTGCAATCGAGGAAGTGACGAAAAAAACGGTATGTATCGTTTTCCCTGAATCTCAATGTTTGCGATCTGTATCTTTTTTCCTTCATTGAGTGTGACTCGGCCTTCCCCTTCTGGCGGCCGCGCCCCATGCTGAATAATAAATATGTCGGACTGCACAAGGTTCTTGTAGAACTGCGGGCGATGAGCGGGGTCTGTTGCTGCTTTCATCAACGACCATTCGAGGTCGTTCCGGGGATCAAAACTCATTCAAGGCTCCTTTTGCCGAACGGCCAAGCTCAGCAGCGGCCGCCTGAGTAAGCTGGAAGTACCATAAAGCGACGGGGCGGCTGCCGTCTGCTTGCAGCAGGCGGTTCGGCGAGAATCCAGTCTGCACGTTGCTCGGAACGCCTCCACATGCTCTCTTTGATCATCGCAACGGATCGTAGTTATAGGTTTTGGGGATTACTCGTCCTCTCCGGTTCAGAACTCGCGCGTAAATCATCGTGAAAACCGGTCTTTGTCCCAGCAGTCGAGGAGGAGCGGGAGCCGATCGTCGTGTCGATGAAGTTGGTTGTCGCGGCGAACAACATGCAGACTTGTTTATGCTCTTCGTAGTAGGGTCTTGGGATGCGTTGCCAGATGACCTGCCCTTTTCCGGTGCACCCGCGGATTCTGGTGAGGGGCGCAACACCATTCCGCGAGCGCGCGGTGCTTACTGCAGCCACAAGCGTGTCAGATTAGGGCGTTAAACTCAGGCGGATCACATTTTTCGTGCGATTACTTCGGCGCAATCGTACACATCATGCGTTTGCCTTGCTGGCTGATGGAGGATTCGACTTTGCCGTGTTCGAGGAGTCTTCCCATCACGATTTCGAGAATGCGGCGGCCCTCTTCGGGATGGGCGTTCTCGCGTCCTTTGAATACGACAGAGACCTGCACTTTGTCTTTATTCTGCAGAAAGCCAATCGCTTGCTTGACCTTGAAGTCGATGTCGTGATCGCCTGTCTTGGGATGCAGACGAA
>CAUJKE010000023.1 GCA_963205385.1 Planctomycetota bacterium | reverse complement strand
GGCAACTGATTTCGAATCAGTCTCCTCACCATTCGGATACCCTCCTCAGCGGTCGATTCAATTCATTGTATACCCTGTGTTCGGGTTTTAGGAAAGGTGTTTCGCGCGTTTCATTTGTGGATTTGCGGTAGGCGGCGCGGCTGGGTTTGCAGGCGGCTTTTGCGTTCTGAAAACGTCCAAGCCCCGAGCACTTCTTCACCATTCAGCGCGCAGGACTGGGGGATGAACCGCGGCGACTGCTCGCGGGGCTATTAAGGTTTCAGGTGGTGGACCTGATCCTGCCCACGCGCGACGGCTTGGAAATCCTTTCGCCCCGCGTGACGCAGTCCAGCGACCACCAGAAAATCCTCCCGACCGCCTCGGAGGGCGCCTCCTCGGCACGCTGCAAGAAACGCAAATGTAGTGAAAAAACCACCCCTCCCCGCCAAGCTAGCAAAGGACTTACGTCAACAACTGGGGAGGTTGGGGTAGCAACGTACTCGTGAGGAAGCACCACTTTGCTCGCGCTGGCTTCAGAGCGCTTCTCGGCTCGTCAATAAAAAAACCCTCGCCCGACCGCACTGCGGCACGAGCGAGGGCTGTGACCCTACCGCTTTAGCACTGCTCAACTGCTACCAGAGGTAAGTAGCACCCACGTAGCCGCCATGCAGGATGAGGCTCTCGTCGTTGTCAATGTCCTGAGCGCCGGGGATGTCGGCGAAGTTGCGCGGAATCTGCGTGGTGGCAAGGGCCACACCTGTCAGTGCGACCGCGCGATAGCCGAAGTTGAGAGTCCAGCGACGTGACATCCGGTAGTCGAGGCCGAGATCAATCTCCGCCAGGAAGGAGACGTCGTCCTTCGTGGTGTTGATGTCGTAAGCCTGTCCCACCAGAGGATTACCAGAACCAACCACTGCGACGCCGTTGACATTGTAGATGCGTTGCATTTGGTTGACATGATTATTGAACACGCCCATCTTCGGCGTCGCGCGAAGTCTCCAGCGACTACCCATGTAATAATTCGCATTGGCGCCTAATTGCACGCCGACGAGGTGGTTCTCGACATCGATATCGTAGTAGGCCTCGTTGGCCGGGTCCGCGCCAAACACGGGGCTTGTATCCGCGCTGGCGTATTGAAAGCCTTCGTCAAAGCGGAGGTAACGCACGCCGCCAAGGAGTCCGACATCGAACCGGTTGCAGCTCCACCCGCCTTGAAAACCATAGCCTTGCAGCATGTTGAGTTCCACATTGTGGAACTGCCAACTGCGCTGCACGCGATGCGCCTGCGCCGCATCGTAGAGGTCGTTGACGTTATTCGAGCCAATGTTGAGCGGCTGAAAGTCAAACACGGTGTTCAAGTTACCCGCGAGTCCACTGGCGTAGACGGTCTGTCCTTGATTCTCAGGATAAATGCCCCAATAGCGCGCTTCGATGCCATACGCGCCGCAGTTGAACCAGCGACCCAGAAAGACTTCCGCGCCGCCGCTCCAATTCATGTTGGCCGTATCGGTATTAAGCACCGAGCCCACCAGGTCGGTATCATCGAAGCTCAATTGTTGAAAGTCTTCCTTGTCGCGGCCCATATACAAGAAGTTTGCGCCTCCCCACCAGCAATTGCACATAGGCTGGCAGCACGAGGCGTAGCAAGTTCCGCAGCCAGCGTCGGCGCCGCCACAGTTCCCGCTCCCTTCGGACCAGGCTCCTTGCATGGCGGCTTCGTAGGGACTCATCGGCGCAGGCAGGTCTGGCGCCACTTCAACAGGCGAGTTCAAGAGCGGCGCTTGCGGATCGTTATAATACCGTTCAAACGCCGCCGTTTGAGGTGCATAGGTCCGCTGCGGAACGGCGGGGTAGCCGTTTTGTGCTAGCGCGAGAGAACTCGTGCAAGAGGCCAGCCCCAACGCTAAGAGCGCGCCTCGGGCAATCTTCAGTGTCATAGGTCAAACTCCATTCGGGGCGGAACCATCCGGTTGTTCCACGCGCGATCCGTTCGCGCTGCGAAGATGGCGGTGTGTGAAGTGGTGATGGGGGCGTCCGATCCCCTGTCAATGGATTCCGTTCCTGGCACGGTATAGCGCGGCTGAAGAAGAAGTGGGGCGATCCTGCCCTGCGTTCCGTCGCAGCAACGCCATGGCGTGCTATCCGCAGAAAGAAATCGGCAACTCACGCGTGGCATTCATCGCCATTTTGCGCATCGCACGCGCTTTTCAGAGAAGCTCCAGCGCAAGAGCGCCATGTGCGCCCAAACCGTCATAGGGGGACTTGCCAATCGTGCGTCACGCGCCACGTGTGGCGGTGATGCCGGACGCACGGCGTCGCGCCAATCGGCGATTCCGTCAAGACATTCAGCGCACGTTCAGTCCGCACGTCCGTTCTTTCCGCGCCGCGCGACATGCGTGGCATCAAGACCCATGGATGGTGCACGCGCCCCTTTCGCTATCGAACCCTGAGACTACAGTCGATCGCCCGCCGCCGCCCGCTCCACGAGTAGCAGCACGACATTCGGATCATACGGCTTACGCAGGTAATAATCGCAACCTGCGGCGCGGGCGCGCCGCACGACCGCGCTGCGCTCCGCGCCGCTGAGAATGATGACCGGAATGCAACAGGTCGCAGGCGTGTCGGAAAGCTGCTCGCAAACGTCCAAACCATCCAAGTCGGGCAATTGCACATCGAGCAAAATGACGTCCGGTTGTTCCCTGATCGCCGTTTGTAGGCCCAGCTTTCCGGTCGAGGCGGTCAGCGTCGTGAAGCCTTGCGTTTGCAAGCGCCAAGCGAGGGCCTGCGTTTGATCTTCGTCGTCGTCGATCAAGAGCACGGTGCGGCGGCGCGAAGTTTGCATTTCAGCCAACTCTGGTTCGACTTCGGCATCTTGTAACATGCTCAGCTCCTCTTGGATCAGCACCACCGGGGTGTCGTCCATCATAAACGTGGAGCGCGAACCGGCCGTTGTCAAACTGCAACACGTGGCAAAGCGGCAACTTCTCGCCCCGCTGTGCCGTTTGTGCCGCGCAGGCCGAAAATCCGCAATCCGCCGCTGCGTCACTCGGCTTTCAAGCGGCCCCCCAGCGAAATTGACGACCTTCTCGCCTCAGCGCCTTGCCAGTGCGTCGCTGTCGAGCGTATATTGATAAGGCACATCGCGGGCGTAACTCAGTTGGTAGAGTACTAGCTTCCCAAGCTGGCTGTCGCCGGTTCGAGTCCGGTCGCCCGCTCTAACCTTAAGTCCAGCCGAAACAATCACTTATGTTACCTGCCGGCGGTCGGCAGTGCGGCTTTTCCCAGCTCCGCAAGACGGTAAATACCGTTTTGCGCTCTGTGAAAGGTATCGCATGCCACGCCTTAGCAAGTCTCTTCCAAAATACCGCAAGCATCGTGCGAGCGGTCAGGCAGTCGTTAGGCTCAGCGGCAAGGATTTCTATCTCGGGCCAATTGGTTCCGCGGCAAGCAGGCTCGAATATGATCGCCTGATCAGTGAGTGGGTTGCCAATGGTCGCCGATTGACTGAACTCCCACAGTTGCAACAAAACACACCCAGACAGTGCAAACGGTAGCGTGTTTTACTGGGGGTTTCCAAGCTTTTCGCTGCGGTTCACAAAAGTCACGTTGCGTGATACTTCGCGACGTGGCTTAAAACGCTTATTTTAATAGCGCAATTTTGTCGCTTGAGCCTGGCGAGGCTATCAATAAAAAGACCTCTTTGGTAT
>CAUJKE010000022.1 GCA_963205385.1 Planctomycetota bacterium | reverse complement strand
TCGGTGTCGCGATCGCCGCGGAAGTGGGCCTGGTTGAAGCCTGGGGCGACCTGATGCCCGAGGACATGGTTGAGGCCATCCGCAAGCTGCGCGAGCAGGACAAGGTGGCCATGGTTGGTGATGGCGTCAACGACGCGCCGGCAATGGCCAACGCCACGGTCGGCATCGCGATGGGTGCCGCCGGTTCCGATGTCGCGTTGGAGACCGCCGACGTCGCGTTGATGGCCGACGACCTGCGCCACCTGCCGTTCGCGGTGGACCTGAGCCGCCACACGCGCAAGGTGATCCGGCAGAACGTGTTCGTCAGCCTGGGGATTGTCGCCTTCCTGGTACCGGCAACGATCTTCGGCCTGGGCATCGGGCCGGCTGTCGCCATCCACGAAGGGTCCACCTTGCTCGTGGTGTTTAATGCGCTGCGGCTGTTGGCGTACCGGGGCAAGACTTCCCAACAAAAATGATGCTCGCTTTGATCCATTCGCGATAACTCACCATGGCGACATAAGCGCGAGCGCCAAGAGTCCTGCCAAGAGAGCCCCATATCAAACGGGTTGGGGTCGCGTCTTGTATTGACGCATTGATGAGTAACCACCTAACCTCAACCGAGAAAGTCGTTGCAGATTGAACGGCAGCTTTGGGTCCAGGCTGTGTGAAAACGCGAATACGGATGATCGCGGGACAAATAGCGCGCAAAACTGAGCCTCGAACGACGTGTTAGAGCGCAATATGCTCAGCTCAATTGCGCTAACACTACGTACGCGTGCATGTTCGAAAAAATCGCTGGAGTTTCCACACAGCCTGGGCCGGAAGCGGCCCTTCCCTACCCGCGATAACGCAGCGGAATCGGATCACGGAATACTTCGAAGATGTCTGGTGTATCGTACAGATGCGCGCAGCGCGCGATGGCTGCATTCGTAAACTGATGTCGGCATCGGCGCATGGTTTCGTCGCCACTATCCCCGGTCAACCGCGTTTCATCGGGCGCAATAAAGGTAGTGCAGCTTCGCGCCAGCGCGCTCGAAGACTCATGGCGAGCAGTAGATCACCGGAACAGCTTGCGCTTCGCGCACTGCGTGGACGAAGGATGACAGAATCCACATGAGTTGAACGACATGCCCCTTGACTGGGGCCCCCGTCTGGATTTTCCAGAACTCGCTGGCAACTGCGGCACGTGACAGGAATGAGCAGGCCAGAATGCATTTGCGGTGCAAGCGAGGATTGGCAAGAAGAAAATTCAGGTCATTGACAAAGTTTCCGGCGTTGCCACGGCGTGTCAGTTGAATCCTGGTAGACGCTTTGTTGTGAACGTACACCCCGCTCAGCTTGTTCTGAACCTTCGCTTGCATTCGCGTCGGGTCAATCGTCATGTTGCCGATGTTTTTCACCGCCTGTCCGACGACATCATGCAGGTTGGCGGCAGAGGTGCTCTGGTCTTTGTGCTTGGAATGGATGAAGGTCACGCAGGCCTCCTGAAGTCCAAAGGCTATGTGGTCCGCCCATTCGTCGCCGAGGTCGTCGCAAAACAGGTAGTCCTCGGCGGCATGAATCGCTTCAACTTCCGCAAAGAGGGAATGCGCCGAGAAACCGGTGGATCGTTGCGTGAAAATTCCCTTCTCGGATGTCACGTTGGCCAGTTGAGGAAGTGGCACAAGCACGTCAATTAGGGAGGGAATGGCCGCAACCCCCGAGGTATCCTCGAAGCACTCGCCTGAGGTGAAAACGTACTTCGGGTTACTGAAGGTGATTGTGTAAAGATTGTTGGCAATCAAGAACTTCTGTAGCGTTACATCCTTGCCATTCTCGTCGATGCGGAGCTTTGCAAGTACCGGCGAGGCGATCGTGAGATTGCGCTTGTTGACCCTCACCATCGTTCGGGCTGGGGCGCCGAGTACGTTCAGCTGCGCATCGATATCGTAGACATTCTCCAGACTCCGGGTCAACGCATTCAACGCTCGATCGGAAAGCGCGATGATTCGCCCGCGTTTCGTCTTGTATTTGATGACCAGGTTCTCAGCTTCCATCCGACGCACCAAGGAACCTGCATCGATCAGAATCGCCGCCGGCACCACCTTCCTCTGGAGAATGCTCGCGAGTGGCAAGCTCATTGCGAACGCGGAAATGAACTCCGATGTGCGGGTCGGCGAGACGTCAAGTCGTTTGGAAGCCCACATGGCCACTGCATCGATTGGCTGGCGCTCTGTTGCGTCGAATAGCCGGCCTGTCGACAGACTCAGTGAGCGAATCTTCTGGCTGTCTCGCACGCGAATGAAGTACGGGACCGAGCGCCCGGTGCTGAACCGCGAGAGCGATCCCTTGAGATCGGCCGCCTCGTACGATCGAGAGCGGATCGCGGTATCGGCGACCGTCATCTGTCGAGCGCTGAGCTTCTGGTACGCGACGTGCGCTTCGTCCAAGGTGGAGACCATGTCGGTGTAACTGACTGGGTCCAAGAATTTCTCCGCCTCGTCGGCGATGTTGGCGCAGCTCTTCTTCAGGATCGCGACATGGTGATTGAACTCAAGCACGAGAATTACCGCGTAGATGTTGTCTTTCAGCACCGAATTTGCCAAGAAATGTACCGGCCGCTCTGACAGGAAGATTCTGAACGAATACACGTAGGGAGTGCCATCTGCGAGAACTGCGTGTCGGCGTACCGCCCCCGCCAACGGACGCCGTCCCGCCGTATTGGCCTCTGCCGCATCGAGAAGGGCTTTGATCCTTACCTTCGTAATTCGTGCACGTGCGCGGAAGAACTGGGCATTCAGCGTGAATCTAAGGTCATTAAACATATGCTCGTCCCACCGCTAGCTCTCAGAGCGATTCACAAGGCTATCCCCAGACGACGTCCAAGCAGATTTACTCATTTTCCCTCCATGGAAGGTTTATACGAGCAATTCGACGCATAGGAGCCGATCTCCAAAATCAGATACCCTAACTTGGCATCAAAATAAGTCTGTACACCCTCGATAACCAGCCCTAATCTGCAGCAAGGTCTGCCCCGGCCACTTCCAGCGTTGAGGTAAAGGCCTCCGAATTGGTCGAACCAGCTGTTGGACCAGCAAG
>CAUJKE010000021.1 GCA_963205385.1 Planctomycetota bacterium | reverse complement strand
CGGGTCTTGAGGTGAGGCGTCGTCGACACGGTCGTGCTCCCTGCCGATATTATGGGATTGGGAGCATGGCGAATGCAACGTGCTGTGAGGGATCAGGCTTCGACTTGTGGATCAGGGAGGCTGCACTCGGGGTGAACGTCTTAGATGAAAGCCACGCGAACTCGCCGATCCGCACTGGCAAGCCAGTGGCACCCCCAACGTGGGTGGATATGTAGTCGCGATTGATGCCGCGGCTGTTCTGGGGGATTACTACACTACACGCACATAGTACTTACCATAGGTGCCACCCGGATGGTTGAAGTCGCTAATAGGCGATGAGGTTCGGCGGGGGGCGAAATTCGTAAAGCGTTTGCAGTAAGTGGGTTGCGAGGATTCGCGTGTGCGCCAAGCTGCTAATAATTGTCCTCAGAGGGGTGGTTTTTGGCCGGGGGTGACGCGGACTTAGCCCTGGATGCGCGAGGCTGAGTGGCTGATGTCGATAGCAATTTATCGATAAATGGTAAATATGTATTGACAACATTCCCGGTCGATGGTATGTTGTAGGGGAGTTGTGGAAGGGCGGGGTGGCACCCGTCGGCGAGAATTTGCTCTGGTGGCTCGATGAAGCGGCCAGCGCTGGAGCGTCATCCAAACGCTGTTCTCAACAACTCCAAACTCTTGGGCACGGCTGTCGTGTAGTCTTCTTGCCCTTCAAACTCCAGCGACAAGTAGCCGTGGTAGTTGTGCTCGCGTAAGATCGCGGCGACCTTGGCATAGTCGATGTCGAGGGTGTACCAGGTGCCGCCGCCGAAGTACGTTTTGGCTTGTACGAGGACGGCGCGGGGGGCGAGCGCGGCGTATTGCGGGTATTGATCTTCCAGGAAGTTGCCGGTGTCGAGCGTGACCGCGAGCCAGGGGGAATCGACAGCGTCGATCACGCGCAGCACGCCTTGGGCTGTGCGCCCCAGTCCCCAATGGTTTTCGAGCCCCATCACGACGCCGCGCTTCTCCGCTTCGGGGATGAGCTTTTCAAAACTGTCGATCACCCACTTGAAGCCGTCATCGTCCGTGTAGCCATCCAGGCGAGGCTCGATCCCTTTGTTCTTCATCAGTTCGTTGAAGTCCTTGCTCGTCCCCCAGCGGCCGGTATTGACGCGGATGGTGGGAATGCCGAGTTGATACGCCAGCTCCAGGCATTTGGTGGTGTGCTCGATGTTCTCCTGCCGCTTGTCGGCGTCCGGCGAGACGAACGATTGATGCGTGGAGAACCCCATCAGGTCCAGGCCGAGCGTGAAGGCCCGGCGCTTGAGCTTGTTCAAGTACGGCGTGTCCTCCGCTTCCATTTGCACGTGCAGCAGTTCGACGCCGTCGAAACCCATCTCGGCGGCGAGCTCGATGCACTTCTCCATCGGGAGCTTGGAGTCGTCGCGATAACGCCAGTAGGAATAGGTCGATACGCCGATCCGTTGCCGGGGCGTGGTTTTTGCAGGTGAGGGTTCGGCGGCTGAAGTCACGGTAGCTCCTAAAGCGGCGGTGGTCAGCAGGGCAGACTGAGCGATAAACGAGCGGCGATCGGTTGACATCGGCGGGCTCCCGGGAGGGCGGCATGGTGTTTCACAACCGGTTCAGAATACCAGTTCCCCAGGGCGCCTGAAACTCGCCGCTGGGAGAGCGGGTAGGTATACTTAAGCACACGCGCTGGGCCCAGTGCCCCTTTTACACTCCTAAGGAACTTCTCGTGACCAATCGTGTTCTCCTTGGCCTGACCCTTTCGGTTTGCTTCTCTCTGGTCTGGGCCACGGCCGCGCCGGCCTCGGCCAAGGAAGCGCTCGCGGGACCGCTGGCCGAATATTTGGCGAAGCCTGATGGCAGCTACAAATGGGTGCAGCGGAGCGAGGGGAAGGTCAACGCGACGAAATATGTCGAGCTGACGCTGACATCGCAAACCTGGCGAAATATCGTCTGGCGGCATCAACTGTTCATCTTGCTGCCATCATCCGCGCCGGCCAACGCCGATCATGCACTGTTTTTCATCGGCGGGGGGCGGTGGAGCGACGACCTGGCCGGACCGCCGACCGAAGGCAAGATGCCGGGCGAAGCCAAGACTTTCGCCTTGGTCGCGGAAATGCTCAAGACGCCGGTCGTCGTGCTGTTGCAAGTGCCGCAACAACCGATCTTCGGCGGCAAGGTGGAAGACGAGATCATTGCCTATACGTTTGATAAATACCTCCACTCCGGCGACGATGAGTGGCCGCTGCTGCTGCCGATGGTCAAAAGCGCCGTGCGGGGGATGGATGCGGTGCAGGAATTTTCCGAGCAAACGTGGAAGCACAAGATCGACACGTTCACGGTCAGCGGCGCATCCAAGCGCGGCTGGACGACATGGCTGACCGGCGCGAGCGACGAGCGTGCCATTGCGATCGCGCCGATGGTCATCGACGTGCTCAACATGGGACCGCAGATGAAACACCAGAAGGAGACCTGGGGGGATTTATCAGAACAGGTCAGCGATTACAAGGAGCTTCGTCTCGATCAAGCCCTGGAAACGCCGCGCGGCAAGGAACTGTTGAAGATCGTCGACCCCTATGCCTACCGCGCGCGTCTCACCCAGCCCAAGATCGTGATCCTGGGAACCAACGATCGCTACTGGCCGCTCGATGCGCTGAACCTGTATTGGAAAGATCTCGGCGGGCAAAAGAACATTCTCTACGTTCCCAACAACGGCCACGGCCTGAAGGACTTGCCGCGCTTAGTCGGTGCGATCCACGCTTTGCAGCAACAGGCGATCACAGGCCACGCGCTGCCGAAACTGAGTTGGGAACATCAACTCGCCGATGGCGGACTGACGCTCTCGCTCGGCGCCGACCGCAAGCCGGCCGCCGCGCGGGCGTGGATCGCGACGAGCGCCACGAAGGACTTCCGCGATTCGAAGTGGGAAGCGGTGGAACTCGATGTCAACGGCGAAAAGATCGCCCATCACATCGACTTCCCGACTTCCGGCTACGCCGCCATGTTCGGTGAGTTGGAGTTCAAGGATCTCGACATCCCGCTGCTACTCTCGTCCCAGGTGAAGATCGTGGGGCCGGTCGGAGCGGAATGAACAGCCTGCTGGCGTCGGTGGTGAAGAAGTCCTTTGGGCTACGTGCGTGACGCGGCGACCCTGAGCCAAGAATCTCATTCACCATCCAGGCGAGCTGGATGGGGTCCGGAACTTCGTTCGAGGTACGCCGCGGATCAACCCCTCAGCCGCTCATCGCGAGAGTTCACTTCGCAAGCAGCGGCAGTTGCAACTCGAGGACGTCGTCATCGACGCTTGCGGCGCGCTGAAAGCCGCATTTTTCGGCGAGGGCGATCATGCGGGTGTTGTCTGGCAGAACGTGGCCGATAATGCGGGCCGTGCCGCGGCTGCGGCAGTAGGCGATCAGCTTTTCGAGCAGGATCGAGCCGAGTCCTTTCCCCTTGAAGTCGGAGCGCACCACAATGGCAAACTCTGCGGTGATGTTGTCCGGATCGGTAGCCACCCGCGCGACGCCCAGCGTTTCCGGTTCGCCGTGGCGGTCGTTTCTGGTCGCGATGAACGCCATCTCCCGTTCATAATCAATTTGCGTGAACCGCGCGAGTTCGGTGGCGATCGGTTCGCGGAGCATACCGAAGAAACGGAACCGCACGTCTTCCGGATGAAGCCTGGTGATCAACACGCGATGCGCCGGTTCATCCTCGGGGCGGATCGGCCGCAAGACCAGCGGTTGGCCGTCGAACGTAATGGTTTCCTCGAGTTTTCGCGGATACGGGCGGATCGCGAGGCGTCGCGAGCCGTTCGACCTGGCGGGGGCGACCTTCAGCCGGGCGTCCAGAGCCAGCACTCCTTTTTCATTGGCGAGCAGGGGGTTGATATCCAGTTCGCGCACTTCGGGAATGTCGGCAATCAGTTGCGCGACATGGAGCAAGGTATGGTAGATGGCGTCCAGGTCCGCGGCAGGCCGATCGCGATAGCCGGCCAGCAATTTGGAGACGCGCGTGCGCGACACGACCTCGCGCGCGAGCGCCATGTTCAGCGGCGGAAGCGAAACCGCCCGATCCGCAATGACTTCCACCGCCGTCCCCCCTTGACCAAAGAGGATGATGGGACCGAAGACCGGATCTTCACTCGCCCCGACGATCAATTCGTGGGCCCCCGGCCAACGCACCATCTTTTGCACGGTGAAACCTTCGATATCAGCCCCCGGCTGCAGTTGCTTGATGCGGGCGACCATGTCGGTCGCGGCTGTCTCGACCTGTTCGGCGTTCTCCAAATCGAGCACCACGCCGCCGACATCGGACTTGTGGGAGATGTCTGGCGAGAGAATCTTGAGCGCGATGGGAAAGCCAATCTCCTGCGCGAGCCGCGCGCAGTCCTGCGGAGCTGTTGCGATGCGGGTTTCCACGGTGGGAATTTGATACGCCGCCAGCACCGCTTTCGCTTCCGGCTCCGTCAACACGTCTTGTCCCGACGCGATCGCTTGCTCGATGATCTCGCGCGCGCGAGCCGTATCCGGCGTGAATTCCTCGGTCACCGATTCCGGCGTTTCCATCAGCGACGCTTGATTGCGACGATAATCGACGATTTGCAGAAAGGCGTACACCGCATCTTCCGGCGAGCGATAGTTCGGAATGCCGGCGCGCGCGAACGTGTGCTGCGCGTCCCTGACCGCATCCCCACCGAGCCAGCAGGCAAACACCGGTTTGTGAGATTGCTGCAGGCTCGGGACGAGCGCCGCGGCGATCTTGTTGCTCGCGACGATCGCAGTGGGAGCATGAATGAACAAGATGGCGTCCGTCTCGGAATCGCGCGCGAGGATTTCAAACGCATCGACATAGCGCTGCGCCGGCGCATCGCCGATGATGTCCACCGGGTTGCCTTTAGACCAGGTGGCAGGAAGCACGGCATTGAGTTGCCGCATGGTATCGTCCGAAAGCTGTGCGATGCGCGCGCCGCGCTCGATGGCCGTATCGGTCGCCATCACGCCGGGGCCGCCGCCGTTGGTGAGAATCGTCAGCCGATCGCCGCTGAGCGGCTTCGCGCGACTCAACGTCTCGACGGCGTCAAACAGATCCTCGATCGCGTCCACGCGCAACATGCCTGCGCGGCGAATCGCGGCGTCGTACACGTCGTCGGCGCCGGCCAACGCGCCGGTGTGCGAAGCCGCTGCCTTGGCCCCTTCAGCGACGCGGCCTGCCTTGAGCACGATGACCGGTTTGTTGCGGGCGGCGGCGCGGGCGGCCGACATGAACTTCCGCGCGTGCCGGATCGATTCGATATAGAGCAAGATCGAGCGCGTGCCCGGATCGCTGCCGAGGTAATCGAGCACGTCGCCGAAATCCACGTCGGCGCTGTTGCCCAGGGAAACGAAGTGCGAGAAGCCGATGTCGTTGGTCCGCGCCCAGTCGATCACGGCCGTCGCCAACGCGCCGGACTGCGATACGAACGCGATCTGCCCCGCCTTGACCGTGGTATGCGCGAAACTCGCATTCAGGCCAATGCCGGGAATGATGAGACCGACGCAGTTGGGCCCGAGAATGCGCAACATGTGCGGCTGGGCCGCGTCGAGCATGGTCTGTTGCAGTGTGCGGTCGGAACCTTCCAGTTTGGCTTCCAACCCGGCCGTGAGGACGACCGCCGCCTTGGTGCCCTGCCGCCCAAGCTCACCGATGATCCCAGGAACCGTCGCCGGCGGCGTGCAAATGACGGCCAGATCGGGCACGAGCGGCAGCTTGGTCACGTCCGGATAGGCCAGCACCCCGCAGATCGCCTGGTACTTGGGGTTGACCGGCATGATCGGTCCCGCAAACCCGCCGGCCAGCAGGTTTTTCATCACCGTCACCCCCAGGCTATGCGGCCGCAAGGAGGCGCCGATCACGGCGACGGATTTGGGTTGAAACAGATGCTTAAAATTTCGAATGCTCATGCGACTCGCTTGGCGACAGAGGCTCTCTGTTGAAGATGTGCGAAAATGCGCGCTACAACGGGTTAGTTTCGCAGCGCAGCGGCGCGAAGTCATTACGGCTACCTCGTCAGCGCCGGAAATCCAACTCGCGAAACTCGCCGTCGCCGCTTGGGCCGCAATGTACCACAAGCCGCGCCACTTCTTCGCTACCCTATACACTTGCCCTACACTTCCTATAATTCATAGCTTCTTGGCGACCCCGCAAGTGACGCACAGGTCGCCGCCGTTGGCGCATGAAAGTTCGTGCTATGGAGAGCCGCGAGGAAGATCGGGACGACCTGTTGCTCGTCACCCCTTCAGGGCGCGTGGCCATGCGCGCGGGGCGGGATATGACGGCGCTGGCCGCCGATCTGCAAGAAGCCGTCGCGGCATTTGCCACTTCCTCCGCCTCCGGGCTCTTCGCATTAGCGGCGCTGGAATCGTCGAGCGGGCTATCGCCGGTGCTCGCATATTGGCAAGGTTTTGCGCGCGAGTACGTCACGCGGCTCTGCCAAACACCGGAGTTGTTCGACCGCGCGCCGCCTCAGATCGAACCGCCGAGCCGCGAGCAGTTGGACCAGCTCGCGCTCGGTGCGCCGCCGATGACCGGGGCGGAGTATCTAAGCGCCGATGTGCTGGAAGCATTGTGGCGCGAATTGGATGCTTGGACGCGCGCGGAGATCGCGGCCACCAAAGCAGGCTTGTCGGGCTTTTTGCAGCAGCGCGCGCCGTCCTGGCATCAAGTCGGGCGCGTCTGTTTTCACCTGGCCGAAAACAAGCGCGATCCGGATTATCCCTTTGCGTTCATGGCGACATACATCCCCGGTCTCTCCGCGAAAGACAAGGCGCGTTACTTGCCGCTGGGCAAAGCGCTGGAGCAATACGCCGGCGCGCAGAATAAGCCGGCGCTCGTGCGGCTGTTGTCACCGGTGCAACGCGCGACCGAGCAGAGCGAGTACATCCGCAACCTCGTGGCCTCCGGCGACATCTATCACCCCTTGGCTTGGACCGCGGAGGAAGCGTATCGCTTTTTGAAGGAAGCGCCGTTGTATGAAGCGGCCGGCGTGCTCGTGCGCCTGCCAGATTGGTGGCACAAATGCCCGCGACCCAAAGTAGGCGCGGTGATTGGCCAGGAGCACAACACCACGCTCGATGCCGATACGCTGCTCGATTTTCGCGTCGGCGTCGCGCTCGATGATGAGTCGCTGACCGAGAAAGAATGGATAGAGCTGCTCGCTGGCGACGATGGGCTGGTCCTCTTCAAGGGGCGCTGGGTCGAAGTCGATCGCGCGCGGCTCGAAGCGGCGCTGGAGCAGTGGCGCGATGTGGAACAGGCGGCGCGCGATGGGATGCTGACCTTCAGCGAAGGCATGCGCATGCTCGCAGGCGTGCCGGCGAACTTGGATGCCACGGACGCCACGGTCGAAACCACGGCCGAGTGGTCGTTCGTCCGCCCCGGTAAGTGGCTGGAGGAGACGCTCCAGCAACTACGCGATCCAAAGCGCAGCACCGATGCGAACAACATTCCCGGGCTGCAAGCCAACTTGCGGAAATATCAAGCCGAAGGCGTCCAGTGGCTCTGGCTGTTGACGCGCCTGGGGCTGGGCGCTTGTCTGGCGGACGACATGGGGCTAGGCAAAACATTGCAAGTCCTCGCACTACTGCTCAAGCTGCAACAAGACCAGCGGCCGGACGCGTCTCCGTCGCTCGTGGTCCTTCCGGCGTCGCTGTTGGCGAACTGGAAAGCGGAAATCGCCCGCTTCGCGCCTACGCTCAGTGCGGTGTATGTGCATTCCTCGGAGATGGATCAGGACGCGCTCCAGCAACTCGCGGCCGCGCCTGAAAAGCACTTGCAAGGGGTCGATGTCGTGCTGACCACGTACGGCATGCTCGCGCGACAACCGTGGCTGAGCGACATGTCGTGGCGGCTGGTCGTGCTCGACGAAGCCCAGGCGATCAAGAATCCCGCCGCTAGTCAAACGCGCAAGGCCAAAGCGCTCCGCGCCCCGACACGCATCGCCATGACAGGCACTCCGGTGGAGAATCGACTCTCGGATCTCTGGTCGCTGTTTGACTTTATCGCGCCGGGGCTGTTGGGTTCGGCCACGAAGTTCAAGAAGTTTGTGAAGGCGCTCGGCGAGCGCACGCATGATCGTTACGCGCCGTTGCGGAACCTGGTGCGGCCTTATATCCTGCGGCGACTCAAAACCGATAAGTCGATCATCTCCGACCTGCCGGACAAGTCCGAAGTCAAGGCGTACTGCGGCTTATCAAAGCGTCAAGCGGCCCTTTATCAACGGGCCGTGGAAGAATTGGCCGCTGCGATGGAAGGCGTGGACGGCATTAAGCGGCGCGGCATCGTGCTGTCGTACTTGATGCGTTTCAAGCAGATTTGCAATCATCCCAGCCAGGCGATTGGGGACGGCGAGTATCGGCCTGTGGAGAGCGGCAAGTTCGCGCGGCTGACGGAATTGTGTGAGGAAATCGCGTCCCGGCAAGAAAAAGTGCTGGTTTTTACGCAGTTTCGCGAGCTGACCAACCCGCTGCAAGCACTGCTAGCAGACGTGTTTGGCCAGAGCGGCCTGGTGCTGCACGGCGGCACGGACGTCAAGCAGCGGCGAAAACATGTGGAGGCGTTTCAGCGCGAGGATGGCCCGCCGTTTTTTATCCTCTCGCTCAAGGCCGGCGGCACCGGATTGAACTTGACAGCGGCCTCGCATGTCGTTCATTTTGATCGTTGGTGGAATCCGGCAGTGGAGAATCAGGCGACCGATCGCGCGTTTCGCATCGGCCAGACGCGCAACGTGTTGGTGCATAAGTTCATCTGCCGCGGCACGGTGGAAGAACGGATCGACGCGCTGATTGAAGACAAGCGGGCCCTCTCGGACGACTTGCTAACGGGCGGGGCGGAGAAGTTATTGACCGAAATGAGCGACCGCGAGTTGCTCGATCTTGTGACTCTGGATATTGACAAGGCCGCGTTGTAACTGGTTCGCCGCACAACTGGCGAGAAAGGACGTTCGCTCATGTATTTTCAATGGAAACCGTACGTTTCGGTGGCTCAACGTCGCGCACAAGCGGTGCGCGAAATGAAACAATTAGAGAAGGGCGGACTGAAAATCCAGCCCATCTCCCTCGAGGGCCGCAAGATCGCCCGCACGTTTTGGGGCCAGGCGTGGTGCAATCATTTTGAATCGCTGGGGGACTACTCGAACCGCTTGCCGCGCGGCCGAAGTTATGTGCGCAACGGTTCCGTCTGCCACTTAGCGATTGAGCCAGGCCAGGTCGTAGCGAAGGTCAGCGGCTCGGAAATGTATAACGTCAAGATCAAGATCGACAAATTGCCGGAGGGAAAGTGGGCAGACGTCAAACAGCTCTCCAGCGGCCAGATTGGTTCCCTGCTGGAACTCTTGCAAGGGAAGATCTCCCGCAGCGTGATGGAAGTCGTGACCAATCAACAAAACGGCCTCTTCCCGTTGCCGCGGGAAATCAAGATGGCTTGCGATTGCCCGGACTACGCGCGGATGTGCAAGCACATTGCCGCGGTGCTGTATGGCGTTGGCGCCCGACTCGATCAGCAGCCGGAACTGCTCTTCGTCTTACGCGGGGTGAACCACCTGGATCTCATCAGCGCCTCGGCAAATCAAGTGATCCAGCAGCAGACCGCCAAGGGAAGCCGCCGGCAACTCGCCGGCAGTGACCTGGGGGACGTGTTCGGGATCGAGTTGGACGCCGCGGAGGAATCGCCATCGAGCGCGCCGCCTGTGAAGAAATCTCGGGCGAAGCGATCGCAAAATGGGACGCCCAAGGCATCCCGCGCCGCTACGACGAAGCGCGACACGGCGCCCAAGACGACGAAGTCCGCCGCCGGGCAGCCTGCGAAAGTTAAAGCGAAAGCAAAAACGAAAGTGAAGGCCACGGTCAGCCTGGCCGCGACAACCGTGGCAGCAGCCTCGGGAGCGAAGGTCGCGACCAAACGACCAGCGACGAGGCCGCGCGTGAGAAAGCCTGCCGCAGCGAAGAAACGGCTCTCAGCGCGCAAGGCGAAGTAGCGCGCGGCCTCAGCCACCCAGAGGCGGATAGCTCGGCTTCGCGCGGAGCGTGACGGCGACGTTAGAATGTATCGCCAGTTGCATACATTGCGGCAATCTCGGCGGCGTAATGTTCCGCGATGATCGCCCGCCGCAAGGTCAGCTTGGGCGTGACTTCGTCGCGCTCCAGCGTAAACGGCTCGGCCAGCAGCGTGACTTGCCGCACTTGTTCATGCCGCGAGCAGTGCGCCAGGCAATTCTCGATAATCGCCAGATAGTGGGCCGCATCGTGCGTGTGGTCGAGCGCCGCCGGCACGACGAGCGCCGTGAGATAGCCGCGGTTATCCCCCACGATCATCGCCTGCGCGATCGCGGGATGCGCGGTGAGCAGTCCCTCCAGATAAACCGGCGCGATATTCTTACCGTTGGAAAGCACAATCAATTCTTTCTTCCGGCCGGTGACATATAAATAGCCGTCGGCATCCAGCCGGCCGAGATCGCCGGTGAGCAACCAGCCGCTTGTGAGCACGTCCTGGGTCGCCTCGGCATTGCGGTAGTAGCCGTGCATCACATGCGGGCCACGAGTGAGAATCTCGCCGTCGTCCGCGATGCGCACCTCAACGCCGTCGATCGGTCGGCCGACGGAGCCCCGGCGGCGAGATTCAGGAGTGGACAACGAAATGACCGGCGACGTCTCGCTAAGTCCGTAACCTTCGCAGAGCGGAACGCCTTGCGCGTCATAAAAATCGTAGAGGTGGGGCGGGAGCGAGGCGCCGCCACTGTTGCAAAATCGCATCTTGCCGCCGAGCACGCTTTGCAACGCGCCAGGCGTTTGCAATAAGTCCTTGGCGGCCAGTGAGGCATAGATTTTTTCAAAGAAGTACGGCACGCCGTTGAGCGTGGTGGGCTGAAAATGGGCCAACTCGTGCATGACGTTCTCGCGCCGCGAGGAAAGCACGAACTTGCCGCCGCTGACCAGCCAGGAGTAGAGGTCGCACGTCCGTGCGAAGACGTGGCTGAGCGGCAGGATGCCCAGCTTGACTTCGTCCGCCCGCGCGCCGAACGCCCGCTGCGCGGCGGAGGCGTTGGAGACCAGGTTGCCATGCGTCAGCATCACGCCTTTGGGCTCGCCGGTGGTGCCGGAGGTGTAGAGGATGGTCGCGAGCGTATCAGGCGTGATGTTGGCCGCGTAATCCTTCAGCACCTCGTACCCTTCGCCCACGCGCGTTTGTTGACAGAGCGCGATGAGCAGGCCATGCCAGGCGTCACCGGCGAGGTCCGCGAAGTCTTCGTAGCCAATGATCCGCAGCGCCGCCGGCCAGCGGGCCTGAAGTTGGTGGAATTTCTCGGCCTGGGCGCGCGTGGAAATGGTCAGCACACGCGCGCCGCTATGCACGATTTGCTCCAGCGCTTGTTCGGCCGACAGGCTCGCGTGCAGGGGCACATGCACCGCTTGCAGCAGCAGGCACGCGAAGTCGATGAGGATCCATTCGAAGCGATTCTCGGACAGTTGCGCGACGCGGTCTCCCGGTTGCACGCCGGCCGCGAAGAGGACGGCCACGGTCGCATCGACGGAGACTTGCAGTTCCCGCCACGAAATCGCCTGAAACTCGCCGTCGGGAAGCTGCGCCTGAAGCGCCCTGTCGTTCCTGCCAGCGGCGAACCGCTCGGCAAGCAAGTGCGCTAGCGTCGGCGCGTCGTAAATCGGCTGGCTCATGCTCATCTCGCAGGGCGCGGGCGTTTGGGAATCAGGTGACTGTCATGGTAGCGAATTCAGGCCGGGCTTCCAGCCTGTCTCGAGACCGAGTCCGCCTGAAAGCCTAATCTACCGCCGATTGCTTAGCGACCTTGGCCGCGACTTGATGCCGCCGCAAGCGCCCGAAAATCGACTGCGTTTCCCCAGGTAGTCGTTCTGTCGCTTCTGCTTTACACTGTGGGCTTCTGCTGCCCCAATTTCAATGCGTATTCGAGGAAGTTCCATGTCCACCCCACTCAACATCGGCATGATCGGCTACGGCTTTATGGGCCGGGCGCATAGCAACGCTTACAACCGCGTCAGCAACTTCTTCAACACCGAGCACAAGCCGGTCCTCAAGGCGGTGTGCGCTCGGGACGAAGAAAAGGCCCAGGCGTTCGCGAATACCTGGGGCTATGAATCGGTCGAGACCGATTGGCGAAAGCTGATCGAGCGGAAGGATATCGACGCGGTCGACATCTGCACGCCCAACAACTTGCACAAAGAAATCGCCATCGCCGCCGCGCAGGCAGGCAAGATGATTCTCTGCGAGAAGCCGCTCGCCATGAATGCGGCCGAAGGGGAGGAGATGTGTCAGGCGGTCGAGAAGGCCAAGGTCGCCAACATGGTGTGGTACAACTACCGCCGCGTCCCGGCCGTGACGTTCGCCAAGCAGTTGATCGATCAAGGCCGCTTGGGCCGCATCTTCCATTACCGGGCCAACTTCCTGCAAGACTGGACAATCTCCGCCGACCTGCCGCAAGGAGGCCAGGCACTGTGGCGCTTGGATGCCGCCGCCGCTGGTTCGGGAGTTACCGGCGACTTGCTCGCGCACTGCATCGATACGGCCATCTGGCTCAACGGCAGCATCGATAACGTCAGCGGCATGACGGAAACGTTCATTAAAGAGCGCAAGCACACGCTCACCGGCAAGATGCAGAAGGTCGATATCGACGACGCTTGCGCGTTCCTCTGCCGCTTTGAGAACGGTTCGCTCGGGCTATTCGAATCCACCCGCTACGCCCGCGGCCACAAAGCGCTCTACACGTTTGAAATCAACGGCGAGAAGGCGTCGATCAAGTGGGACTTGCACGACTTGCATCGCCTGCAATGGTTCGATCATAGCGACGAAGGAGTGCTCCGGGGTTGGACGTCGATCCACGTCACCGATAGCGACCATCCCTACATGGATAAGTGGTGGGTGCCGGGTCTGGCGATCGGCTACGAGCACAGCTTTGTACATCAAGTCGCCGACTTTTTGGAGAGTCTTTCCACCGGCAAGCCGGCCGGGCCGACCTTCCGCGACGCGCTCGAAACGCAGAAGATCTGCGACGCCGTGCTCGCCAGCGCGAAGACAGGGCAGTGGACCCCGGTGGAGTAGTCGCCCTCCTGCTTTGCCTTGTGGCTCCAGCGAGCGGTATAATGAAGCCAGTGCGTCGCCGCCCCATGCGCCGGCGACGGTCCGCGTAATTCGCAGGAGAAGGCGATTATGGTTCAACTCGTACTGACCGAAGAACAATTACAACTGCTCGCCGCGGCGAACTATTCGCTGCCGCTCGTGGACGCCGCCGGGCGATTGGTCGGTGTGGCCTCCCCTCCGCCCCTTACGCCTGAGGAAATTGCGGAAGCGAAACGTCGTTTGGCATCTGACCAACCACGGTATACAACGGAAGAAATGCTGGCGGAACTTGATCGACGCGTCGCCGCGGCGGAGCAACGCCAGTGATGTCCTATAAAGTCATCTGGCACGATGAGACAATCAGCAGTCTTACGCTGCTGATCATTTCCGCCACCATTGATCGCGCGCAGTTGGTCGAAGACAGCAACCGCATTACTGAATTGTTGTCGCAATCCCCGCGCTCGCAAGGAGTTCACTTGTCCGAGGGGCTCTATGTCGCGGATATTGGTCGCTTTCGCGTGACCTATTGCGTGAATGATGACCAGCATGAAGTCGAGATCAGTTCAATCCGCATGGGGTAACGTCACGAGGTTGCAGGTGAAAACGGAGCAATCAACGCTGCAGCAACTTGTCCTGACCGATGAACAAATACCACTGCTTGCGCGGGCTGGATATTCATTACCCATCATTGACGCTCCGGACCGTCTCGTCGGGTAGAAATCGTCGCCGTGCGACTCCTAGAACGCTAACCCGCTTCCTATGAACTATTTCGCCCACGGGCGACATTACACGCACGAACCTTATTTCCTGGCCGGCACCGCCGCCCCGGATTGGCTGAGCGTGGTGGATCGCAAGTGCCGGGCCCGCGAACGCTTGGCGGCGCCGCTGGTGGACGATGGTGATCCCGTGGTCGCGGCGGTGGCGCGGGGCGTGGTGCAGCATCATCGGGACGACGCCTGGTTCCACCAGTCACCGACGTTCAACGAGCTTTGCCTCCGGCTGACGATCATCGTCCGCGACGCGCTCCCGCCGGACCCATCGTTCCGCCCCAGCTTTCTGGGGCATATTTTGGTCGAGATCTTGCTCGATGCCGAGCTCATCGCGCGCGATCTGACGCATCTGGACGCCTACTATCAAACGCTCGACGCCCTCGACCCCGTGCGCTTCGCGGCGGCCCTCAATCGGATGACGACCAAACCGGCGGAGCGGATCGCGCCGCTAATTCCTCGCTTTTCCGCCGAGCGGTTCTTGTACGATTACCTGGAGGATGGCAAACTCTTGAAGCGGCTCAACGCGGTGATGCGGCGGGTGAAGCTGGCCGAATTGCCGGACCGTTTCACGCTGGTCTTGGCCACAACCCGGCAACTGGTCGCGCCCCGCGTGGATGAACTGCTAACGCCCCCCGCCGCTTGAAAGCCGCCGTCATGTCCGCCGACGAGCTCGACGAATCCAGCGACAAAGACGCCTCGCCTGGCTGGAACGCCATCGATGCGGCGCTCGCGCCCTATTATGCCGCGCAAGAACCGTTGCATTACGGACCCACGCTCCCCCCGCAACTCGGTGGCGATCAGCCGTTGAGCGGCATCAGCATTTATCGCCGCGAAACGCCGGTCCCGCATTTCCACTACATCACCTATGGCTTCAGCGACCTCTTCGGCGAAGGGGAGCCGGATTCGGAGTTCAGCGGCTTTGGTTTTGAATTGACGTTCCGTCTGGCCACCGCCGACCCCCACGCGGAACCGCCAACCTGGCCGATCGATCTGCTCCAGAATCTCGCCAAGTATGTCTTCAAAACCGGCAACTATTTCGAGTCGGGACATCACGTCAATTGCAACGGCCCGATCGCGCTGGATACGGAGACGGAACTCGGCTACGTCGCGTTTACGTCCGATCCCGAACTAGGCGGCATCGACACGCCGCTGGGGCGGGTGGAGTTCTTGCAAGTCGTCGGCCTCTGCGCCGATGAATATGAAACGCTCCAGAACTGGAGCACCGACGGCCTGCTCGCAATTCTAGGGCGGCAATATCCGCTGCTTGTGACCGATCTGGCGCGAAAGTCGCTGCTGGTGGATCCCGACATCGTCGCGGAAGTCGAGCAAGCGATTGCGGACGAAGGTTCTTCGCAAACGACCGTCTTTTCGATGGTCAATCACTTCGCACAGTCCGGCGACCAATGGCGTTTACAGCTCAGCGCCAATGTGATCGGCGACTTGCTGCTCATGTTCGACCATCAGTTGGCGAACGATCATCCCTGCGCGGTGCTCGGCGAAAAGAATATCGTGCATTTTGCGCCGGCTCAGCACAACGCCTTCCGCATCGCCGAGAATGAGCTCACGCTGGAAATCTCGCCGGCGCTCCGCAAGGAGATCCGCCGCACGCTCAAAATCGAGCGCGGCGAGTACCGCTGGGACGCGCTCCCCAACTTTGTGTTGGAAGTGGTTCCCACGGAAATCAAAGATCAACAAGGCAACATCGTCGCCGTCTTTGGCTAACCCCTAACATAACTTTCGCCGGCGCCTCGGCCGGCCTCACCCTCTCGGAGAAACTACCATGAAATTCGGCATGAACTTGCTGCTCTGGTCCGGCGAAATCAACGACGGCATGCTCCCCACGCTCGAGATGCTCAAAAAGCAAGGCTACGACGGCGTCGAACTGCCGCTCTTCAATCTCGATCTCGATTACGCCGCGTGGGGCAAGCAGCTCGACAATCTGGGCCTGCAACGCACCGCCGTCACCATCCGCCTGCCTGGCGACAACCCGATCAGCCCTGACGCGGCCGAGCGTAAAAAGGGGATCGAACTCACTTGCCGGGCGCTCGATTGTTGTGCCGCCGTCGGCGCGACGCATCTCGTCGGTCCCTATCACTCGGCCCTGGGGCACTTCAGCGGCGCCGGCCCAACGCAGGACGAGTGGAAGTGGGGCCTGGAAAGCATGCGCGCGGTCGCGGAACACGCAGCCAAGACGAACGTCACGCTGGGGCTGGAATGCCTCAACCGCTTCGAGACATATCTGCTCAACACCCACGCCGACTCGTCGAGGTTCGCCCGCGAGGTGAATCATCCCAACTGCAAGGTGATGTACGACACGTTCCACGCCAACATCGAGGAGAAGAGCATCCCCGACGCCATCCGCGCGTGCGCCGATGTGCTCTGCCACGTGCATATCAGCGAGAACGACCGCAGCACGCCGGGCTCTGGCAACATTCGCTGGCAGCAAAACTTCGACACGCTGAAAGAGGTCGGCTACGACGGCTGGCTGATGATCGAAGCGTTCGGCCTCGCGCTACCGGAAATCGCCGCCGCCACCAAGATCTGGCGCCGAATGTTCGAGAGCGAAGAGCAACTCTCCCGCGACGGCCTGGCCTTCATGAAGTCCAATTACGAGCAGCGTTGGAAGTAGCTTAGTCATCGTAGCCACGTCGGCCGCGCGACGCTGACCGCCGAGCCATCAGCCACAAAAGCGCTCTCTGGCTTGCGCGACAGCACGGTGGCGAACTCGGGTCCATAAATCGCGGCGAAGTCGCAATCGATCTCGACTTCCGCCGCAGGCCAGACGGTCCAGCGCGGATGATCGACGCGATACTCCAGCGTGCCGCCATTGCGCTGGCGGCAATAGCCCCAGTAGTGTTCCAGAATGAACGCTTCGTGCGAATCGAGCGCAGGCACGTTCGGCTCGGCATGGCAAGCCACGCGCAGCGAATTCCACTCGCCCCGGTAACGATACTCATATTTCACCTGGGGCGCAACGCCTTGCTCGGCTTCCCCAGGCGTGAGCGTGTGCCGCATGGGAACCACAACGTAGTTCTCGTTGTAACACCAGCGGGCGACCGTCGCGATCGCTCGCCGTGGCACAAGCTCCTTCACAAACACCACGCCGCGACGTATTTCCCCCTCCATCCGCCGCTGCACGTAAAATCGCAGGTTCAGTTCTTCAAAGTGAACATGCCCCGGGATCGACCAGCCTAGCAGCCGCGTATCACGGAATAAGAAGCCGACGATGCTCACGTAAGTCTTGAGCTTTGTATCGAAATCGAGTTCCGTCCCTCGCGGCGTCAGCGGCGCGAGAATGGCCGGGTCGATCTCATAGTTAAACACCGCCAGCCATTTCCAATGCGCGGTGAGGAAGTTGCGCGTCGCAGGTGAAGGAGCAGGTGTCATGGATGTACTCACCAGCGGATATTCGAAGCGTTCGAGAGACTCAGAGCGAACCCGCGCCAGTGAAGGCCGCATCCCCTCACTGACGCAGGCGGTTCAATCGCGGGTACTGTAATAACCGCGAACGGATGGATATCGTAACGCCCCCAAGTAACGCAGGGCCAGTCCCACAAAGATCAGCGAGGCGCCGCAGATAATTGGCCAGGTGACCTGTTCTCCCCAGGCGAGATAGGTCCAGACCGGAACCAGCACCGGTTCGATCAGTCCGATGCCGCCGGCTTCGTGGCCGGTAATCGCGCGGAGGCCGTGCGCGAAGAGCACATACGGGATGGCCATCTGCAGGATGCCGAACGCCGCGAGGTACAGCCACTGCCCGCCTGAAGGCGATTCCGCGGATGCAAACAGAAAAGGGCTCATGCAGACTGCGGTGACAGACAAGTTGAGCGCCGCCATCCAGACCGCATCCATGCCGCGCAGTTGCCGCAGACAAATCACAACGGCCGCATAACACACGCCGGAGGCCAACCCATAGACCACACTGAAGGGGTTCGCGCCGCGCAATTCAAAGAGCAGAATGACCAGCACTCCCAGGGCGCCAAAGCCGATCAGGAGCGCGTCGCGGCGATGAAAGGCTTCATGAAAGACGAGCACGCCAACCAATAGCACCCACAGCGGCGCAGTCATCTGCAGCCAGATGGCCGTGGCCGCCAGGCCCTGCTTTAGCGCCGTGAGGTAGGTCCAGTTCATCGCCGCAAAGCAAAACACCATCGGGATGAGCCACGGGGACCAGGCCGGGCGGCGCACAAACGGAATCAGCATCCCCGCGGCAAACACGGCGCGCCAAAAGGCCAATAGCCCGCCGGACCAACCGTCAAAGAGATGGGCTTTCGCAAAGAATCCGCTCGTACTCCAGAGCGCTGCCGCCACAAAAATCATGGTTCGCGCCAGCCAGAGGTTGACGGGCGCAGCGGCGACAGAATCCTCGGACGTGATCTTAGGGAGTGGAGTCGGCATGCGGCAGTTTTCTCGCACCCCGACGCGAAAGTCCAGCGGGCAAGCGATTAAACGACGCCTGCTTCAAATTGCGGACGCTCGGAGAGCTATCCTGCCTGCTTGGCGTTCGTTCGCCTGCCGTGAGTTCTCGCCGCATCCGCAATGGCGCCCTTGTCCTGGAGCGCCGCTAGCGATCTATTTCTCGCCGTCCTGTTCCGGCTTCAGCTTCAAGAGCGGGAGCAGCAGTTGATTCCAACGCGCGTAGCCGGCGTCACTGAGATGTAGGCCATCGGGGGCGAACAACTGCGGATCAGGCTCGCCGTTGTCGCCGTACATGAGCGGCTGAATATCGAGAAAGACAAGGCGTTGATCGTCCTGGGCACAAGCCGCGGCAATGAGCTTGTTCGTGGCGCGCACCTTGTCGATGAGTTTCCAGCGCGCGACGCTTGGCTTCACGGCGACATAGATGATCTTGGTCTTGGGCAGTTTGGCATGCACGCGCTCGACGAAACCGTCGAAGTCGGCCGCGATCTGCTCCGGCGTCTTGCCTGCTTGAAGGTCGTTGTCGCCAGCGTAAAGCACAACAATTTGCGGTTCGTACTTGGTCACAATGCGATCGACGAAGTACAGGCTATCGGCGAGTTGCGAGCCGCCGAAACCACGATTGATGGCCGGCAAGTCGAGGAACGATTTTTTCAAGTCCCACCGCACAATGCTCGAACTGCCGACGAACACAATGCCGTGCTTCTGCGGCGGTGTGGTTTCGTCCTGCTTCTCAAACTTAGTGATGTTCGCTTCCCACTTGGCGGAAGGATGCGGCGATGCAGGCTTGTCCTGGGCGCTAGTGAGAGATGCACCAGTGGCAAGGAGCGTCAGGGAAATCAGAGCGGTCAGGCCGAGGCGGCGCATGATGCGGACTCCAAAAGGTTGCGGGACTCAAGATCGCCAGACTGTGGCAAATTCGGCTACAGGCGTCAGGTGACTGCGCCCTGGCAGTCACCTCTCTAGGATACACGACGAGCCAGCAGTTATTGCACCTTTGTCGGCACGTACTCATGATCCCGTTTGCGGAGCACTTCGGCCTTGATGATCTTGTCCGGCGTCGCGGCGGTGGCGGGATTGGACGGATCGATCCGTTGCAGTTTGGTCAGCACGTCCATCCCTTCAATCACGCGCCCAAAGGCGGTGTGCCGGCCGTTGAGATGCGCGGTGGGGACGAAGGTGAGGAAGAACTGCGAGCCGCCTGTATCGCGGCCGGCGTGGGCCATGCTCAGCGTGCCGCGGAAGTGGTCGCGACGATTCTTGTCATAGCATTCGCAGTAGATGTTGTAACCGGGTCCGCCGGTGCCATCCCCCTTGGGATCGCCTCCTTGGGCCATGAAGTTGGGCAGCACGCGATGAAAGACGGTGCCGTCATAAAACCCTTGCTCGACGAGATTCACGAAGTTGCCGACCGTTTGCGGCGCTTCGTTCTCGAACAGTTCCACGACGATCGGGCCTTTGCTCGTCTCGATCTTCACGCGCGGTAAATTATCGGCCTTGGCCTCTGCGGCGCGCAGTTCCTTCTCACGCTCCCATAGTTTGCGATATTCAGGCACGAGTGCCAGATAGCCTTCGCCCATCTCGTTCAACGCCTTGGCGTCGCGCGCTTCTTTGAGATATTTCTCGGCGTTGTCGTAGTCGTTGTTGACGAATGCGATAATCCCGGCGTAGTTATACACCTGCTTGAAGTCGCAGCCGTTATTGATCAACAGGTCGGCTAACTTCTGGCCCCCTTCATAGTCGTCGCGGGCGACATCATCGCCCAAAAGCTTCACCAAGAAACGCGTAATCGTGGAATCAAGATTGGGGGACTCCTCATAGGCGGCCATCGCGTCGGCGCGCAGTTCAGGGAGCATGCCATCCGCCTGAGCGATCAACTCATCCCACTGCTTTTTCAACGCAGGCGTTTCGGAATCATCGGCGGCTTGATACTTCGTGCGCACCTCGCGCAACTGCTTGAGCACTTCTTTCCAAGCGGCGTAGGTTTCGGCGAACTTCTTGGCGGCGGGGCCTTGGTCGACGCTAGGGGGTTCGGCCGGCGCGTCGGCCTGGGGGGCGGCCGCTGGTTTGTTTTCCGTCGCAGGCGAATCGGCTGGCTTGTCGTCTTGCGACCAGGCCCAGGGAGCAGGCGCGGCAACCAGACCGCAGCAGACGAGACACAACACAAAGCGTTTGAGCATTCCAGTTACTCCGAGAGACCGATTTTGTCGCCTGGCTCGCGGCGTGGCCAACAGCGGCGGTTCCGGCCAGGGGACAAGTGGGATGGGGGTCGAAAAATGTCAGCAATCGCCGCCAGGCGGCACGGGAGGCCTCGGTCGGCGCTCGCCATTAGGTTAGCATAGCCGTTTGGCATTGTGAAAGCGGATGAGAGGGACTCCTTTCTGCTACGTCCAGCGACGGCTACCGGTTCAAAGGTCGCGCAGGCGAATTGCCACCGTAAAGCACGCCGGCGGCTTGCCGTCGCCCAGACACGTTTGCAGACCGGAGACTCTTCATGGCCAAACGCCGTTCTTCCCGCAAACCCCTCTTGCCTGAGGAAGAGGGCCCGACGCGGCTCCGCATCATCGGCGGCGTGTGGCGCGGCCGGACGATTGAATACTCCGGCGACCTCCGCACGCGCCCCATGAAGAACCGGGTGCGGGAAGCGGTCTACAACCTGGTCGGCATAGAAGCCAAGGGAAGCCATGCCATCGACCTGTTCGCGGGAACCGGCGCACTCGGGCTCGAAGCGCTCAGCCGCGGAGCGTTACGGGCGACATTCATCGAGCGGCACATCCCCACCGCCAAACTAATTCGAGCCAATATCGAAGCGCTCGGCGCGGAGCCGAATACGACCGAAGTCCTCACTCAGAGCGCTTTTATTTGGGCCCGGCGGCACGAACCGCTCGACCCCCATGTCCCCTGGCTGGTGCTCTGCTCCCCGCCGTTTAGCTTCTACCTCGAGCGGCGCGATGAGATGCTGGCGATGATCGAGCGACTCTGGGAGGAAGCACCCCAAAATAGCGTGTTCGTCTTGGAAGCCGACGAAAATTACGACTTCACCGGCTTGCCTGAGACCGAGTGGGACGTGCGCACCTATCACCCGGCAGTCATCGGCGTCGCCCGAAAACGAAATGGTGTGTAGCGGGAACCCCGGATTTATCCAAAACAAGGTGTTCGTACCCGTGCTTCAGCACAGGTAACGCTCGGGCGGCGCAACAGGGCCGGTCCGCTACCGACGGTTCGCCGCGAGGATGCAAACGAGCGTTCGGAGGACAAACCCGGCAAAGGGGAGGAGAATTCTTGGATTTTCTTCCCATCCCGCGGGATTTTTTGTAACATGCATTGGATCGCTGCAACCCTGGTTCTAGTCTCTTGGCGCGTGGCATATTGACTTTTCATCTTTTTCGCGCGCTCGTAGAATGATTCCCGCTGGCGGCAATGGCGCGCCGAAGGTTCTCACTTCTCAACTTGGAGTTTGCCTGTGAACGTGCGTTTGCTGTCCTTAGTGGTTCTAGGTGTTGTGTGCTCTTTGGCCGTGGGGGCGAATTCCGGTTGCGGCGGCCCGACTGGACCGAAGCGCGTGCCGGTGTCGGGGACCGTTAAATACGAGGACGGCTCCATTCCCACAGGCGCCGTCGCAGTGATTCGCTTCGAGCCTGCGCGGGCCGGAAACGCGGCCGATCCCAACACTAAAGCCGCCTCAGGCACGATCCAGCCGGACGGTTCGTATCAACTCACGACCGTGGAGGAGAACGACGGCGCGTTTCCCGGTGAATACAAAGTGACGTTCACGGTGATGAAGGACTACGGCGATAACATCTCGCTCGTGGCGCCAGAGTTTACCGACGCGGCGACCACGCCCCACTCCGCGACGGTCACGCTCGACGGAAAAAACAAGTTCGACTTCACCATCAAGCCGCGAAAATGACGGCTAGAAGCAGCGATTCAGCCATCCCTGGGGGTTAGCGCAAAATGCTTCCCAAATGGGGGAAGTTCTTGTATGCTAAGGTCCATGATTGCTGCGTAGCCGGTTTTTTGTCTGCCTTCCAATCACTCCTCATCTCTTCATTTTCTGGGACCATTCTATGTTTACGACCAGATCGCGGCGCGGCTTCACGCTCGTGGAGTTGTTGGTGGTTATCGCCATCATCGGGATTCTCGTAGCGCTCTTGCTCCCCGCGGTGCAGGCCGCGCGCGAGGCGGCGCGGCGCATGCAATGCCAGAACAATCTCAAACAGTTAGGGCTCGCGCTGCATAACTATCACGATTCACAACTGTCGTTTCCCCCGTCGATCGTGTTCGATAAGGGGGAAGACCCAAGCAAGAGCGACAACTTTCGCGCCAACTGGATCATCAACATCCTGCCGTATTGTGAGCAGCAATCGCTCTACGACGCTTTCGACCATAAGCAATACATTTCGCACGCCAACAATCGCCCCGCGCGCGGCACCGAACTCGCATTCATGAAATGCCCTTCCGACCCCAACACCAAGGTCAAGTTCTCAGGCACGACTTCCGGCGAAGGGGATAATTGGGCCCGCGGTTGCTATGCGGCCAACGGGGTCAACGGCCGGATGGATTTTATCGGCGAAGGGAGTGCGTGGGCCGACTTGCGCAAGCGCGGCGTGATGGGCTGCAACGTCTCCCTCTCGTTGGGCGAAATCAAGGACGGCACCAGCAACGTCGCGCTCGTGGGCGAAGTGCGGGCGGGTTTTACGGATAAAGATCGCCGAGGCGTGTGGGCAATGGGGGCTGCCGGCTCCAGCGGCCTCTTCTGGCACGGTTTCGACGGCGACGACAACGGCCCCAACTTCTACGCTCCCGGGAGCCCCGACGATGATGATATCGAAGGCTGCAATCTGCTCGACAAGAACCTGCAAAAACAAAACCGCATGACCTGCTGCGACGGTTGCCCCAGTTGGCAAGCCACGATGCGGAGCGTCCACGAAGGGGGCGTCTACACCGTCTTTGGCGATGGCAGCGTTCACTTCATCTCCAACTTCATCAACACCTCAGGTGAATGGGGTTCGACGCCGGCCGTGTGGGATTACCTCATCGCCAGCGGCGACGGGCAAGTGCTCTCGTCCGAATCCTTGGGACTATAGTCGACCGCTGTTTCTTTCGTACGAGCAATGCATGTCTGCAAGTCGATGTTGGGTTACGCTGGTGGCGGCGCTATTGTTGTTAGCGCCGCTAGTTGGTTGCGGTCCTGATGGGCCTAAGAGATACCAGGTTCATGGCAAGGTCACGTTTTCCGATGGCTCCGTGCCCAGCGGGGGCATTCGGCTGATTCGCTTCGAGCCGGCCTCTTTCGCGGAAGGCAAGGCGATGCCTGGCACCAAAACCGCGCAGGCCGACATCAACGACGACGGCACCTATCGGTTATCCACCGTCGACGAGTTCGACGGCGTCTTGCCGGGAGACTACAAGGTGACGTTCACGATCCGCACCAGCTACACCGACGGCCGCTCCGGCCTCGACCCGAAATTCGAATCCGCCCGCACCACGCCGCTGAACGTCACGATCGGCCCGGATTCCGAAGAAGAAATGAACTTCACCATCGAACGCGCCAAGTAGCCGGTACGCGCCCCCGAGGGCCGTCCCGACGGGTTGCGCTGTCGGGCTCCGTCCGTCGGCGGAGATGCTGTTAGAAAGGCGGCATTTTCCGCTAGACATCTTCCCCCGGCCCCCCCACTCTTACATTTCCGTCACCGCTGATGCGGCAACGTTGACTTGGCCGATGAAAGGCGTAAGGTGATAGGAAGATGTGGATGGCGACCGGACCCACGGTGTGGCCGGCCCGATCAGCGCACGCTCGCGTGAGTCCGCGTCTGTCTCTCTTACAAGGAGCCGCTCTATGCTTGAGGCCGCTCTGGGCAGTCGAGCCGCTGCCGCTCTCTTAGCAGGCGAAGTTAAACAAATGTCCCATATCAGCACCGAGTCGGGGCCGCGCAAGGCGTTCGACGTCATGAACGTCGCGCTTAGCCGCGAAACCGGCACGCACGCTTCCCAGATTGCCGCGCTCGTCGGTCAGCAATTGGGATGGAACGTCTACGATCACGAGCTTAACCAACACATTGCCGACGATTTGCACGTGGACGCGAGCCTGGTGGCGCAGCACGACGAACGCCGCATCCCCTGGCTGCAAGAGGCCGTGTCCGCGATGGCCGCCGTGCCGACCGTGCGCGAGAGCCAGTACGTGCGGCATTTGGTCGATAAAATCCTGGAACTCGGCGCGCAAGCGCACGGCGTCTTCGTAGGCCGCGGCGCGTCGTGGATCCTGCCGCTGGATAAGACCTTGCGGGTGGGGCTCATGGCGCCGCTGGAGCACCGCATTCACGTCATCATGCGCGAGCGGGAACTCAACTACCACGACGCGGCCCTGCTCGTCGAAGAGCTCGATCGCCAACGCGCGCGCTTCGCCAAGGCGCACTTCTGCAGCGAAGGGATTGACCTGCACTCGTACGACGTCGTGCTCAACACCTCGCGCCTCAGCGCTGGCCACTGCGCCGATTTGATCGTCAGCACCGTCCGCGACCGCGCTGCGCAAATGGAGAAGCTTGGCTCGTAATGTGCGCGGGGTGCTAGCAAGCACTTGGCAACGCGGGAGGCGACTGGCAACGGTGGGTAACGTGAGTGCGTCGGCGGGGGAATGTCGAATATCGAATATCGAAATCCGAAACAAATTCAAAGTACAAATGACGGAAATTCAAAACGGGCGAGCCGAGTTCACGACGGAGAGTCGGAGGCTCGGAGAACGCAGGACGATATGAACTCGGAGCGCTTTGCCCGCGGCACTTCCTGGTTTTGGATTTTGGATTTCCAGCATTTGAATTTGTTTCGATATTCGATATTCGATATTCGGATTTCCATTCCCACCAACAGCCCAGAGCCGCGCGCAACTCTGCTAGCACCTGGCCGCAAAAAATCTCGACTTGACCCATTTGGCTCCATGCCATATCTTTCCGCCCATCGACACGGACATGTCGAGTTCATCGCCGCCAGCGAAAGCAACTTGCTCTGGCTGGTAGCGATCAACAAGACACAGAAGTGCGATGCCCTAAGGGTGCGACGAGTCTGCACTGGAGCAAGTCCCGCGGGACTTGTCTCTGCGGCCCCGGTCAGCGAGTGGAAGCAAGGAGGCGACCATGAGCTCCGTCCGAGCAGTTCCTTGGGGATGACAAACTAGAGCGTTGCTGGCGGCGACAGGATGTTTCCGCCAGACTCGCGTCCAATCGCTCCCGGATCAGCGCCAAGTCCTTTGCCCCCCTGGGACTCAGTGCATCCGGGGGCTTTTTTTATGCGCATAGGAAAAGATGAAGCAACCGCGGCGTGCGCGCAGCTACGCGGCACATAAAGACTGCAACGAGCGCGGCAAAGTGTCTACTTCAGGCGCTATTTCGACGCGCCTTCGTCGCCGGGCTCGTCTTTCTTCTTCATGAACTGCACCAGATCGGAGAAGGACCGCATGGGGGCGGCGCCTTCTTCCATCTCCTTGGTGAGCGCGGCCTTGGGTTTGACGGTCTTCTTCGTCTTGAGTTGCTTGGAGAGCATCTTCTTGGAACCGACCGTCGGCGCGGGACCACGCGGGCCTTTGCTCGCGCCGCCTCCACCGCCGCCACGGAACGGAGGCCGACTCGTCGGCGCGGGACGGGCCCCTTCGCCTTGCGCAGCCGCAGGACGGGGCGGACGGCTTGTGCGGGGCGCCGGCGGAGCGGCGCTGGCCTGGGCGTCGCCTGTGGCGGCCGCTTGTGGCTGACGCGGGGGACGATTGCGCGGCGGGCGTTCCCGCTTTTCCCGTTTGGGCTGCGGCGGCTTTTCGGTGCCAGGCTCGATGGCCGTGAGCGACACGCGGCGACGCTGCTTATCGACTTCCACCACCCAAACCTTCAGCACATCGCCAACGCCAACCACTTCATGCGGGTCGCGGACGTACCGATCGGCCAGGCGGCTGATATGCACCAGGCCGCTATCGGAGAGGCCGATATCTACGAACGCGCCGAAATCGACCACGTTCAGCACAGTCCCTTGCAGCTCCATGCCGGCTTCGAGATCCTCGAGCTTCATGATGCCGCGGCGGAAGATGGGGGCGGCCAGATCCTCACGCGGATCGCGGCCAGGCCGTGAGAGCGAAGCCAAAATGTCGCGGCAGAGCAGTTCACCGACTTCTAGCTCTTGCGCAAACTCCGCCGCGCTGGCCTGCGCCGCGCGCTCGGCGAGCGACGGGCCTTTGCTCGCAGGCGCAGCTTCAACCGCAGGCGTTTCAGCCGAGGACGCCGGCTCGACAGTTTCCGTCGTTTCAGCCGCCGGCGCGGTAACTTCGGTGACTTCAGCGGTTTCAACAGCTTCAGCCACCGGCGCGGCTTCCGGCATTGGCTCCGTTACCGTCGGCGGCGCGGACTCAGCCGTTGCGGCTTCGGGAGTCTCAGCCGTCTCAACAGGCTCAGCACTTTCAACAACCGTGGG
>CAUJKE010000020.1 GCA_963205385.1 Planctomycetota bacterium | reverse complement strand
GCAAACGCTCGACCAGGTCGGCGTGGTCCGTGGGGTTGCCGCAGACGATGACATACTCGACGCGTCGACCGCCGAGTTGGTTTTGCGCCGCGACCATCGTGCGCCGCAACTCGCTGAGCAAGGCGCTGTTTTGCACATCCGTATTTTGATGCGCCGGCAACCGCACGGTGCGCAGGAAGACGACCCGCTCGCCCACGAGCACCGTCAAGTCGGCTTCGTCGGTGAGCAAGTCGACCATCAACCGGCAACGACCTTGCTGATCCGGAAGCTCGCGCGAGAGGAGCGAAGCCACGGCCATGGGACGCAGCACCATCCGCTTGGGCGCTAAATTGGCGGCTTCGCAGGTGGCGCGGAGTTGCCGCAAATGCTCGGCTGAAAGCGTCGCGGCCAGCACGCTCGTCGGCGTTTCCTCGGCGGCTTCCAGCGGAACATAGTCCAGCGGCCAATCTTCGCCCAAGCTGGAGAACTGCCGCAGCGCTTGAAAGCGAACCACGTCGGGGAGTTCGTCCGGCGGCGCAGGGGGCACGTTCAGCAAGCGGAGTTCGATATCCTTCCGCCCGATGGCAACCAGCGTTTCCAGCCGGCCGATGTTGCGCGCGGTTAATTCCGCCGCCAGGCGAGCGCCAATTTGCTGGGGGCTAAACGCCGGTTGCCCGTCACGCGGCACGAGATCGACAACAAAGGCGTCCTCCAGCAGCGCTTCCTTGCCTTTGGAGCGAGCGACGACAACGCGCGCTTCGCTCGTGTCCCATTCAATTGCGAGTAACTGAGCCATGCGTTAACCAATCCGCGGTTGCAAGTCGAACGTGAGTGTCATTGGGGAACGGTTTCCATCGGGAGACCGAGCGCCGGGTCCGTGGGGTCGATCAATTCCATGCCCAGCGTTTCCAGGGCAAAGCCGCGGCCTAAATTCGAGAGGTCTCTCCAGAATAATATGCGCGGATTGCCGCTGGTAGCGTCCCACAGGACTTCCACCCGACTAGCCGCATTGCCCCCTTCGTAATAGCCGATGATCTGGGCGCGGTACACGTCTCCCCCGGCGCAGATGAACGGCGTGAGCAACTTCATCTCCGCCAAGGTGACAATGCCTTGCGCCATGATCCAAGTTTCAAAATTGCGATTGAAGTCATCAGGCGGTGTTTCGGCCTTGCGAACCGTGAGGATTTGGCTCAAGACCTCGTCGGTCATACCGGGAATGCCGGCCAGCACCGTGCGGGACGCCTGGTTGATGTTGATGCGGCCGGGAATGATCGGTGAATCGTTCACCGAGACGTTATCCATCAGCACGGGGAGAAAAAAGCCCATCGCGATCGGCTGATCCGGGAACGGGGATTCGTACGTTTCGCCTCCCACTTGCACACGCGTACCGATCAAGTCAAGAACTTGCACCAGCGGAACCGTACCGGGCTTGGAAAGGTCGAGCGGAATGCTCCCTGCGCTCTTCCCTTTGCTGGCGCCACTACTGCCGGAGCCACTACTATTCCCGCCGCCGCCGCCGGCGCCCAAGCTGTTGGCGGGGCCGAACTGCCGATAGCTTACAATATACTTCGCCCAGTCCTCGGGCACAGCTTGTTTCAACTGGTCGTACAGTTGCTGCATGTCTTGTTGATTGACGAAAACCCGTTGCTGGCCCTGGCCATTGGCGTTGCGTTCCTTGCTGAAGAGCGTGAGGTACGGCGACCAGCCGAGGCTCGTATCGACTTCCACCGCGACTTGGAGCACGGAGGGATCGGTGGTCGTTGGGGCCGCCGGCGAAGGAAGCGGGCTGAGCAAGTCGCCGGGCTGCGTTTGTTCGAACGGATCGACGACCCCATTGCGGTTGAGATCCAGGCCAAACAATAGCGCCGGCGTCACGCCGCGCACCAACAACAGTTCCTCAACCGTATCGAGGGGGCCGTTCTTGGGAGCGTAGGGGGGAACGAGCCCACTGTAGTAATCGACCTCCGCGCCGTACTCACGCGGTTCGTCGTCGGGATCTATCCAATCGAGAATCGCATCGGCGATTTCTTCGGTGCAGTTGGGAAGCGCCATCAGCAACTGCCGCCCCACGCCGGCCTGGCTTTCCTCCAAGGCAACCAGGGCGTTGAGATTCAACCGCGTGGAATCGTCCTCGAGTCCATAGCGGATGCCGCCGAGATTCCCTTCGTCGTCGAGTCCCGAAGTGAGGATGGTGAAGCGCCCGCGCTCCTCGGGGTTGATGTCGTCGATCATCAACACGCCTTGGAACAGGAGCGGGTTGTTGAAGATGCCTCCTTGGTCTTGCAGCGTCGGTTTGTCGAGCGCCAAGGTCATGCGGACCAGTTCCGCGCCGGAGTCGGTCATCAGGCGGGCTTGGACCTGCTTGCCGCTGAGTTGCGAGGCTTCCTGATGGGAGAGCATCAATTCGCTAAACGCATACGCGCCGAGCGCCAGCACCATCACCACCACGAGCACGACGATGAGCAGAAATCCACGTTTTCGCTGACGAAGTCGCCGCATCACCTGCCTCCTCGACCGCCGCCACCACCACCGCCGCCGCCACCACCGCGTTGACCACCGCCCCCTGGTCCGCCGCCGCGCTGACCACCTCCGCCTTGGCCGCCACCGAAACCACCAGGCGGACCGCCGCCGCCGGACCGTCCGCCCCCTTGGCCACCACCAAAACCGCCTGGCGGACCGCCGCCGCCTGGGCGACCTCCGCCTTGTCCGCCGCCAAAACCACTAGGCGGACCGCCGCCGCTTGGGCCACCGGCGCCGGGCCGGCCACCACTTTGTCCGCCGCTGCTTTGTCCGCCACCAAAACCACCGGGAGGCCCGCCGCCATTGCCAGACATGCCGCCGCCAGACATGCCTTGCGAACCGCCAGGTTGCGAGTTCTGGTTACTTGGATTGTTGCTCGCGGCGCTGCCTGTCGAATCGGTCGCCTCGTCTTCCAGCTCTTCCATTTCGTCCATGAAGCGCTGGGTGTCTGTGGAAGTCGGCACGGAGGCCGGCAAATGCACAACGAGTTGATACAACGCGCGCGCCGCTGATGCCGGATTGACGGGTTCGTCAGGTGAAATCGTGAGCAGCGAGCGCGGCGTTTCGCCGGGTTCAAGCAAGCCGGGATCGCCGCCGATTTCGATGGCAATGGCGACCGCCACCGGGAGCCCTTGCCGCGCGTCGCTGTTCCATTCAGGCCACCACTCGGCGCCGTCGAAGTAACGGAATTCGAGTCCCGTGACTTCAGGCGCGAGCATCTTGCCGGACTGCGCCAGGTCTTTCACGTTGACGTTGTTCATGGCCCAGGTCGTTACGGCCCGATCCAGTTCGCGCCGCACGAGCCCTCGCCCGGCATAGCCTGTGACGCGAATCCGCTCGCTCTCGTTCGGATCGGTGAGCGCTCCCGGCGCCGCGGTTGTGGCCAGGTCGGGGCTGAGATAGTAGGCGACGGTTTTGACGTCGCTGGGAATATCGACCACCTGCGTCGTGTCGAGCGGGTTGAACAGCACATGGTATTCGTCAATTCGCGGCAAGCGGCTGACATCGATCTGCAACTCGAACTGGTTGCCATACAAACCTGGAATCGTCGGTGGCGCGACGCTGGACGCAATATCAAGCGGCTCATCCTCTCCCAGTAATCCCCCGGCATCGACCCCAGCTTGATCGGCCAGGCCGGAGAGCATCGTGGGATCGATTCCCGCGGCGCCGGCAAGCGCATCGCCTGCGAGCGACTTGAGCCCGCTAACGTCCAGCACTTCATACTGCACGGCGCTGCGCAGATCGTCCGCAATGCGACGGAGCACCGCCCGCGCAAGCTGCGTTTCCTCAACTTGCGTGCGGCGCTTGCCGAGCATTTTGAGATGCATCTCAATCGCCGCGCCAATCGCGCTTAAGACGATCACGCTCAGCGCGAGAGCGAGCAGCAATTCCAGCAGCGTTGCGCCGCGGCGGTTAAGGCCCTGCATTGGTAGTCTCCGTCACCGCGGGCGCCGCGTAAGGATCCGAGAGGTCAACGTTCGGGTCTTGCATCCAGCGCACGAGCGAGAAAAACCGAGGTATCCGCGCGGTTTCACTCTCTTGCGCCACCGTCACCGTCACCTGCACCATCCCCGGCAAGGGAACCGGTTCGATATCGACGAAATAGACCCACTCGGCTTGTTCCGGCAAATCGAATTGCCAGGGTCCGCCTGGCTCGACCGGAAGCAGACCCGCGGTCAGTTCTGCGAGCTTACTTTCGCAGAGGAGTTGGGCTTGGGTCATTTCGCGCGACTCGACCGCGGCCCGCGACCCCAGGCGGACCAACATGCCGATGGCGGTCAAAGCGCCGCCCAAAATGGCCAGCGCGAGCATAACTTCGAGTAGCGACAGGCCGCGACGGTTCATGGCTGGAGCTCCTCGGGGCGCAAGAGGTCGCTCAGTTGCGACAGGCCGGTCACGCCGCGGAGACGAACTTCAACCACTTGCGCGCGATTGTTCGCCAGGACGATGCGGGCATCAGAACTGCTGCCGTCGGGATAGAACAAGATCGGGGGTGACCAGACCATCTCGCGGGCCAGATCGCGCTGCAATTCCAGGTCGATTTCGAGCGAACGCATGTCATTGACCGTCTCGCCTCCGACAAAGCGAATCCCCTCCGGCAAGTTCTTGGGGGTGTCGTCGTAAACGACGTCGTCCTGGATTTTCGTCGGGTCCGGAGGCAACACGCCGGGGAGTTGCAGGCTATCGGTGGCGTTGACGAGATCCGCGGCCGTTTGCCAAGGGAACGCGACATAGCCATTTTGATCGTACTGATAGCGGAACATCTGAATGCGGCCCGTTTTCATGGCGACGACGCGCGTGCGGGCGAGTTCGGAGCGGAGCAGTTCGGCTGACTTCCGCAGCTTCTGCGATTCCATCATCCGAAGCAGCGACGGGGACGCGACCGCGGCGACGATCAGCATGATCGCCACCACGACCAGGATCTCCAGCAAGGTGAAACCGTGACGCGCGCGACAAGCGCCGAGCGCACCGCACCCAGCACTCGCAATCGAACTGCGAGGAGCCAGGCGTCGTAAACTCCGCGACTTGTAGTGCGAGGCATGCATCGGTTGGGTGCGCTACTGAATTTCGTCGCCGGACTGCGCGACGCCATCGGGGCCGTACGACGAGACGACGATCGTCGAGTTGTTTTCCAAGGCGTATTGATAGGGGTTATTCCAGGGATCGACCGGGAGACCGTTTTCCAGATAGGGTCCGTTCCACTTTTGTGGGTTGGGAAGTCCTTCCGGCGCGACTTCGAGCGCCTCCAGCGATGGAGGATAACTGCCAATATCGAGGTAATAGGCGTTGATGCCGGTCTTGATCCCTTGGATATCGAGCGAGGCTTTGTTCTTGCGGGCGCCGTTGAACGTACGCGTGATGGCGATGGTCGCCAGGCTGGCGAGAATGATCAAAATGGCGACCACGAGCAACACTTCCATCAACGTGAAGCCGCCTTGACGCCGACGAGAGCGAGTTTTCCGAGACATGACAATCCTTTCCGAATGCGAATGGGCGTGTGAGTCACACGCCGCCATGACTAAATGGTATTGAACATTTTGAAAATGGGAAGAATCAACGCGATCACAACCAGCAGCACTACAAACGCGAGCACCAGCAGCATGATCGGCTCGAGCAACCGCACCGTGAGATCCAGCTTGCGCGACGTGCGGCGTTCGAGATTGTCCGCGACTTCGATTAACACCTTATCGAGCGTATTGGCTTCCTCCGCGACGGAGATCATTTCAATGACCGTCGCCGGAAAATGTCCACACGCCGCGAGGGGGCGCGAGAGCGAATTACCGGACGAGATATTCTCGCTCGCCTTGGTGATCGCTTCCGATAGCACGACATTGCCGGCCGCGGCGCTCGCGATTTCCAGCGAACGCAGAATCGAAACGCCGTTGTGCATCAGCGTCCCCAGCACGCGGCAAAAGCGGGCGACCGCCAGGCTTTGCCAAATGGGGCCAAACAGGGGCGCTTTGAGTTTGACGTAATCGAGCTGACGCCGCCCGCGCTCGGTTTGCAGGTGGTTGCGGAGCCAGAGGTAGAGCACGACGGCGATTGCCGCGAGGAAGATGCCGTAGCCGCGAATCGTCTCGCTGACGATGAGCAGCGCTTCGGTCAGCATCGGCATCTCCTTTGCCTCGCGCAGCCGATCGAACATTTCCGCGAACTTGGGAACGAAGAACACCACCAGGATCGACACAATCGTCGTGCCGATCACACCGAGCACCACGGGATACGCCAAGGCGCCCATCGTGCGCCCTTTGAGGTCTTCCTGCTGTTCGGTGAATTGCGAAACCCGTTCGAGCGCATCTTCAAGAAATCCGCCTTCGCTTCCGGCCCGGACCATGTTAATCCCCATCTCGCCAAAGATGCGGGGATGGCGGGACATCGCGTCGGCCAGCATTTCGCCGTCTTCGACGCGCTCGTACACGTCGTCGAGCACTTCATGCAGCACCGGACTCGACGATTGCTCACGGAGCACTTTCAAGCTGCGCAGTAGCGACACGCCGCTGCGGAGCAGCGCGGCGAGTTGACCGTACGCCTGAGCCATGGTCTGGCCACTGACGCGCCGCGAGAAACTGAAGGTCTTATTCTTGGGCTCTTCGTTGGTAACGGAAACCGGGAACAGCGACTGGCTGGAGAGGAGCGAGAGCGCCTCCCGCTCGCTCGCGGCCGCGACGGTGCCGGAGACTTTTACTCCTTGCAGGTTACGCGCGATGTAGGCGAAGTCAGGCATAGCAACGAAAACGGTTGAGGTGCGGTCGGTGGTCGCGGGAACGTAAAACGATATCCAGCATTATCGCATGGAGGCAGGTGGTTCGGCAAAGCGCAATCTCCGCGGTTTGCCGTGTGCGGCCGCGGTGGAAATTAAGTAGCGGCGCGGCGGATGTAATCCCCTTTGGTGACCATCAGCACTTCTTCGCTACTGGTATCGCCCAGAATTGTCTTTCGCCAACCGTCCTGCCGCAGCGTGATCATGCCTTGATTGAGCGCCGCCTCGCGGGTCTTCCAGGAGCTAGCACGGGCGTGCACGAACTCGCGAATCTCGTCCGAAGTCACCAATAATTCGTAAATGCCAAGTCGTCCGCGATAGCCTGTATTGCGGCATTCGCGGCAACCTTGCTGTTTGAACAGTTGATCGTTCCCCAACCGCTCCCAAGGAAAGTCCGGCGGCAGTTCTCCTTCCACGGGACGATAGGGTTGTTTGCATTGCGGACACAAACGCCGCACGAGGCGTTGGGCCATGACCGCTTCCACCGTGCTGGCGACGAGAAACGGCTCGACCCCCATGTCGATCATGCGGGTAAACGCGCCTGAGGCGTCGTTGGTGTGCAGCGTGCTGAACACCATGTGGCCGGTGAGGGACGCTTGAATGGC
>CAUJKE010000019.1 GCA_963205385.1 Planctomycetota bacterium | reverse complement strand
GAGCCGGTCGGAATCGCCTGCAAGTTTTCGCGCGAGAACTTCGGTTAAGCTCTGCGTGCGAAACAGCACCCACAGGGCATGGGCCCGGCGGGCCGCATTGGTCGAGTCGCTGGCGGCCACGGTGGCCAGCGCGGCGGCTTGTTGCGGAAAGCGATCGACCAAGGCGTTCGTCGCTAGCAGGCGCACGGTCAAGTTCACGTGGCCCAACAAGTCGACCAGCGTCTGGGCGTTGGCGGCGCGCAAGTCCGGCATGGCGGTGAGCTGGGCCGTCTCTCTTTCGCCCCGGTAAACGATCCGCCACACGCGG
Source organism: Planctomycetota bacterium (assembly GCA_963205385.1). Lineage (GTDB taxonomy): Bacteria > Planctomycetota > Planctomycetia > Pirellulales > Pirellulaceae > JAEZGD01. The sequence continues at coordinate 56,668 of CAUJKE010000019.1, read as the reverse complement.
CCCCGTTCGCGATCGCGCTCGGGATGCGTTAGCGGCACTTCATAATGGCCGATGATCTTGTTGTAGAAATCCAGCACATAGAGCGCCCCATCGGGTCCAAGTTGAATGTCCACCGGGCGAAACCAGGGATCATCGCACGTGAGAAAGTCTTCGACCCTGTCGACGCGCGGCGATGAACCGGTCCAGGTGAGCCGGTCGCAATGGATGCGGTTGGTAATCACGTTGCCGACGAACAGCACGTCGCGGAACGGCGGCGGAAACTGATCCGCGTCGTAATACACCACGCCGGCAATGCCGGTGCCGCCATGATCGATGGTGGTGGTCTCGGGAGCGTAGCCCAAGCCGTCGTGCGGCTTGCCAAAACTTTGGTAGTAGCCTTCGCGCAGCACCATTGTCACCGGCCGCGAGTGGCAATCGGCGGTGAACAAATTGCCGAGCGGATCAAAACAGAGGCCGAACGGATTCACCTGTCCCCAGGCAACTTGTTCAATGCGGCTGCCATCGGCGCGAAAGCGATACGTATTGCCGGACTGCATCTCGAGCACAACCTCCCCTTCGCCCCCGAGCTTCACCTGGCTGTGGTTGTTGAAGCCGTGGTTGGCATACACCCAGCCGTCGAGCCAGCGCGTGAAGCCGTTCTGGTTGCCGTGCGTATCGATAACGCCAAACGGACCGTAAGCAATCGCTTTCTCGTCGGCGACACCGTCGCCGTTGGCGTCCCGCAAGTGATAGATATTGGGGATCGACCAGGCGAGGCAGTTGGCGTCGTCGAGCGGCAGGATGCCGATGGGGATATTCAGGTGTTCAGCAAAGCGCTGCACCTTTTGCGCGCGGCCGTTGGCATCGAGTTCGCTGAAGATGGTAATCGCGTCGCGCGCCTCGTCATCACTCTTCGCAGGAAACGGATACTCCCGGCTATGCGAGACCCACAGCCTTCCGCGCGCGTCGAACTTGAGATTCATCGGTTTATTGACGTCCGGTTCGGACGCCACGAGCTGAATCTCAAACCCCGGCGGCAAGTGAAATTTCTGCTGCTGCTCGCGCGGCGTGAGCGGGTCGGTCGGGGCGACCAACTGCTGGGCGGAAAGCCAAGACGCGCTCAACCAGAGCACGCCTAGAATGATGGTGAACAACGGCATAGAAAATCCTGGCAGGGAACGCTGGGGAGGGAGAACGGACACTCCGAGTATGCGCGAAAACTCCGCGCGATTCCACTCCCAAACGGTCCACTGTTCCTCGGCCTATTCCGGTGATTCTTCCAGGTAGGTATAGCCGCCGAGCGCTTCTTCGTAAAACCGCAAGAAGCGGCCGGCTTCGATATGGTCGATGCGCCCCTCGCGGACCGCATTCTCCACCGCGGTTTGCAGGCGATTGATCAGGCTCGGAACGTTGTACTCGACATACTCGAGCACTTCGGCCACGGTATCCCCCTTCACGACGGCTTCGAGTTGCACTTCGCCTTGTTCGTTCAGGTTGACGTGGACCGTGTTGGTGTCGCCGAACAGGTTGTGCAAGTCGCCGAGAATTTCTTGGTAGGCCCCGATCAAAAAGCAGCCCAAATAATATGGGGAGCCGGTGTAGTTATGCACTTGCAGCGTGCGTTTGACGTCGCGGCGGTCGATGAACTGGTCGATCTTGCCATCGCTGTCGCAGGTAATATCCCCCAGCACCGCATGCCGCGTGGGGCGTTCATTCAGGCGATGAATCGGCATCACGGGAAAGAGTTGCTTGATCGCCCAGCTATCAGGCATGGATTGGAACAGCGAGAAGTTGCAGAAGTAGGTGTCGGACATCAAGTTCTGCAAGCCTTCCAGCTCCTCGGGCACGAACTCCATCTGATCGAACAACCGAATGATCTTGCGGCACGTGGCCCAGTAAATGTTCTCGGCCATGCTCCGCTGTTCGAGGTTGATGTAGCCGGCGCAAAACATGTTGATGACCATGTCCAGCGCCTGCTGGGCGTCGTGATAGCCTTCGAGCGTGTTGCGGACCGTGATATTCTTGTAAACGTCCAGCAAATCGCGCAGCGGTTGTTCGGCATCCTCAGGCAGTTGGTCGCTCGGCTCGCCATTGCCTTGGCCGGCGACTCCCAAGACGCCAAAGATGAGCGCGCTGTGATAGGCCACGATCGCGCGGCCGCTTTCGCTGATGATGTTGGGATGGTTGACGCCTGCATCGTCGCAGACGGATTGGATGTGATAGACGACGTCGTTGGCGTATTCTTGCAGCGTGTAGTTCACGCTCGATTCGAAGTTGGTCTGCGAACCGTCGTAGTCGACTCCCAAGCCGCCGCCGACATCGAGATATTCCAGTCCGCCTCCTTTTTTCACCAGGTCGGCATACGTCCGCGCCGCTTCGATCAATGCGCCTTTGATATGCCGAATGTTCGTGATCTGGCTTCCCAGGTGGAAGTGCAGCAGTTTGAAGCAATCGGCCATGCCGCGCTCGCGCAGTTCCTCCAGGCCGTGCAGAATTTCCGTCACGGTGAGTCCAAACTTGGAGCGGTAGCCGCCGGACGATTGCCAGCGCCCCGAACCGCGCGCGGCCAGTTTCACGCGCATCCCGATCTGCGGCCGCACGCCAATCTTTTCGGCATAACGCAAGATCAAGCCTAGTTCCGTATATTTCTCGACGACCGGAATCACACGGCGGCCCAGCTTTTGCGCCATCAAGGCCATCTCGATAAACTCGGCGTCCTTGAACCCGTTGCAAATGATCGGCGTCGTGGCGTCGGTCATCGCGACCACGGCCAAGAGCTCCGGCTTGCTGCCGGCTTCCAGGCCAAAGCCGTGCTCGCGCCCGTACTCGACGATCTCTTCCACCACATGCCGCTGCTGGTTCACCTTGATGGGATAAACGCAACTGTAGACGCCGCGGTAGCCGTAGTCCTTGATCGATTGCCCGAAGGCGTCGTTGATTTCGCGGAGGCGATCCTTCAAGATGCCGTTGAAACGCAGCAAGATCGGCAAATCGATGCCGCGCATCTGCAGCCGGTCCACGAGCTCTTTCATGTCAATGGCATGGTTGACGTCCTTGGTCGGATGCACCAGCAAGTTGCCGTTGCCGCCGACGGAGAAATAGCCCTTCCCCCAGCGCGAGACCTCGTACAATTCACTAGCGTCGGTGGTGGACCAAACGTCGACGGCATCTTTAAGCATGAAGCCACTCTCCCGAATTCTGGTGAGGCAGTTTTCCTCAACCGGCAACGAACGTTCACAGAAACGCGCAATTATAGAACCCACGCCCCGCGGCCAATAGGGGCTCCTGTATTCGTTCGCGGTAAATTCTCCTATAGTCTTAATCTTTAGGAACGGTAATCGCCAATTTCCTGCCCATGGGGCTCCGTATGTCCTCGATGCGCATCCGCTGGTTGGTGAATCCGACCGCGAGCAGTCTGCATGCCGCCGCGGCCCTCGCGGCCGGCCACACGCTCACCGATTCCGCCCTCGCGCGGGCGCTAGCAGCGCCGTTGAGCGCGCTGGAGCAAGAACTCGACGCGGAGAATATCCCCGCGGAGGAGTTTTGGCGCTTAGTAAGCGCGCTTTCCACAACCTTCGACGACTCGCGCCAGTTGGCCAAGATGGCTCTCTATCGCACTTTAGAGCGACCCGCCAGCACTGAGACGGTCCAACGCATCGGCGTCCGCATCGCCCAACTGAACGACGTTCTCCGACTCGCCAAGCCCAACCTGGCCGAGGAACTCACACTCCGCTCCGGCCCGATTCGCACGCAATGGGAAGCTCGCGGCCCTGGGTTGTTGAAATATATCTTCAGCGCGACCGAACCGCGGTTGATGGTGGACGCCGCCGATATTGTGCTCGTGCTTCCGGTGCTCGGGGGCGGCGGCGCTGCGCAGCTTTACAACAATTCGGTGCGCCTGGAAGCCGTACTCGCCGATCCGCATGCCGAACTTCCCGAAGTAGCCCGACTGTCGTGGCTCCTCGCGCAGTTGCACCTGGACCTGCCCCAATTAGCTACGGGGATTTCTCGCGATCGACTCCCCCACCTGGCCGCGCTCGCGATGCTGCCTGTCGCGCTTGAGGCGGCCGCGGAACTGGAATTGATCCAAATCAGTGCTAGCACCCTCTCCCGCGCACACCAACTTTGGCATTTGCGATTCCCGACGCAGGCCGATCCGATTGCAACCGTCTTGCGCTGGTGGGAAGCGTATACGGCGGCGCGTCCGCCGTTTGAAGTCGCGCTGCAATCGCTCGATGAAATGCTCGACGCAGCACCGACATAGTCATGTGCGTGGATTTCAAGGCGACTTGCGGCGCCGGCGATCCCACCACAACAGGCCAACGAGCGTCTTGGCGTCGCGAATCTCGCCGCGATCGACCAGCGCCATCGCTTCGTCCCAGGCCACGATCCGATTCTCAATCTGCTCACCGGCCTCGCGAGCCGCGGGGCCGGCGGTCAGGTCGCGCGCGACATACAAATGCATGCGCTCATCCAGAATGCCTGGCGACGCCAAAAACTCGTGCAGTTTTTCGAGCCTCCCCGCGATGTAGCCTGTCTCTTCAATCAGTTCGCGGGCGGCGGTATGCTCCGGCGGTTCGTGGGGTTCGAGCGTGCCTGCGGGAAGTTCGATCAGGGTCGCGTTGACCGCAATGCGGAAGTTCTGGATCAAGCAAACGCGATCGTCTTCTAGCAATGGCAGCACCACGACCGCCCCAGGGTGACGCACGATGGCGCGCGGGTGAGGCTGGCCGTCGACCAGTTGCATGACTTGCTCCACGCGAAAAATACGGGTCTCGAGCAAAGTTTTGGGCGGGTAATCCATGCGAAAGTCTCCTCAGTTCGTGGGGCGCGCGGTGGAAGTTTTCGGACAATCGCCAACCTTGGGATAAGATTGAACGTAATACGGCATGGTGATAAGATAATGAGAGTTTTCCGCAGGGCCAAGTTCAGGGCGCCTCACCCCGATTAGCCGTGGGCAATTTTCCATGCGTGACCACAGCCAATGGAGTATCAGTCTCGGACGTTGGGGTGGCGTTCAGGTGCGGTTGCATCTGTTCTTTATCCTCTTCGCCGCATTCACGCTGTATCTCAGTTGGGTCGCCGCGCAACAACCTCCGTCCGGCGAGTATGTCTGGATCGGCGGCTTGAGCCTGATCGTGCTCTTGCTCGGCGTCCTGATCCACGAATGGGCGCATGTCTGGGCGGCAAAACGCTTAGGCGGCATGGTCGACCAGATCGTGCTCTGGCCGCTCGGCGGCATGCTCACCCCGGAACGCCCGCACGAACCGCAAGCGGATCTCGTCATTCAGCTCGCGGGACCGCTGGCGAATTTTGCCTTGGCGGCACTGTGCGTCCCGTTCTTGCTTATGGACGACGCGAGTTCCTTTCCTGGACTGTTAAATCCGCTCCAGCCGGTCGGCCTCACGGAAGGAGGCAGCGCGTGGGTCGTGGCTTGGAAAATCGTGTTTTGGGTGAACTACGCGCTGGCCTTAGTGAATATGTTCCCCGCGTTTCCGTTCGATGGGGGCCGCATCTTTCGCGCCGCGCTGCTGTTGCGGTGGGGAGAAGCACAACGTCACCGGGCAGCGCGCGTCGTCTGGTTGGCGGCGCAAATCTCTGTCATCGGCTTGCTCGTAACGGCGTGGTTCGCGCGCGATTGGCATCCGCATTCGTTGCTTCCGACCTGGTTCGCGCTGGTGCTGTTGGCGATTTTTCTCTTCTTCAGCGCGCAGCACGAGCGCCACAAAGCGCCTCCGCCAATGGAGCATGACGACTTGCCGTTTGGGTACGATTTTTCGCAAGGCTATACGAGCCTTGAACGGAGTTGCGAAGAACCACCAACCGACGCCGGCCCCATCTCGCGCTGGCTCGATGAACGCCGCGAGGCCCGCCAGAAGCGGCAACAAGAGATCGAACAGGAAGAAGATCGTCGCATGGATGAAATCCTGGCGCGGATTAGCGTCCACGGCCTGCAAAGTCTCTCCGCCGAAGAGCGCTCGCTGCTGGAGCGCGTGAGCGCCCGCTATCGCCACCGTCACGGCCAAAGCACCTAGCGCCGCAGCACGGCTGAGACACTGGATCCAGCGGTGGCTGAACGCACATGAAGCGCTTTCACGTGGCTGGCAAGTTATGGCTTCATTCACACCGGCAGGCGATCGCAGGAATTTGCGCTCACGAGGCGGAAATGCTCGCGGGTTGCGAATCGCGGACTTCAATTTCCGCTGGCGACGTCCATTCGATATCGCCGCGGACGTGCAAGCGGGCGGTGGCTTCCAGAACCTCCGGCTTGTCGCGCGTGAGCGAATCGACGAGCTGCGCCAGCGACAGATCGGCGAACTCCTCGCAGAACCAGAAGTGCTCGTCGCTGGCATGTGCGATCAACGGTTGCCGCTCGGGCACAATCTCGCGTAGGGCGCTCAAATCGCTCGTGGCGGGGCCGAGAATGGCGGTCCGGCGTTGACATCCCCAGTCGTGCAGCGACTCGGGGCGATCACGGCCATACTTAATCAACTCACTAGGAACCGCAGCGGTGTTTTGCGACATCAGCTTGGGCGCCTCAAAGTGCGCCACGCTCACGAGCAACTCCACAAGCGGCAGGAGTTTCGTCGATGGCGCGTAGAGCTTGCGGCGCAGCGATTCAAGATATTCGACAATCACCGTTTCCGCCAGCTTTTGAGCCTTGACGACAATCTCCTGGGGCGTCTCGTCATAGTACGCGCGCATGCTGACGTATTCGGCCTTGGCGTTTTGCAATTGCTTGAGCAGATCGATCTCCAGCGCTTCCACCTGCTCGGCGGTGAGTTGGCCGCTCCACTGCGTGCGCGCCATTTCACGCAACGCATGGACTCCCTTCCAAATCGTGCAGGGGCGAACCGGCAGCGGCGCCTCGGCGTCGAGGAATTCAGCTTCCGCAGGCGTCTCGCTGACGCGCGTGGGCTCCACAAAATCCAAGCTGGCCGGGGTGGGAGTTCGCCTGAGAATCTGGGCCGCCAGTTCGGAGCTATTCATGTAGTACATCGGCGAGTATTCAACGGCCAGCGGCGGCGATGTTTCTTTTGGCCCAGCTGCGGTGCCAGTCGAATCTGAATTGTCCTGCGCGTCCTCGGCATCTGCTGCCGCAACCGCCGGCGTTGGTTCGACCGCGACCTCTTGCAGCCACAGCTTCACAATTTCGGTCGCGAGTTGGCGTTCGGTATGCGTCACACGCGCGTCCTCGATGGCCGTGAAATGACGCACCTCAAACGAGCGGAGACGATAATCGACGAACGACTCCTCGTCGTCTTGCTCTTCCGCGCGGCAGCGGTCGAGCATCGCCCCTAAGGGAGATGTCGTATCGCAGTACAAATAGTCCGCGACCTGCTCGACCCGGCGGTGATAGTCTTCGCTAGTAAGCTCCTCTCCCAGGTGGAAGAAGTAGGTGGCCGAAAACGGGAAGTCCTCGCCGTCGAACAGGGCCGCGCGAGGATCGCTGCTGACCCCGCACGCGCCTTGACGCACATAATGCTGTAGCTCGCGCAATAGCGCCGCGGTGTTGGCCGTCGCGAGTTGCTTGAGCATGACGTTCTGCGGCGTGCCATGATTGATGAACGCGCAGGTTTCGATGTGATGTTCCTGCTGTCGCGCAACGTTGCTCACCGCGTACGCCATTTCGAGCAACATGCCGCCGCCGGTTCCGCCGGAGGACGCCCCCACTAGGCAGACGCGAGGCGTTTCCTCGCGCGGCTTCTTCCCGGTATGACCGGTGAGCAAGCGGACGGCGGACTCGCCGCACACGCGATTCAATCGCTGGCGAAGTCGCGTCACCAACTGCGCCGCGTGATCGACGAGCGCCAATCGACCCAGCGGGCGAAAGCCATCGGTGCGGCAACTCTTGGGAATGTTGAAGAGCCAGCGCCGCCCAATCCATTTGAGCAACTGCTCGGCATCGTGACGATACTCGTTGGGCGCCCGCAGGGGTGTGACGAGGACGTCTTGCGTATCGAGCCCCATCGCCACGGCTAGCTTCATGGCGACGGGATCCGTATCGACGACGAGCATCGGAAACGCTTCCCGCACGACGGCGTCGCCATATTCAGCAATCAGCCGCTCGCGAAGCCGCGCAACCGCCAGCAAGCCGGTGCCGCCGACGCCGATCAGCAGCGTCGGCCGCGCACTGAGTTTATCTGGATCCAGCGACGGCGGCGGGGCGTCGAGAATCCGCGTGCCGACTTGCACCAGCGGCAGTTGCTCTTCGCGCATCATCGTCACCAGCCGCGGCGCTTTGGAGCCACCGGAGGCCGGCTTGCCACTGAGTATTTCCGTGCAATCAGGCGCGATCTGCCCTGGAACCGGCGTGCTGCCGCGGCCGCCTTTTGCGACGGCTGTGTCTTCCGCCCGAAGCGAGCGCGTGTCGGACTTCGTGCCGTTCTCGCTCCCCATCGCGAGCTTGCCGGCCAGCGCGAGCGCCTCGGCCATTTCGCGGCAACTGCCGAAACGGTCTTCCGGCTTCTTGGATAGCGCCCGCGCGATGATATCGCGATCGTGAGCCGGCAGCGCGGAGAGTTGCGGGCGATTGCGTTGATGTTGCGAGGCGAGTTGGGCGGCGCTGCGTCCAGGAAACGGCAACACGCCGGTCAGCATTTCCTGATATACGATCGCCAGACTGTATTGATCGCTCTGGCGACTCGCCTTGCCGTCGAAGAGTTCCGGCGCGGCATACGTGGGCGTCATGGCGCCTACGAGGGAGCGGGTCTTGTCGGCCAGTTCCTTGACGAGGCCGAAGTCGGCGACTTTGGTGCGTCCCGCGACGACCAAGAGGTTTTCCGGCTTGACATCCAAATGTTGCAGCGAGTGTTGCTGTAGCATGTAGTCCAAGGCGTCGGCGGCGTCGCGCAAGTAGCTCAGCATCTCGTCGCGTTCGAGTCCCACGGCGCCGTTTTTGCGGCACAGTTCGAAGCGATCCATCAAGCTGCCGTCCGCCAATTCGGTGACGATCATCAGCCGGCCGTCGACGACTTCGATCCGCTCGAGAGAGAGCAGGAACGGGTGGCGCACCTCCTTGACGTGGTGCAGCGCTTTGAGTTCGCGCGCCGCGCGTTCCTCGTCGAGCAGACCGTAGACGACCTTAATGGCCTTATGCAGTCCGCCGGGCGCTTCCACTTTCCAGACTTCGCCGTAGCCGCCGGCGCCGAGCCGTTCGACGGTCACATAGCCGGGAATCAATTCTTGTTGAGCGGTGGGATGGACTGCCACGGCGACACCTATCATGCAACTCGCGTTTACGCGAAGCTTTCAACGCGCGGATCATTCGACTTGAGCAGTTTCGCTACCGACGACGTGGACGGCTTGCGGCCTAAACGGGGCGTAATGACGTATTGAAAACCGAGCTTGTAGCACGCTTCTTCGTCCTCCTTGGTCGAAATGCCGGTGACGATCGGCCGCGTGCCGATTTCCTGACAGGCTTCGAGCACGCCAGAGAGTTGCCGCGCTTGGCGATTGCCCCCTTGCAACTCCCGCGCAAAGTTGGAGGCCAGGACGAGGAAGTCTGGGACGGGGTCCGCAAGCTGCGACACTTGCGCCTTGCTGCCGAGAAAATCGAGATATGCCAGGCGGAAGCCGACGTGGGTGAGCCGCGCGCAAAACTCGCCAATCTCTGGCGTGTCGGTCACGCTGTTCGCGGCCAGGCCGACGACTAGCCGTGTGTCGCCGACCAGATGCCGCAGACGGAGCAAATGCGCTTCCGCCGCGAAACCGCGCGCGACTTCATCTGGACGCAGTTCCAGCAGCAAGAGCGCGTCTTGTTCGAGTTTGAGAAACGCTTCGGACGCCAGCAGTCGCCGCAATTGGAGCGCGCGCCACGCGGATGTGTTGGACGTGGAGGGAGCGATGGCGTTGGGATCGTGCTCCAGCGTTCGTTCGCCTTGGCCTAAAGCCAGGCTACGGTAGCCGAAGAGCATGCCGGTTTCCAGGTTGAGAATCGGTTCGAGCTTGGGAGTAGCGCCGCAGTGCAACAGCGACTCTTGGATGCGCCGGACGGCGGCAATCTGTTCGCGGAAGTCGACCTTGGGCGCTCCCGCGCCGCTCATGACCTGGGTGGCATTGGCGCGGGCTGACTTCGCGCCGGAGACGAACGTGAATTCGCAATCGGCGATCACGACCATATCGCCATCATCGAGCACGACTTCCTCGATCCGCTGGCCGTTGACGAATGTGCCATTGGTGCTCCCCAGGTCGCGGATGCGGTAGGCGCCTCCCTCGAGCAGGATGACTGCGTGTTCGCGCGAGACGCGCGTCGAGTTGATCTGCAAATCGACCGTATCGATCCGGCCGATGGTGAACGGCAGCGCTTGAATTGGCGTTCGCTCAGGCGCGTTGCCGCCGGGTACGAAGCGCTCGAGCCAGGGTACGCTGGCTTTGCCGGGTTGCATGAGTTGGGTTTGCATGGGATTTTGCCGAAGAGGACTGCCGCGGGAAACAATCCCCGGCGACGACCGCTCCCGAATGCAGCGCAGGCTAAGCGCGTCGGGGCGAGGCCACCGCCGTTGGTATGGGCCAATGAAAGCCTAGCATTGATATTCGCCTTGTTTGGACCGGCTGGCGGAAATTCTCTCTTTATCCGCAGAAAAAAATCAGCGCTTGGCGCGACGATGCCGCCTTGTGACGTAGGCTTCGTATGGAACACGCGCGGGATGTCGCGCGCCGCTAGGGGACTCGCCTGGCACGCACGTTCGCCAGCTTCGTTACAACCGTTACTTTCAACATCGGAACTGCCCATGAGCGCGCATGCCATCGAGGTTTTGCTAGCGGCCAACGACCGCTCGTTATTGCGCCAACTGTCCTACGTCCTGCAGGAGTTCGGCTATCGCGTGGTCGCCTGCGCCGATCTCGAAACGGCGCTCAGCGCCATGGCGAGCGTTCCGTTCGACTTCTTCATTCTGGACGACGCCACGCTGGGGCGCGACTTCCGCCGCCTGGCAGAGACGCGCCACGCCATCACCCGCCATGTGCATGTATTTCTGCTGTGCCAGGAAGCCAGCGGCGTCAACGTATTGGATGCCGTCGAAGCAGGCGTTGATGACTTTCTGGCCAAGCCGGTGTCGGTCGGCGAGATTCTCTCACGACTTCGCGCCGCGGCCCGCTATGTCGAATTCGATCGCCGCTGGGTCGTGCAGCAATGGGAAGATCCGCTCACCGGACTCTGGTCACAACAGGCGTTCTCCGATCGGCTCCAGCGCGAACTCAAGCTGTTCACACGGACGCGCAAGCTCGGCATGGTGCTGCTCGACTTGGACCTGTTCCGCCGCGTGAATGCCTGCGGCGGCCTCGAGGCAGGCAATCATGTGCTGCGGACAGTCGGTACGCTGCTCAAGCAAAACTGCGCCCCCGGCCAATTCGTCGCGCGCTTGGAAGAAGACTGCTTCGCGGTGCTGCTCCCCGATCATTCCATCGAAAAGGCCTCGAAGTGGGCCGAACGGATGCGCCAGGCGGTAGCCGAACTGCCGAGCGAGGAGCTGCGCATCGACTTCCCGCTGACCGCGAGCCTCGGCGTCGCGGCGTGCGTCGCGGAGACCGATTCGCCTGAGGACGCGCTGCGACGCGCGCGTCGCGCGCTGGAAGACGCGAAGTGTTCTGGCGGTGATTGCTTGATTTGCTATGGCGAACACGATGAAGAACGCCGCGCGTGGACCAAGCTGCTCGAAAGCGGCAATCCGTTCAACACTTCGACCGCCCGCGATGTGATGACGCCGCTCCCGGTCGCGATTTATTCGTCCGACAGCGTCGCGCACGCCGTCGCGCTCGTCGAACAAACGCAACTCACCTGGCTGCCGGTGCTCGACAGTTCCGGTTCGCTGCTGGGAGTGCTCAGCGCCCAACGTTTGACGGAGGTCAACGGCAACTCGCAACGCGCTGGCATGTTGGTCGAACAGTTAGAACTCGAGCCTGTTTCGCATTTGCCGGAAGCGACCGCTTTTCAAGCGGTGATGGAGCGGTTCCTCGGCGATGACGAGACGCTGCTGTTGGTGACCAAGGGGACGCGTCCTCAAGGCTACATCGCCCGCGACCGCTTCCTCTCGCTGGTGAACCCTGTCGATCGCGAGACGTTCGCCGCCAGGTCGGCGGCCTCGGCCAGTGCGTCGTATCTGGTTGTGGAGGATCAGATCGAAGTGGAAGCATAGCCGGCCGAATATCAACGGGCGCCGCGCGCTGGCCGACGGATTATGCCAACAGGGGTTGCACCACATGCCCAGCGACGTCCGTTAGCTTGAAGTCGCGGCCTTGGAAGCGATAAGTGAGGCGCTCATGATCGATCCCCATGAGTTGCAACATCGTGGCGTGCAAGTCGTGGACGTGGACGAGGTTCTCAGTGACGTTGTAGCCGAGTTCGTCCGTCGCGCCGTAGGTGAGGCCGGGCTTGACGCCGCCGCCTGCAAGCCAGCACGAGAAGCCTTTGATGTGATGGTCGCGGCCGTTGCCTTGGGCCATGGGCGTGCGGCCGAACTCGGTGCCGAACACGAGCAGCGTATCCTTGAGTAGATCGCGCTGCTTGAGATCCTTGATGAGCGCCGCGGCCGCCTGATCAACTTCGCCTGCCGTGCCGGCGATTTGAGCCTTCACGCCGCCGTGATGATCCCAGTCGCGATGATAGAGCTGAATGAACCGCACGCCCCGCTCCGCCAGGCGACGCGCGAGCAGGCAGTTCGCGGCGAACGAACCATCGCCTCCCTGGGTGCCGTACATGTCCAGCACATGCGCCGGTTCTTGCGCGAGATCGACCAGTTCCGGTACACTGGTCTGCATGCGAAACGCCATTTCATATTGCGCGATGCGCGTGGCGATTTCGGGATCGTGAATCGCTTCGTCGTGTTGGCGATTGAGCGCGGCGATGGACTCGATGACGTCCTGCTGCTGAGCCGCGCTGACGCCGCTGGGACGCCGGACGTAATACACCGGCTCCCCTTGCGAACGGAATTGCACGCCTTGAAACTCGCCAGGCAAAAAGCCGCTATGCCACTGCCGCGAGGCGATCGGCTGTCCCTGGCCGAACTTGCCGTTGGACGTCAGCACGACAAAGCCGGGGAGATTTTCGGACTCACACCCCAGGCCATACCAGAGCCAGGAGCCCATCGAGGGGCGGCCGCTAAGGGTGGTGCCGGCGTTCATGAACGTGTGGGCCGGGTCGTGATTGATCGCTTCCGTCTTGAGCGAGTTGATAATGCACAGCTCGTCCGCCACTTCGCCTAAGTGCGGAAAGATCTGGGCGATGTTCTGGCCGGACTCGCCATATTTTTTGAACGGATGCTGCGGCGCGAAGCAGGTCAGCTTGGCATTTTGCAGTTGGGCGATCGGCTGCCCTTTGGTGAACGACTCCGGCATCGGTTGGCCGTTCATTTCGGCCAGCTTGGACTTGTAGTCGAACGTCTCTAAGTGTGACATGCCCCCAGCCATGGTCATGAAGATGACCCGTTTCGCCTTGGGGGCGAAGTGCAGCGGATGCACAACGCCACGGCGGGTCGATGGTTCGCTGGCTGCGCGCGCGGCGCTGGTGAACGTGGAAGCGAGCGAAGTCGCCAGCGCCGTCGCGCCGATGCCGCACGCGGAACGGCCGAGAAACATCCGGCGCGTGAGCGCGTCGCCGGGTAGCTGGGTGGGTCGAAACATCAGGGGTTCACCACGCTTTAGTTGCGAGTTACGGTTTCATGTAAGTTCAGGATGACGCGCGCGACGGAGGTCCACGCGGCCAGTTCGCTAACATCGACATTTTCCGGCGGCTGGCTTTCGCCTTCGGCAACAAGTTGCTGCGCGCTGGCGGGATCGGCGGTGTAAGCAGCACGATGTTTCGCCACGAGTGCGGTCAGCACCTGGATCTCGCCAGGAGTGGCTGGCCGGCCGACGGCGCGCTGGAATGCATAATCCAACCGCTGCGGCGCATCCGTTCCCCCTTGTTGAATCATTCGCCCCGCGAACACGCGCGCCGCTTCGACAAACGTCGGATCGTTCAGCAGCACGAGCGCTTGCAACGGAGTGTTCGAGCGCGGGCGTTCGTTGGTGCACTCCTCGCGACTCGGAACGTCGAACGCGACCAGGCTGGGATTGAGGAACGAGCGCTGCCAATAGGTATACAGCCCCCGGCGATACAGGTTTTCGCCGTGATCGTTGGCATACGTGCGGCGGGGAAAGTTGAGGAACTGCCAATAGCCGGCCGGCTGATAAGGCTTCACGCTCGGTCCGCCGACATTGCGAACCAATAGCCCGCTAATCGCCAAGGCGTTATCGCGCACGAATTCGCCATCCAGACGATACGCGTCTTGCCGCGCAAGCCAATCGTTGGCGGGATCCTTGGCGCGCACCGCCAGCGAAGTCGTCGAGGCTTGCTGATACGTGTGCGACATGGCCATCAGCTTGAGCAGGTGCCGCACGTTCCAATCACTCTCCATGAACTCCACCGCGAGCCAATCGAGAAGTTCTGGATGCGAAGGATAACTCCCTTGCGTGCCGTAGTCCTCCAGGCTGCGGGCCAGGCCGTGCCCGTACATGATCTTCCATAAACGGTTGACGAAGACGCGGGCGGTGAGCGGGTTCTCGCGCGCAACCAGCCACTGGGCCAAATCGAGTCGCGACGCGCGACGCTCGCCGGTCTCCAACTTGCCTAGGAACGCGGGGATCGCAGGGGCGACAATTTCTCCAGTGTCATCGAGCCAATTGCCGCGCGGCAGAATGCGCACGGTGCGCGGACTGCCAGACATCGTGATCAACGTACTCGCCTGATCGGTGATCGTCTTTTTTTCTTGTTCCAACTGCGCCACTTCCTCGCGCGTCGCGGCGGTCTCGGAGGCGACGCGGCGGAAGTGCTGCTGGAGTTTATGGGCGGCTGCGGCGGAGCGCTGGGCGGCGGGCGTTTGCAGAATGTTCGCAAGCTCAACCGGCAATCCGTCAGGCGTTGTGAGCGAGGGCTGATCTTGGCCGGTGAGCGCGAGCCGGAAGCGGCCGATGTTGTGCTGCGGGAACTGCGAATCGTGCGCCAGCTTCACAACGAGCCTGGCCTCGCCACCGCCGCTGACCGGCTTCTCAAACGTGAACGCCGCGACGTGGTCGGCTGGTTGTTGATGCCCAGCGACCGCCCAGCCGGTGTTGTTCTTGCCATCAATGGCGTGGGCGATGGGGTAGGTGTCTTGCGAGAAATCAGCCACCGCCGACTTGAGCTTAACAGGCTGGGACTGCGCGCCGCTGGAATTAACGAGCGCCACGCTGACTTCGGTCAGCACGAAGTTGCCGTTCGCGCGCGAAAGGCCCTGATTGGCGAGCGACTCGTGGCGGAGCGCTTCGAGTCGCAGGCCAGTGATTTTGTCGAGCGCCGCCGGCAGCGTGATGGTGTACGTATCCTTGGCCGGATTTTCTCCCGACGCGAGGACGGACTGATCGTCTTGCACCGTGAGCGTTTGCTGGTTGGCGGACGTTACTTCGCTCGGCTTCACCACCATCCAGGCATTCGACGACGACGTCAGTTTGGCGAGCGTCGCCTCTTCCCACTTTGCTTGCGCAGCATCGAGTTCGGCGGATGGCTCGTCGAGCGCCTTGTTCAGCGCGGCGATGCGCTGGTCAATCGCGGACAGCCGCGCGAGCTGCTCGTTGGTCGGCACGCTGGTCTGGTCTTGTCGGCCGACGGCTTTCTCTTGCACATCTGCGAAAAACGCCCCCATGCTGTAGAAGTCTTTGGCCGTGTACGGATCGAATTTGTGATCGTGGCATTCCGCGCAGCCGAGCGTCGCCCCGAGCCAGACGCTGGAAACATTGCGCACCCGGTCCCCCAGATACTTAGCCGTATATTCCTTGGCCTGCGCGCCCCCCTCTTCCGTCGTCATCAGCAGCCGGTTGTAACCTGAGGCGATCTTCTGATCGTTCGTCGCCAGCGGGAACAAATCGCCAGCGAGTTGCTCGAGCGTGAATTGATCGAACGGCATGTTCTCGTTAAAAGCGCGAATGACCCAATCACGATACGGCGACACGTCGCGATGGTTGTCGCTATGATAGCCGCCGGTATCCGCGAAGCGGACCGCGTCGAGCCACATCACGGCCAGTCGTTCGCCCAAGTGCGGCGAGCGAAGCAAGCGATCAACAAGTCGTTCATAAGCGTCCGGCGACTCGTCGGCGAGAAACGCAGCGACTTCCGTCTCGCTCGGTGGCAGCCCGGTCAGATCGAACGTCAAGCGGCGGATCAGCGTGCGCCGCTCAGCGTCGGCCGCGGGGTGCAATTGGTGCTCGAGCTGCTGCGCGAGGATGAAGGCATCGATCGGGTTGCGCGCCCAGTCGCGCCATTTTTCCGTTTCAATTACCGGCGGCGCCGTCCTGACCGGCGGCACATACGACCAGTGCGCGTCGTACTTCGCGCCGGCGGCAATCCAGCGTTTCAGCAAAGCCAGTTCCTCC
Organism: Planctomycetota bacterium; assembly: GCA_963205385.1. Taxonomy (GTDB): domain Bacteria; phylum Planctomycetota; class Planctomycetia; order Pirellulales; family Pirellulaceae; genus JAEZGD01. The sequence goes on along the minus strand of CAUJKE010000019.1, from coordinate 40,303 downwards.
GCCGTGAGCGGCGGCTTTTTGGAATCGCTTGGCGGCATCTGCTCGTCGGGGTCTTGGCTCGTCACCCGCGCGATTAACTCGCTGGCGTCCGGCTTGCCAGGCTCGATAACGCCGCTCTCGTGGGCGCCGTCCGCAGTATCCAGCCGCAGATCCGCCTTGCGATTCTGTTCATCCGGCCCATGGCACGCATAACACTTACTCGCCAGAATCGGTTTGATATCACGCGAGAAACTAACCGGACGTTCAGCCGCCTGCGCCGGCAACGCCGTCGCGAGCGCCAGCAGCAAAGGGCCGAATCGTAACCAAAGAGACATGCTGATTTCCTACATCGAAAGCGGGGCCGTGCGATCGCGCGAGAAGTGTTGAATCGTCAGGCAGGAACCATTTCTTAGCTGGCTGTTCATTCTAAGTCCACCGCTTGTCACTGGTCAATCTTGCAGCAGCCAATCTTGCAGCCCGGCGACTTCGCTGATTAACCCCAGTATTGGCCCTGATGACCAGCCTACGGGGCTGGACGCATGGGTAAACTACCTATTTAAGTCTGTTTTCTCGGCATCACCAAATGAATATGAGCATCCCACCCCTCCGTCTGCGCAGGGCCAATACGGCGTCTGTCCATGCTGGGCGCGATTACGTCCTGTACTGGATGACCGCCTTTCGCCGCACTCGCTGGAACTTCGCACTGGACCACGCTGTGGCTCGCGCGACAGAACTAAACAAGCCGCTGGTGATCTTCGAGGCCCTCCGCGTTGGCTATCGCTGGGCGAGCGACCGCTTGCATCGGTTCGTGATCGACGGCATGGTCGATAATCAGGCTCGACTCATCGATTCTCCGGCGTACTACTATCCCTACGTGGAACCGCAGCCTGCCGCTGGCGAAGGTTTACTCGCGGCGCTCGCAGCCCATGCCTGCGTGGTGGTCACGGACGACTTCCCCTGCTTCTTCCTGCCGGCAATGGTGCGACTGGCCGCGCGCCGACTTGACGTGCGGCTCGAGGTCGTCGATAGCAACGGCATCCTGCCGCTGCGCGCCGCCGACCGCGTCTTCACCGTCGCCCACTCCTTTCGTCGCTGGTTGCAAAAGCACCTTCCCCCGCATTTAGACGCTTTCCCGCAGCAGAACCCTTGGGCCGCTGTGAAGTTGCCGCGGCTTACGGAATTGTCACGGGAAATCACCGCGCGTTGGCCGCCGACTGACGTGCAAGTACTCGCGCGCGATCCGGCCGCGCTCCGCGCGCTCCCCATCGATCACGACGTCCGCGTGGCGCCAATTTCCGGCGGCGCAAGCGCCGCGGCACGCACCCTCGACGAATTTCTGCAACACAAACTCGAACGATACGACACCGAGCGCAACGAGCCCCAGCGCGATGCGGCCAGCGGTCTTTCGCCGTATCTGCACTTCGGCCACATCTCCGCGCACGAAATCTTCCATGCCGCTACCTCGCGCGAAGCTTGGACCACAAACGAGCTCGCCGAGCGGCCTACCGGCAGTCGCCAAGGCTGGTGGAACGCAAGCGAGCCGCTTGAGGCATTTCTCGATGAGCTGATCACCTGGCGCGAGTTGGGCTACAACCTCTGCTGGCAGCGGCGGGACTACGACCGCTACGAATCTCTTCCCGACTGGGCCCAACTCACGCTGCACCAACACGCGCACGATCCGCGCCCGCACATTTACACGCTCGCAGCATTCGAACACGCGCAGACACATGACCCGCTCTGGAACGCCGCGCAGCGACAACTCGTGCGCGAAGGCAAGATTCACAATTACTTGCGCATGCTTTGGGGCAAGAAAATCTTGCACTGGTCCGCCTCGCCTCGCGAGGCCCTGGCGACCATGATCGAACTGAACAACAAATACGCCGTCGATGGCCGCAATCCCAACAGCTACAGCGGCATCTTCTGGGTGCTCGGTCGCTATGATCGAGCCTGGGGCCCCGAGCGAAGAATCTTCGGCAAGGTGCGCTACATGACCAGCGAAAACACCGCGCGAAAGGTTGATGTCCAGCAATATCTCCAACAGTACGCCGACTTCGGTTAACAGCCTCGCCGACGCTCATCGTGGCGCTGCTTGCCGCTCGACGCGCGCTTGCAACTCAACCAGCCGTGGATCGCCTGGCCAGCGGGCAAGTGCCTGGGTGACTTTCGCGAGCGCCGCGTGCGATTCGCCGCGCTCGAGCAAGTCCTCGACCCACAGCCGATAGACGGCGACGTGCCCTTCGCGATAGAGCGGCGCTTGCGGTTGTCGCTGGGCGCCGGCCGTCAGAACGTCGAGTGCTTGCGCAAACTCACGCTGTTCGCAAAGCGCCGCGACCCACTGGCCATGCACATGCAAATCGTTGGCCGCGAGCGCCGCGTAGTCTGGCGACAGTTCGCGAACGCGCGCCAAACAGCGGCTCGCGGCGGCGAACTGTTGCCGCTCTCCTAGCAGCAGCGCGCCGTTGTTGAGCGCCGCCAGGAGATTCTCGCGCGCGGCCCTGTCGTGAGGATCGAGCGCGATGCTCCGCTGGAGCGATTCGACCGCGCCATCCACGTCCCCTTGCGCCATCCGCGCGAGCCCGTCGTTGTAGTAAAGCTTGCCAATCAGCGCTGTCGCGCTAATCACTCGCCCGCGCTCGGCCGCTGCCAGCGACTGCGTCGGCATGATCGCGCCTTGCACGGTGGTCGCAGTCGTTTCGATCTCCAGCGGCTCATGGGTCAGCAATCGGCAACGCACGTGCCCCGGCAAATGCACGGCCGTGAGCGGGAGTTCCAACTGCTCCGCGAAGGCGAGAAAGAGCACCGTGGCGGTGACGCAGTTATATCGCCCTTCACTGAGCGTGCGTTTGAGATCATTACAACTCGCATCGTACGGGCCGGTGAGGAGTTCGCGATGCAGATAACGTTGGATGCTCACCGCCTGATCGCGCTGCGAACCATCGTAGCGCGACTCTTGCCGCAATCGCTCAACATGCACTGCGAACCGGGAGTTAATCGCTTGCAACTCGCTCGCATGTTCCACGCCGCTGGCGACCAGCGCGGCTTCCAGCACGGTCAGATCCTGCCACTGGCCGTCGGCTGCATCGGCCAGCAACCGCGCCGGCAGCGCCGCGGACGAAAACTCCTGCGGCGGTTGGCGGATCGCCGCTCCCGCCTCGCAGGCGCTCAAGCCCCATAGCCCCGCCACCAAGATGATCCAACCACTGCGCATAAGCTCTCTCGGCATGTCACTGCTGCTGGCCTGCAAGTGTACGTTGCGTTTTCGCCACAGTAGGGCGAGTGGTGGCAAAAAGCCGACGTCGTGGGAAGCTTCCCAAGACGACCGCGGCGGTTGTAATGGTTGTAGTCCCCGCAAACTTCGCGGAGCGGTGCCGGCGCGTCAGGCGGCGGCGATTTCGGTAGCCAGTGACGTAGGCTAGTGGTATAAACGCCCGTGGCTGTTCTGTTTCTCCTTCCCGTTACCCACCGCTGGCTGCATGGCCGCAACGCTGCAAGTCAACGAACGGTCTGCCTGGACACCAGCCGGTTGGATATTTAACAACGTGCTGGAGCGGGTGGCGCTGCGCGTGGAAAGCGAAGACGCCACGCTGGCCGAGACGATCTTCGCCGCGCTCGGTCCCAACCCTGGCCATCTCGACCTCTGTCTCGCGCCGCCGGACCGCGTGCAGGTCATCACCCACGCTGTGGAAGAAGTCTGCCGCAAGGTGGAAGCCGCCGGTCCCGCTGTCTTCCCCGATCAAACCTTCTTCACCCCCTTCATGGCCGAGATGCATCAACTCCTTCGCCTCCTCCACGCCGACCCCCGCTGGGGCGGCGAGTAACGTTCCAGGAACTTCGTCCTCCTCCAGGCGAGCGACTTGATCGAGCATCTCAGAACGTGATAGCCGTCTGCGCCGCGTGTGCGCATAGTTCGCGGGCTTCAGCCAGGGTTGGCGCCTCGGCGATCGCGCGCACGATCGGTTCGGTATTGCTGGCCCGCACGAGGAGCCATGATTTCTTCTGCGGCCAATCGAGCCGCAAACCATCCTGCCGACAGCGTTCCGCCTCGGGAAACTTCGTTTCCAAGAGAGTCAGGAGCGTCCCCACGTGTTCAGCGGCGATGGCGAACTTGGATTTGTGAATTTCATACTTCGGCAGCGTAGCGACCCACCCGCTCAGCGTGCCGCCCCGTTCGGCGAGCCCCGCGAGGATGAGCGTCATGCCGACGAAACTATCCCGCACGTAGCCCACGCGCGGATCGATCGGCCCGCCGTTGCCTTCCCCGCCAAAGACGGCTCCATGCGCGAGCATCGCATCGCACACGTTCGCCTCGCCGACCGCTACACGCATGAGCTCCGAACCATGCCGCGCGGCGATGTCGGCGCACATCCGGCTTGTCGCGCAGTTCGTCACCACGAGCCCCGGTCGTTTGGCCAGGACATAATCCAAACAGAGCGCCAGCGTATACTCTTCGCCAATGTAGCGCCCCTGTTCATCGATCAGCGCCAAGCGGTCGGCGTCGGGATCTTGGCAAAAGCCGACGTCGGCGCCGGCTTCGGTCACGCGCGCGAGCACGCTCGCGAGGTTCTCCGCCGTCGGTTCTGGCCCGTGGACGAACATGCCGGTCGGTTGGCCGGCAATCACGCTGGCATGGCAACCTAAGTCCTCGAGCAGCACCTGTCCTAATACCGCGCCGGCGCCATGGTTGGCGTCCAGAATCACGCGAAACTTTCGCTCCCGCACCTGCTTGACGTCAATCAGCGCAGCCAAATGCCGCAAATGCGCGAGGCCTGGATGCGAGATCACGCCAATCTGCCCCACCTGCTCGTGCGTCACCCAGGTCGCTGCGCCGTGACGGTACCGCTCAATCACTTCCAATCCCGCCTCCGCCGGAATGACGCGCCCCTCGGGGCCAAACAGTTTCAGCCCGTTGTATTGCGGCGGATTGTGACTCGCGGAAATTTGCACGCCGCCTGCGGCTTTCTCCGTCCGCACCAGCACGCCCACCGTCGGCGTCGCCTGAATGCCAGCGTCGAACACGTGCCGCCCCACGGCGCAGAGCACGCTCTTGACGGCCGCCGCGAGCATCGGCCCGGTCGTTCGTCCGTCGTGACTAACAACCATCGGCCCCGGCGCAAGCCCCGCCGCGAACGCCGCCACAAAGCGCATCGCGACCTCCGGCGTTAAGCTTTCGCCTACAATCCCACGCAACCCGCTGACACTGATGATCGGTTCGGTCATTCAAGATTCCTTTCGAGTTGCCCATCAATATACGACAGACCGCGATCCAGCGGGGGCGGCAAATGGAGCGTGTACAGAAGTGTACTCACACGAGTACTTGTTGTCAATACATAGAATCGAAGTTATGTCTAAATACTCATGACATCGACGCCTCCCGTCGCAACGCAACCGGAGGCAATGGCAGGCGACTCCCGGGACGCGCCCCTCACGAAATACCCGTCCTTTGGGGAAAATTATTAGCGGTGTTGCGCAACAGCGATTTCCGCAAACTATTGATATAAAACACTTTACGACAGACGTCCGGTTTTTGTTATAGACGGCTATTAATGACATATGGCCGTTAGGGGGGTGTCTTTTGGGAAAGAAAACCCCACCTGTAGGCCGAATTATTAGCGGCATTTTCGCTCGCTATTGCATCGCGGTAATGGTTTCCAGAATCGCCTGCGAGTTGACCACGATGGCGATGCCGAGGCGTTTGCGCGTGAGGCCTTCCTGATAGACCAGTTTGTACCGTTCGTCCAGAAAGTGCTGGCCTTGCACCAGTCCAACGATCTTCCCCTGGGGCTGGCCGTGGTTGGTCATTTCAAGATACACCGGCCCGCCGCTGTCTCCCTCAAACGAGTTGTAGTCCACGAGAAACGTCGGTTGCTTGGCAAACGGCGTGACCGGATAGCTCGCGAGGCAGCCAAGACGCGTCAGCGGAAAGCCGGCCGCACTCGGCTTGAACTGGGCCGCATGGGGATAGCCGACGCACCGCACGAGCGTTCCCGGTTCCGGCGGGCTATCGGTCCAGTCCGCAGCCGTCGCGAGCATTTCGAGCGGGAGCGATACTAGATGCTCGTGCGCTTCCAGTCGCAGCACGGCGACATCCTGTTGGGGGTGCTTATGCCACCGGGGCTGGTCCCCGTCGCGGATCGTAAACTCCCACGGCGCGGCCTTCCAATCGCCCCCCTCCGCTGGCTCCCGCAGCACGAGCGTCGCTTTCGTCCCGGTCATCTTTTCAAACGCGTGGGCGGCGGTGACCAGGAATAATTCGTCCGGTTGTTTGTCATCGGCCGCGGCGCGACGGACAACAAACGCCGTCCCCGTGGTTTGGGCGTTTTCCAGCCGATACGTTGCCAGCACGACCTGAGTCCCCATGCCGGCAGGCTGGGCACGGGCATCCACCGCAAGCGCAAGGCTCAAGCCAAGCATGAGCGAACACAGCCATCGGTTCAGGGTCTGGGGTGTGGAGTGAGCAAGCATGGATTCTCTCAGGGGGTTCAATCAAGGGTGTGTCTAGCCGCTCGCGGCGCGCCGTGCGCCGCGCGCGTGAATCTGACCGCTCAAGTGTTCGCGGTAGCCGGCGCGCGGTGCGAGCCCAATCGGAACATTCGGTCAGAGGCTCGTCGCCGCGACGCCATTTTCTTTCGACAGGCGTCGCTGGTCCAGCAGATTATTAATGTAATCGACGAACTCGTGCGGTGCTTGCCCTTCGCTCTCCGCGAAGCTGCCAATCGTCAATTCTAGCGGCACGGTTCTCGCACGGGCCAAGTACGATGAACCGTTTTCGATCAACAGGTCTTCGAGCCAGGGATGCTCGGCGAGGAGCACCGCCAAGGACGAGAACCTCGTGACGCGGCCGGTTTTCAAGAGCGGGTCCGTGCGCCACATGAGCGAGCAGAGGCTGATCGTAAACAGCAAGAGCGCCGTCCATTCGAGCAGAGACGATACCGGCATCACGGCATACGCCCAAGGCGCCCCAATCGTCGCCAACTGCAAGGTGACGCGCAGGAGATTGCCCACTCCAATCAGGATCAGAATCGGCAGGACCAGTCCCGGGCGCGTGAGGACCGTATGTTCCAGCACCGGCAACAGTCGCTGGCCAACGCCGAGGATGAGCGTGGTCATGAAGCCGACGGTCAGCGCGTGCCGCACCGCGCCGGTGAATTCGTGTGGAGGCGGCACTTGGGCGACGAATTCATAGACATTCCCGCCCACTAGCATCAGCAGCGAGACGACGAGCCAAAAAAATGCGAGCGGGATGTAGAGATCCAGCAGCCAGTGCCCTTGTTCTGGCCTGCGTGAAGACCGCGGCTTCCCAAGGAAGATGTGCTGGCCAAACGCGTAGCAGATCGTTCCCGCCGCGATGGCGACGATGCCGACGACCGCCAGCGCTTTCGGGGCGAGTCCGGTGCTGTTAATCGCCAGCATCGCCACGCCGAGATTGTGCAGCCAAAACACCGCTGCGATCGCCTGTGGTCGGGGGCGTCCGGTGCGTAGAAAGCCGGGGAGCAACAATTGGCCAAAACCGTAAATCGAGTTCATCGCAAAACCGAAGACCGCGAGTTCAATCAACAGCAGCCTCGCGGCGGTGCTATACATTCCCGGTCCCTCCGCGCCGGCTTGCCAGCGCAGCAAGCATGTTACCGCGGCCCAGATCGTGAGCCACAAACCCGAGATCATGACCGCCCGCGCCCACGTGAGGCGCCACTTCGGCCACAATAGGCGAATCTGCACGCCCCACAGCACCAGCGACAAGCACAGCAGGCCGACCGCCCCCGCGATGCCAACGCCTGGCAGTCTGGCAGGCGCTACCGACCACGCAATTCCCGCGGCCAGGCTGACCAGCGCGAGCGCCAGCAAACCGTTGCCGATTCGCCGCCCTGCTTGACTATGCACGGCATCCATCAAGACGGTTCGCAGCGAGATCCCGACGATGAATAGCCCGATGACGCCCCATAGTTGCGCTTCGCCATGCGCCACGATGTGCGCCGCGGCCACGGCATGGAAATCGTGCTGAAAGCCGATGCTCCACAGCAGCCACGCACCCCAACCAGCGCCGAGGGTCAACGTGATGGCCAGCGCGGCGGCGATGAAGTTGCGATGAATTTGCTCGGCCGCCTGATTCTCGCGATCAATGGGGACGCCGGCGGCTTGGGAAAGCTGTTCGAGCAGCCGATCCAGGCTAACTCCGCGACAACGGGCGAAGTCGGACAGTGGTTGAAAGTGCCCGACTCGGCCGGGACGTGCGGTCGGTTCGCCATACTGCACGAAAATCTCGCGGCAGGGGGGATAGTCGCTGGCGACGTGACGGACCGTCATTTCTGGTCGGATGGCCGGCTTCTCATAGGAGCGGCTAGCGGATGGTTCAGCGGAGGCAGGCGCCGAGTTCATGGGTGCGATCATTTCGTGGCGGACGGGTCAGTTCTTTCTCGACTCAACTCGCTGCCGATTCGCGACGCGCGATCAGCGTGATGGCGCTCAGATGCGCGCGATACTTGCGAAACACTTTCCGCATAGCCAGGACGCGCCGCCGCGCCGCGGGATGCCAGGCGACATTCCACAGGAAGCGGATCGCGCGCCACAGCCCCTCATCACGCACCACGCGGGCTGGCTCCAGCAGATGCATCGGCGCCGTGCGCTCGGCGACAATCGTCAGCCCCGCGTTGACGAGCAGCTCGCGCCATTCTGCGGCGGTCAAGGGACGAACGCCAACGTGGATTTCATCGGAGAGATCATGCTGAATCGCATCGCGCACGGATTGATCGAGATCGTCCGGCACGAGGCAGAGCTCGTGAATGCCGTAGCGACCGCCGGGCGCCAGCAGCCGCGCCGCCTCGGCGATGATCCGCGATTTCGTGCTCGGCGGCTGCATCGACAACATCGCTTCGCCATAGACCACACTGGCCGAAGCGTCTAGCATGCCGGTCGCTTCGGCGGTTCCCAGCACGCACTTCTGGTTGGGACCGGTGAGGTAGCTTTCCACCGTTTTAGCGGCCAGGCGATCGCGCTCGATGGCCGTGTACGACTTTGGCCTGGAGGCGAGCGTCATTCTCGCCGTCACGCCCAGCCCGGGAGCGAATTCGACAACGTGGTCGCTGGGCCCAATCGCCAAATTGGAGAGCAAATGCCGCGTCAGTTCGAGCCCGCCGGGACGCAGTACGCGCTTCCCCATCTTCGCCAACAGCCAGTGGCCAGGCATTTTCTCCGGCGTGGGCTGGTGATCCGGCTTCACTTCCGGTGTTGATGTAACCTGCGTTGTCATAACGATTTCTCCCTTGGTAGGCGGTTGGGTTTCAGCACCTGCCCACCAGGGAGTAGACGTGTCTTCGCGTCTTTATCCGTTTCAGGGCCCTCGGATGCACAGGCATTGCTCTACTGATTATAGCCGGTAACTCATTTCTCAAGGCAGGTGTTCAGATTCGATTGTGACCTGAACGACACCTGCGCGTCCAAGCCAACTAGCATCCATTGGCGGCACGATCGCGATGACCTGCCGCCATGGGACTACTTCTCCGCAACGACGATCAGGTCCACGCTGCTGTCGCGGTTGTAAGGCTGCTCCTGATAATCACCGAAGGTTTGCACTTTGGAGGCGCCGGCGCTCTGCAAGGTTTCGGCGAGTTTGTCGGCCTCAAGCCCCAAAAGCGGCACGGACTCGGTTTGCATCTTCGCCGCAGCGTCCAGCGGCGCAATGATGAGGTCCACGTAACCGCGCGTGCCAGCGCGATGGACGCCTTTAACAATCAACGCCTCGCCGCGTTCCAAAGTGGCCGGTTTGCACTTCTGCCACACACACGGTCCATCCGGCAACCGCCAGAGATTGAGCACATGCAACACGACGACACCGCCGGTGCGAACCGCCGCGAGCATTTCTTGCGCCGCGCGCTCCACGATGGCGATATTTGGAACCAAGGCCAGCGAGTTGCCGACGCAGATGGCTGCGTCAAACGGTTCTGGCGGCTGGATCGGTTGGTTGAACTCCCGGAGCACCCAGCGCAGGTTCGCCGGTTCACCAAAGTTGGCGCGCGCCCGCCGGAGCATATTCTCACTAATGTCCGCTCCTTCCACGCGCAAGCCCCACGAGTGGAACATCGCCGCGTGTCGCCCGGTGCCACACGCGACATCCACCACGCTCTGTACTCCGACCCGTTCGAACAAGCGCCGATAGAACTGTCCTTCGTTGGCGAGCCGTTTGGGCCAGTCGGTCATCGCCTCGTAGATGTCCGTCATGTCATTGAACACGTCTTGACTCATGTTTTCGGTTCCTCGTTTCAGGGACTAGCTTTTGTTCGACTATCGCCTTCGACATCGCGCTCGACCGCGATAGTGGCGGCCAATCGTTGCTGGGCGATCTGGAGGCAATCTTTAATCTCTTGAATCGTATCGCATTGAAGCACCTGTTGGGCCAGGTTCTGGGCGGCTTGCATGGTGATTGACCGCACCGCATTCTTGACTTCCAGCAGTTCGCCCGGTCGGACACTGAGGCTCCGGAATCCCAGGCCGAGCAAGAGTTGCGTGTACGCTGGGTTGCCGGCCATCTCTCCGCAAATAGAGATGCTCTTGCCCCGCGCGCCAACCGTTGTGGTTAACGAAGCAAGCATTTGTAACACCGCCGGATGAAGAGGTTCGTAATAGGACGCTACCTTGCTGCTCGTGCGATCCGTGGTCAGGAGATATTGAACGAGGTCGTTGGTGCCGATACTGAAGAAATCGACCTCCTGGCCCAATCGTCCGATCAAGATCGCGGCGGATGGAGTTTCGATCATCGCGCCGATCGGGATGCGAGGATTGAACGACTCTCCTTTACTGGCCAGGCTGGCCTTCACACTCTCGATGACCGCCTTGACCGCGCGCACATCCTCCGCGCCGCTCACCATCGGCAAGAGAATCGACACGGGATGCGTAGCGCTGAGGCGCAGAATCGCCCGCAGTTGGGGCGTGACCATTTCCGGATGCGCGAGCAACAAGCGTGTGCCGCGCAGTCCCAGCGACGGATTGGGTTCGAGCGGCAGCGGGAAGTAGGGGAGCGGTTTGTCGCCGCCGATATCCAATAGCCGAATGACGACTTCGCGTGGCTGGACATGGTTCGCCGTCGTGCGATAGAGGCGGTATTGCTCCTCCTCGGAGGGAAAATGGTCCTGGGCCAGAAAGACAAATTCGGTGCGATACAGTCCCACGCCGTCCGCGTTCAACGAGGCGGCCGCGGCCGCGTCGGCCGACTTGCCAACATTCGCACCGAGCTTGATCTCCACGCCGTCCCGAGTCACCGCCGGCAACGCAACCAGGCCTTCCAAGGCCGTTCGACGCGCCTCGAAATCCGCCTCGAGCCGGTCGTATTCGCGTAGAATCGAGGGGGCGGGGTTGATAAAGACCCGCCCCGAGAGGCCATCCACGATCAACCGATCGCCGGATTGGATTCGCTGCGTGGCCTGCGGCACGTGAATCAACAACGGAATACCCAGTTCGCGCGCCAGGATCGTGGCGTGTGCCGTTTGGCCACCTTGCTCCACGATCAAACCCCGAACCGCCTGATGATCTAACCGCGCCGTGACCGAAGGCAACAATTCGCTGGTGACGATCACGCTCTCTTGGGAAGGCGCGGGAGTCCCCGCAGGCGCGGCTTGATTGAGAATATTGAGGAGCCGCTTCCCAAGATCGCGTACGTCCGCCGCTCGTTCGCGAAAGTAAGGGGCCTCGATGTGCGCAAACACCGACGCCAACTTCTCGATAGCATCCTCAACCGCGGCCTCGACGTTGACGTGCTCCGTCAAACAACGTGTGCTCACCTCATGTCGCAGCGCCGGATCGCGCAACAGACTGATATGGGCTTGAAAAATCTTCGCCGCGTCACCCCCAACGCGCTGCTGGACCTCGCGCTGCAAATCCAGCAATTCCTGCTCCGCCTCGGCGATGGCGGTCTCAAACCTTTCCAGTTCGTGGCCAGCGTCGGACTCTTCAATCATCCGCCGCGGGACGGACAACTGCTCCCCGCAAGCGCAGACCAGCGCCACACCGCGGGCGACGCCGGGCGACGCCACTTCCCCGAGAATCATTGCGGATGGTTGGATGATCTGGCTCATCTTCGCGGCCACACCCCCGCGACGCCTGGCGGTTTGCTCCCGCACCGTTGGTCGCGTGCTGCCCATCGTTGCTCTCTGGCCGAGACGCTGAAGGCCTGGGTTGGCCCCCTTAACTTGCGCACCTCCACTAGCTTCCACCACCTTGCTGGCGGTTCTATCGCGTGGATTGCCTGCGGATACATTGAATTACTCATGGTTCGCGTGACGCGTCCAACAACTGACGCATTCTTGCCAGAACCTGTTGGGGATCGAGGTTTTGCTCGCGACACGCCGACTCCAGCGACTTCCCACCACAGCAATAGTCGATCCCCAATTCCTGAAACAGTTGCAGGACCGGCGGATATTCGATCACCCAGTCGGGGACACTGCTATCCAGATCGCATTCGGTCATCAGAGTCGTCGGGGCGTGGAAGTTAGGGGGCGAGTCAAGGCGGTTTCACAGAAGGTAAATTGTATTCTCTCGCGGATGCCGTAAAGCTAATTTCAATCCAAATTTCTTGCGGCGCGCCGTTTTCACGCGGTGGCCGGATCCATGCTTGCCGGATCCAGACCAAGCGCCTTCAAGGCAATGGGTAATTGTTCGCGCTCGAAGCCGGACGTTTGCGCCAGCGCGCTTAAGGTTGCAAACGCGACGTGTTCGGCATCGACTTCAAAATGCCGGCGGAGGGCTTGACGCGTATCACTGCGCCCAAACCCGTCGGTTCCCAAAGTCACATACTTGCCGGGCACCCATTGGCGAATCTGATCCGGCACGAGCTTGACATAGTCGGTAACGGCCACGAAAGGATCGGCCAACCCATCGAGGGTCTCTTGGAGATAGCTGCGGCGGGGCGACTCCGTGGGATGCAGCGCGTTGTAGCGATCCACCGCCAAGGCTTCACGTCGCAAGCGGCAATAGCTGGTAACACTCCAGACGTCGCTGCCAATGCCGAACTGCTCGGCCAGGATTTGCTGCGCGCGAAGCGCTTCCGGCAAGAGCGGACCGCTGCCAAACAGTTGCGGACGTGCCTCGGACTTGCTCTCGGCGGGGGTGACGCTGCTGAGGCGATACATTCCCTTGAGAATACCTTCCGCCACTCCCTCCGGCATTGGCGGCATCGCGTAGGTTTCGTTGTAGAGCGTCAAGTAGTAAAAGACCGATTCGTTTTCCGCGTACATCCGTCGCAGACCATCTTGCACGATCACCGCTAGTTCATAGGCATAGGCCGGATCGTACGATTCCAGCGAAGGGATCGTCGTGGCCATGAGTTGGCTGTGGCCGTCTCCGTGTTGCAACCCTTCGCCTTGGAGCGTGGTGCGGCCTGCTGTAGCGCCGAGCAAAAAGCCCTTGGCCCGCGAATCGGCCGCGGCCCAGATCAGATCCCCTACCCGTTGAAAGCCAAACATCGAGTAGTACAAGAAGAACGGAATCATCGGCGTTTGCAGGTGGGCATAGCTCGTTCCCACCGCGATGAAGCTGGACATCGCGCCGGCCTCGGTGATTCCTTCTTCCAGGATCTGGCCATCCTGGACTTCGCGGTAATACATCAACTGGCCCGCATCGACCGGATCGTAAAGCTGCCCGCCACTGGCGTAGATGCCGTATTTTCCAAACAGCGCTTCCAGCCCGAACGTGCGCGCTTCGTCGGGAATGATGGGCACCACGCGATCGCCAATTTGCTCGTTCTTGAGCAACAGGGCCAGGATGCGCGCGACGACCATCGTCGTCGCCGCGGCGCGCTCGCCGCTCCCTTCCAATAACGTGTGAAAGAATTCCAGCGGCGGAACGTCCAGCGTCGGGCTGTCCACGTTTCTGGCGGGCAGGAAGCCGCCTAACTCGTTACGCCGCGCGTGCAAGTACTGAATTTCTTCACTGATCTCCTGCGGTTTGTAAAACGGCGTATCGTGAACGCCTTCATCGGTGAGGGGAATATTGAACCGCGTGCGAAAAGCGCGCAGCTCCTCTTCATTGAGCTCGTGCTGCGCGTGGGTGATATTGCGCCCTTCGCCGGCTTCACCTAGCCCGTAGCCTTTGATGGTCTTGGCCAAAATCACGCTCGGCCCGTCACGATACTCGACCGCCGCCTTGTAGGCCGCGTAGACCTTGTTCGGATCGTGGCCGCCGCGATTGAGTCGTTGCAACTGCTCGTCGGAGAGGTGATCCACGAGGGCGCGTAATTCCGGCGTAACGCCAAAGAAATGCTCGCGGATGTAAGCCCCTGATTCGACCGAGTACTTTTGATATTGGCCGTCGACGACCTCGTTCATCCGCTTGATGAGCTGGCCGCTCTCGTCGGCTGCTAATAGTGGATCCCAATCTCCGCCCCAAACCACCTTGAGCACATTCCAGCCTGCGCCGCGGAACACCCCTTCCAGCTCTTGAATGATCTTGCTGTTGCCCCGCACCGGCCCATCCAGACGCTGCAGATTGCAGATGACGACGAAGGTGAGGTTGTCCAAGTGTTCGCGGGCGGCCACGGACAGCGCGCCGAGCGATTCCGGCTCGTCCGTTTCGCCGTCGCCGACAAAGCACCACACGCGCGACTGGGAGGTATCGAGGATGCCACGATTCGCCAGATAGCGAAGGAAGCGAGCTTGATAGATGGCCGTCAGCGGGCCAAGCCCCATCGAGACCGTGGGAAATTGCCAAAAATCCGGCATTAACCAGGGATGGGGATACGACGGGAGCCCTGTCTCGCGCGGCGTTTCCCGGCGAAAACGCTCCAAGTCGAGCTCGTTCAACCGCCCTTCCAGGTAAGCACGCGCGTAAACGCCAGGCGACGAGTGTCCTTGAAAGTAGACAAAATCGCCTGTGTGGGTGGGCGTGGGCGCGTGAAAGAAGTGATTGAACCCCACTTCGAACAGCGTCGCCGCCGACGCATAGCTGGAAATGTGCCCGCCGATGCCAGGATGCTCCCGATTCGCCCGCGTGACCATCGCCATCGCGTTCCAGCGGAGCAGGCTCTTGATGCGGCGTTCGATCTTGCGGTCGCCGGGATACGCTGGCTGTTGATCGACAGGGATCGTGTTGACATAGGGAGTCGTCAGCACCGGCGGCACGCGCGCCCCGTGCCGCGCTGCGCGTTGCGCGAGTGCTTGCAGCAGTTCCACAATCTGCTCTGGCCCATAGCGCCCCGCGACTTCATCGAGCGATTCATACCAATCATTCAGTTCCGCGGCTTCAAGTTCGGAAGGAGTCGTTGTTTCCGCTAGTTCGCTATTCATGATGCCTCATCACCCCTGTTTATGAGCACGATTTTCAGCATCGGATCCGCGGACCAACGTGACGACTTTCTCCCGGCCTGTTGTCCAGGCCGGCGGATCACTCGCCGGGAACGACCCTTCCGATGCCAGTTGCACAATGTCGATGCGCGCGGCGTCCGTGTTCACAGCCTTCGCTGGACGCTGTGATGCTGCCTGGTCTTCGCCACCGCTCGAAACAACCTCGCATCCCATTGCCAGCTCCTTCCAAAACGCCCACCCATCGGGCCATTAACTCGGTGATTAGTGCAATCGACGTGCCGCACGACGCACTCGCACACGGTTCGCCGCGCGAATCGTTACATTACCGTTACTACTCCCCACTGGTCGTCGAGGGATGGCTTGAATCGGATCGTGGTGATCAAAAAGTGAACAGCGAGTGTGGCGGAAGTGGCCATTAAGAAGGCGTCACCGTCACGCCGGACGTCTTCATCCACGCTCGTGCCGCCTGGGCGATCAAGTCCGCGGCGTCTTCCTGGCCCAGTTTTTCAACGTTGATCACCAGGTCGTACAGGTGAGGGTCGGCCGACTTGCGGTGGAAATGTTCCTTGATGAACGCTTCTCGCTCGCGATCGGATTCCTCCACGAATTTTCGCGCTTCTTTCTCGTTCAGTCCGCGCTGCATGAGCACCTGCTCGACGCGGAAATCCAGCGGGGCCAAAACGCGCACGGAGAGTCCACGTTCACGCGGCAAGAGAAAGCGGGCCCCGCGGCCGACAATGACCACGTTGCCGTGATGCGCCGCCAGGAGCAGCAGGTGATTGAGTCGGTGGACGTAGGTGGACGACGTAAACTCGAGCCCCTCGATCCACGACGTAAAAACCTCCTCGATCCAACTGAGGTGCTTTTCGTCCACGAATTCCACTAAGCTGCGCGAAGTCCCGTACTCCGATGCGAGATAGTCGACAATCTCTTTGTCCAACACGTCCCAGCCTAGTTTCTCACCAACCAGGCGGGCAATGGCGCTCCCCCCGGCGCCGGTCTCGCGCGACACGACAATATAAGGACCGACGTTCTCCGCCACTTTGCCTTTGGCCAGGCGCTCCTGCGCATGCCTGGCATGCAACCACTTGCGGATGTTTTCGTGAGCCTTTTCGGCGATCGTTGATGAATGCTCTGTCATGATTGTCCACCTCCCGGCGAGATCGCTGCCGTTGGCTGAACGCAATTCGCTAAACACGAACCCGCCGAAAGCACCCAGTGCAAGTTGCGTACCGCCGCGGCGTTCAAGTGGCGTTGTTCGCCGCTGGCCCGCTGTGAGCGCGGCAATTTGTTGTATACTCCACTTGGCACGCGTGTTGCTCTCTGCAACCCATGTCTGGGGCGAGAGCTATGTCGCCGTGCGTATTGACCTCCGAGAGATAATTGCCGCGATGAGCCGCTCCCATCACGATCCAAGTAGCCTAAGTCTGGAATACATCGAGCGTTTGCGCGCGGAGTATTTTCGCAATCCCGACTCCGTATCGCCCCAGTGGCAGACGTATTTCGCGGAGTCCGATGACGGCAATGGCGCCACTGACGGTCGCCAACTGCGTCCTTCGTTCCGCCCGCGAGGTCTGTTTCAACGGCCGCCGCTGGATGCCCTGGATGATGCCGCGTGCGACGCGCGCTTGGACGTCGCCAAACTGCAGGACCGCATCGATCAACTCATCCGCGCGTACCGCGTGCGCGGGCATACCATCGCCAAGCTTGATCCACTCGGCATGCAGCGGCCGCAACTGCCGGAGTTGGAACTCGGCTATTATGGTTTCACGGTGGAAGATCTGGACCGCCAGTTCTCCACAATCACCGTCGCAGGCGGCAATGTTTGCACTCTGCGCGAGATCCACGAGCGCCTGAAAAACACCTATTGCCAGTACGTCGGCGTGCAATTCATGCACATCGACGACCTCTCGATCCGGCAGTGGTTGTGCGAGCGGATGGAGGCGACGGAAAACCGCCTCGCCATTCCGCGTGACGTTCAACTCCGCATTCTCACGCGCTTGACCGATGCCGTGGTCTTCGAGGAGTTCGTTCGCAAGAAATATGTCGGCTCGAAAACGTTTTCGCTCGAAGGGGCGGAAAGCTTAATTCCGCTGCTGGACCTGGCGATTGAAAAGGCGGCGCGCCACGGCGTCGATGAGATCGTCATGGGAATGGCCCACCGGGGACGGCTGAATGTGCTCGCGAACATCCTCGGCAAGCGGCCGTTGGAAATCTTCCAGGAATTCGACGATCCCCATCCCGAACAGCATCGCGGCCGCGGTGACGTCAAATACCATCTCGGCTATAGCAGCGACTGGCAGACCGTCGGTGGCCGCAAGGTTCACTTGTCGTTGTGCTTCAATCCCAGTCACCTGGAGTTCATCAACACGGTCGCCTTGGGTCGCACGCGATCCAAGCAGGACCGTTTGAGCGAACGGCAGCGCGAGCGCGGCATGGCGCTATTGATCCACGGCGACGCGGCGTTTGCCGGCGAAGGGATCGTGCAGGAAACGCTCAACCTCAGCCAGCTTCCCGGTTACGAAGTCGGCGGCGCATTGCATGTGATCGTCAACAACCAGATTGGTTTTACCACCGGGCCGCACGAAGGCCGCTCGTCCAACTACGCCAGCGATGTGGCCAAGATGCTGCAAAGCCCCATCTTTCACGTCAACGGCGAGAATCCCGAAGCTGTGGCCCATGTCATCGATCTGGCGATGGACTTTCGCCATGAGTTTCGCCGTGATGTCGTCATCGACATGTATTGTTACCGCCGCTGGGGGCATAACGAAGGAGACGAGCCAGCCTTCACGCAGCCCCGGATGTACGCGGCCATCAAACAGCAACAGTCGGTCCGCGACGGCTACTTGGAACACCTGCTCAAGCTGGGTGAAGTCAGTCGCGCCGAGGCCGATCGGATCGCCGAGCAGCGCCACCAGCGTTTGGATACAGAATTCGCGTTGGCGCATGAATCCAGAATCATGTTCGCGCCCCAGACGCTGACCGGCCTCTGGAACGGGTATAAGGGGGGCAAGGAGCCCAGCGGCCAGGAAGTTAAGACCGGGGTCGATGCGCAGCACCTTGCTTCCCTCTTGGACAAGCTGACCGCCGTGCCGGACGACTTTCATGTGCACCCCAAGCTCAAGCACCTCCTGGAGCGACGGCGCGAGATGGCGCGCGGCGAGCGTCCGTTGGACTGGTCCACCGCGGAAGCACTCGCCTTCGCTTCGCTGGCCGTCCAGGGACATCGCGTGCGTCTGTCTGGGCAGGATTCCGCCCGCGGCACGTTCAGCCAGCGACACGCCGTGCTGCACGACGTGGAGAATGGCCGCACATATTCCTCCCTGCAACACTTGTCCGCCGATCAAGCGCCGGTCGAAACCATCAACAGCCCGTTATCCGAAGCCGGGGTGCTGGGGTTTGAATACGGCTTTAGTTTGGATTACCCCGAGGCGTTGGTCCTGTGGGAAGCGCAGTACGGAGACTTTTGCAACGCCGCCCAGGTGATTATCGATCAGTTCCTCGCTAGCGCGGAGGACAAGTGGCGGCGGTTGAGCGGTCTGGTGTTGCTCTTGCCGCACGGGTTCGAAGGCCAAGGGCCAGAGCATTCCAGCGCACGGATGGAGCGCTGGTTGTTGCTGGCCGCGGAACAGAACATTCAGATAGTGGTTCCCACGACGCCGGCCCAATACTTTCATTGCCTGCGTCGCCAGGCGCTCCGCCGGTGGCGGAAACCGCTGATCGTCTTGACGCCGAAGAGCCTGCTCCGCGATACGCGGGTGACATCGGAGCTGGACGCCTGCGCTACGGGACATTTTCAGCGCATCTTGCCCGATGTGTCGATGGTCGCTGCGAACTGCCGGCGCGTCTTGCTATGCACCGGCAAGGTGTATTACGATTTGCTGCAAGCCAGGGAGGAAAGCCAGCGGCAGGACGTGGCGATTGTGCGCCTTGAGCAGCTCTATCCCTTGCGCGAAGCGGAGCTGGCGACGGCGCTGGGCGGCTACGCGGACGGGACGCAGGTCTGCTGGGTTCAGGAGGAGCCGGCCAACATGGGCGCGCGGCCGCACCTGAAAACTTTTCTCGGCGATCGACTGTTTGAACGATTTCCGTTGCAGTACGTCTCACGTCCCGCCTCGGCCAGTCCCGCAACCGGTTCGTCCAACAGTCACAAACTGGAACAAGAAGAACTCATCGCCGCCGCTTTTCAGGATAAACAACTATGATCGTCGAAATGACCGTGCCTGAAGTTGGAGAATCCATTCAGGAAGTTGAAATCGCGCAGTGGCTGAAACAAGAAGGCGAGTGGGTCGAGCAGGACGAAGACCTCGTGGAAGTCGATTCGGAAAAGGCGTCGTTGCCACTGCCGGCGCCTGCATCCGGGCGGCTGGTGAAGATTCTCAAGCGCCTTGGCGAGACCGTGGCCGTCGGGGATGTGATTGCCGAGATCGACGACGCAGCCCAGCGTGAACAAGCGGAAGCCGGCGCGCAGCCCGTCGCCACGGAGCCGCCTCCGTCAGCTCCGCCGACTCACCAGCAGCGCGCCGAAGCCGCCGAGATTCAACTCCCCAAGGCGAGCGTGCAAGCTGAAACCGACACCAGCGCCGATCCGCAGCCTGAGCGCCGGACTGCCGAGGTCCAGCCAGAGGGCCGCAGCCCCATCGCCCCCCGCCGGGTCGCGGAGTCGCCGGACGTTCAAGCGCCGCCAGAACGCCAACCTGTGGCGACAACACCGAAATCCAGCAAGCCGCTCACCGTCGCCCGTTCCAAGCGAGAAGCCACGCCGACCGCGCCGCAACCAGTGCAGTCCAAGCCGCTTGCGCCGACAACCTCCACGGCGCGCGAGGAGGAACTGGTGCCGATGACGATGATTCGTCGGCGCATCGCGGCGCGGCTCGTGGAAGCGCAGCAGAACAGCGCGCTGTTGACCACCTTCAACGAGATCGACATGTCCGCCGTCATCAAGCTGCGGACGGAGTTTCGCCAGGCGTTTCAAGAGCAACACGGCGTCAAGCTGGGCTTCATGTCGTTCTTTATCAAAGCCGCGATCGAGGCGCTCAAGGAGTTTCCGGAGGTCAATGCCGAGGTTCGAGGCACCGACGTCCTGTTTCACAACTACTACGACATCGCCATCGCGATCGGCGGCGGCCGCGGGCTAGTCGTGCCGGTGCTCCGCGACGCGGATCAAATGAGTTTTGCCGAAGTCGAGTCGGCCATCGTCGATTTTGCGAACCGCGCCGAGACCAATAAACTCAAGCCAGACGAATTGACCGGCGGGACGTTCACTATCAGTAACGGCGGCGTGTATGGCTCGCTGCTCTCCACCCCCATTGTCAATCCGCCCCAAAGCGGCGTCCTCGGCATGCACGCGATCCAGGATCGACCGATGGCCCGCGACGGGCAGGTCGTCATTCTGCCGATGATGTACGTCGCCTTGACCTACGATCACCGGATCGTCGATGGCCGCGAAGCCGTAGGTTTTCTGCGGCGCATCAAAGAACTGGTTGAGCAGCCTTCGCGCATCCTGCTCGAAGTGTGAGCGGAAGCCCCTGGGGCCGGACGCATGATCGGAGCAGAACCGCGCCGGCGAACGCTTCGGCATACCGTTTGCGAGCACCTGAGAACGATGCCGTCAACCGGAGGTGACATAACATGCCGCTTGTAACTGCACTCTTGGGCGCGGCCTTGCTGTTCTTCGGCCGGAGCGTGTATTGGGCGTTTGTGGCGATCGTTGGGTTTCTCGTGGGGGCGCAATTGGCGGACGTGTTGTTAGCCGACCAATCCCCAGGACTGCGGCTCTTGGTCGCGATCGGCGCTGGAGTGGTGGGCGCGCTGCTGGCCATGTTGGCGCAGCGCATCGCCTTTGCCCTAGGCGGATTGTATGCCGGCGGCTACCTGGCCTTGAGCGTGGCGCACGCCGCCGGCGCCACCGACAACCACCTGCTCTGGTTTGCGATTGGGGGCGTGATCGGTGCGATTCTCGCCGTGATGGTAATGGACTGGGCGATCATTGTCCTGTCGAGCCTCGTGGGGGCGGCGGCGATTGTGGCCGCTTTCAATCTCTCGCCCGGCATAACGGCGATTCTGTTTATCGTCTTGGCGGCGTTTGGCATCACTGTGCAAAGCAATCGTCTACGACCGCCCCCCGTCGCTGGCGAGCCTCCCTGATCCTTCTCACCTGACAAACGCGAAATCCAGGCTTCTTTGCGGAGTGCTTCGATGTGCGGAAACGTATTCAACTTCGACCGGCGGCGATTCTGGTTGTGCTTCGCACTGGCGACGTGCTGCCTGTTGGGTCGCGTTTGCGTTGGCGCGGAACTCCCCGATTCGTCCTGTGACCTCTGGGTCGTCAGCACGCGTCAGGCGTCAAGTTGCCAGCCGTCACTACGTGAAACAGGCCATCTCGCGTATTGGAACTTGCGAGAAAACTGTCGCTGGCACAAGACCAGCCGCGAAGAGTTCTTTCGCGGCGCCAACGGGGACGATTCCCAGGCGCCGCTGCCCTTGTGCGTGTACGTTCATGAAAACCGGGTGACGGCAGGCGAGGCGTTTTCGCGCGCCATCTTGGTGCAGCGGAAGTTGCAAGCTGCCGCGCCGCAGGGGAGTCGATTCCGACTGGTAGTCATCTCATGGCCAAGCGATCGTATCGGCGTTCGCCCGCGACCGGATGTGCAAATTAAAGCGCGGCGGAGCGAAGTTCATGGCTATTACCTGGCCTGGCTGTTGGATCAGCTTGACCCTCGCACACAGATCAGCCTGTTCGGACATAGCTTCGGACCGCGCGTGATCGCCTCGGCACTGCATCTGTTAGGCGGCGGATCGCTCGATGGATTCCGCCTGACAGGGCGTGTGCATCCGCAACGTTTGCCAATGCAAGCAGTGTTCCTCGCCGCCGCGTTCGATACCGACGCACTGCTACCGGGACATCAATTCGGCCAGGCGCTGGCGCAACTCGACCACCTGTTAATCTCGCAGAATCCGTGCGATCCCGTGCTCCATTGGTATCCGCACATGTATGGCCGCAGAGGGCCGCAATCGCTCGGCTATGTCGGTTTAACAGCCTCCAGATTGCGGCCCGCCGATCAGCCCAAGGTCCGCCAAATCAACGTAGCGCGATTCGTAGGCAAATCGCACCACTGGCAGGACTACGAATGTTCTTCGGCGATGTTGTCGCGCATCATGCCGTACTTGCTTCCCAATGAAAAACAGGGCAAGGGTCAAGATAGCCTGATATCCACTCCTGGCCCCCGCCCCGCTGACTCGCTGGCGATTACTTCGCCGACACGGTGATCCGTTTGGGCTGCGCCTTCTCGTCCTTCGGCACCGTGACGCACAACACGCCGTCTTTGTACTCCGCCGTGATCTTGTCGGACTTGACGGCCTCAGTGAGCGGAATACCACGGCGAAACGTTCCATAGCTCCGCTCGATGCGATGCCAGGTCTTGCCTTTGTCCTCGTGCTCGCACTTGCGCTCGCCGGAAATCCACAACTCACCATTGCTGAATTCGATGGTAAAGTCCTCGGCTTTCATGCCGGGCAGATCGACACTGACCTCGAATTGCTGGTCAGTTTCGCTCACATCGAACCGCGGACACATGGCGTCTTCGGCGCCATCGAAGCCGAAAGACCGTTCCATCAGGTCGCTCAACTCACGCCGTAACGTGTCCAATCCAGTCGAAAACCTGGGCACTAACATTTGATTGCGTGACATTGCTCTCCCTCCTTTCACAAATGCCTTCGTCGTGGACGCTCGCACGAACGTCCAATCCATAGCGACGAAGTAATCTGCGTTGATGACTAAACTTCCCAGAAAAACAAAGTGCAAAGTGCGTGCCAATCGACGCTTCCGACCCGAAGGAAAAACCTGGTGACAAAGAATGGTCCGCGGCGAAAGTGTCCAATAATTGGACGCATCGATTTCAGTTCTTGAACAGCGGCGGCGGAAAGCTAATCCACTTGTCTTTTATGTCTTTGTTACATTTGGACGAACGCGGCGAGTGATTGCGGACTTTCTCCCCCCGCAGGATTTTCGAGGCCGTTGACGCAATACTCGTTATGGCCAACAATGACGCATACAGGCGGGGCATCATCCTCCGTCGCGATTCGAGCATTAGCGCGCCGCCTCGCCGCGTAGGGCGGTGCGAATGAACTCCCGCGAGCGTGACTCTGGTGTCGAGACGCGAGGAAGCGGAGCAAGTACGGACGCTCTGGAGCATTGTGTTCGACCCTAGGCAGGCGCCCCTGCGAATCGTTCTCTATCGTGAGAGAAGTTCGCAGCGCAAGGAATCGGATTTCAATGATTCATGTGAGGAATATCTTAGAACTACTCTTTGTCTTGGCCGTGGCGCTGCTCTTGAGTGCTTGCTCGCGGAGCGAGTCAACGGCGCTCAGTGGCGAAACGATTTATCCGCTGCGCGGGGTCGTGCGCGAGGTGCGCCAGGAAGATTCGAGCGTGGTCATCGAGCACGAGGACGTTCCAGGCTACATGCCTGCCATGACGATGCCGTTCAATGTGCGGGATGAGGCCCTGTTCGAACATTTGAAGCCGGGCGAGGCGATCGCGTTTGAGCTGGTCGTCACGGACGATTCCTCATGGATTCGTGATATTTCCGCCACGGACATTTCAAGCCTTCAACTGCCGAGCAAGACGCGATCCATCGCCCCCGCCGCGAACTTTTCGCGCCTGGTCGAAGGGGATCTCCAACCAGATTTTCAACTGCTGGATCAACAGGGACGCGCGATTACGCCGCAGACGTTCGCCGGCCAGGATCTGATCTTGACCTTCATCTTCACGCGTTGCCCGTTGCCGGACTTTTGCCCGCGGATGTCCAGCCAGTTCGCAGAACTGGAGAAAGCCGTGCTGGACGATCCCGAACTCCGCTCGCACGTGCGGCTGTTAAGCATCTCGATCGATCCAGAGTTCGACAAACCGGCCGTGTTGCAGGATTACGCCGCGCACTTTTCGCGCGGCGAAGGAGACCTCTGGCGGTTCGCCGTGGGGACTCCGGAACAAACCGAGCGGTTGACCCACGCTTTTTCCGTGCATACGGAAGTCGCCGGCGGAACGATCAGCCACGGACTTTGTACCGCCTGGATCGGTCCCGATGGCATCGTGAAGCAATTGTGGCGGGGCAACGGCTGGAAGCCCCAGGACGTTCTGTCAGCCATCAAATCAAACACACCCACTCACTAACCCCCAGAGAATGAAACGCTAAGAGTATGAACACCAAGCACTCGCTCATCCGATTCGGTTTCGCAACGCTGCTCGCCGCAGTGACTTTGACAGGCTGCGGACAATCCGGGCCGCCGGTAGCGCGCGATGACCTGCCGGTGAAAAAACTCGAGATCACCGGCAACGACAAGATGAAGTTCAACGTAACCAAGCTCGAGGCGCAGGCGCGGCAGCGCATCGAGCTGACCTTGAAGAACGTGGGCTCGATGCCGAAGCAATCGATGGGCCACAACTGGTGCCTGCTGACGTTGGGGACCGATCCCAAGGCGTTCGCTGAAGCGGGACTGGCTGCCGCGAGCACCGACTACATCACGCCAGACAGAATGAACGAAGTGATCGCGCACACCAAAATCCTCGGACCGGGCGAGAGCGAAACCATCACCTTCACCGCGCCTGCGAAACCGGGGTCGTACCCCTACATCTGCACGTTCCCGGGTCACGTCGCCGCGGGCATGAAGGGCGTTTTGGAAATCTCGGAATAAAGAACCATCCAACCAGGGGTTTTGACATGAAGGTCTTGAGAACATCCGTGATCGGACTGGCTTGCACAGTCGCACTAAGTTTGGTTCTTTCCGGCTGCGGCAAGAAAGACAGCGGAACGAGCGCCGGCGACCGCGCCTCCAACGCCGAAGCCACCTACGTGGCGCCGGGCGAGAAGGATGAATACTATCTCTTCTACTCCGGTGGCCACTCCGGCCAGGTCTTCGTCGCCGGGCTTCCCTCGCTGCGGCATATCGTCACGATCCCTGTGTTCGCCCCCTATCCCGGCACAGGCTATGGGTTCGATGTCGAGTCGAAGCAACTCCTCGGCAATTACACCTGGGGAGATGTTCACCACCCAGCGCTCTCGCAGACCGACAGCATGTATGACGGCCGCTGGCTGTTCGTCAACGACAATGCGAACAACCGCGTCGCCCGCATCGATCTGCACGATTTCAAGACCAAGCAGATCATCGGCCCGCTGCCGAACTCCAGTGGCAGCCATGCCTCGTCGTTTGTCACGGAAAACACCGAATACCTCTTCGTTTCCACGCGCTTCTCGACGCCGCTGCCCAAGGGCACGGTCTCGGAACTTGAGAATTACGAGAAGGATTACAAAGGCATGGTCACTGCGCTCAAAGTCGATCCGCAGTCCGGAGAGATGAGCGTCGGTTTTCAAATCCTCATGCCCCCCTTCAACTTCGACCTCGCCTCGACCGGCAAGGGGCCGAGCAGCGGTTATGTCTTCTTCACGTCTTACAATACGGAAATGGCCCACGAGACGCTGGAGGTCAACGCTTCGCAACTCGACCGTGACCTCGGGGCCATCGTTAACTGGAAGGCCGCCGCCGCGGCCGTCGCCGATGGCAAAGGGACGAAAATGGAAGGGGTCACCGTGCTCGATCCGGCGACGGTCCCCGGCATCGTCCACTTCGTGGCCATCGCGAAATCCCCGCACGGCATGGATGTCGATCCGACCGGCAAATGGGTCACCGCAGGCGGCAAACTCCAGCCGACCGCCACCGTGCTGAATGTGGAGAAGATCCTCACGGCCATCGAGCAAAAAGATTACGAAGGCGACTTCCGTGGAATCCCCATCCTGACGCACGACAAGGTTGTCGAAGGCGAAGTGCCGGTGGGCCTCGGACCGCTCCACACGCAGTATGACGACAAGGGCAACGCCTATACCTCGCTCTTCATCGACTCCGCAGTCACCAAATGGAAATTGCCCCCCTGGACCGACGCGGAAAAGCAGGATCTCACCTCCGTCGTGAAGGACAAGATCACGGTCCACTACAGCATCGGCCACCTGGCCATCAGCGGCAGCGACACCAAGAAACCTGACGGCAAGTGGCTGGTGGCGCTGAACAAGCTCTCCAAGGGACGGCATATCAACGTGGGCCCCTCACAGCCGGAATCCAGTCAGCTCATCGATATTTCAGGCGAGAAGATGAAGCTCGTCGCCGAGGCCTATACCGAGCCAGAGCCGCACTTCGCGCAAATCCTGAAAGCCGACCAGATCGATCCGATCGAAGTCTATCCGCAAGCGGAGAACAAGAATCCGAACGCTGTCTGGGAACTTGAGGACGGAATCGTCACGCGCACAGGCACGACCGTGGAAGCCAAGGTCGTCGCCATCCGCAGTCGGTTCTCACCGGACAAGATCGAGGCCAACGTGGGAGATACCGTTCGAATCCACGTCACCAACATCGAGCAGACGGCGGACATGATCCACGGGTTTGGAATCAACGAGCACAACATCAACATTGTGGTCGATCCAGGCGAGACGAAGACCATCGAATTCGTCGCCAAGAAGAAGGGCGTGTTTCCGTTCTATTGCACGAACTTCTGCTCCGCGCTTCACCAGGAGATGCAAGGTTACATGATCGTCCGCGAGAGCGGCGCGGTGGAACCTACGCCGGAAACCGGTACGCCTGCGCCGACCGTGAAGACCGATGCGGTCGATGGCATCCCGGCCGTCCCCGCGACTGAGAATCCTGACGTGGACGCCCCCGCCCCCGTCGAACCCAATAAATGAAATGAAACGATTCCTCCGCGCTGAGTATGTGTTCCTCCAGAAGCCGCTGAACGTCGGCTCACGGCTGCTGCTCTTGCTGAGCGCGGTGATTGTAGGGGGCTCCCTGTACTTCCCCTTGTGGAAAGTCCACCTGGAGGCGCCGCAATACCAGGAAGGCCTGGAAATGACCATCTATGCCTACAAGCTGGAGGGGGGCAACGGTGGCCAGGATCTGAAAGAGATCAACATGCTCAATCACTACATTGGCATGAAACCGATCTCGGCGGCGGATTTCACCGAGATGCAGGTGATACCCTTCATGCTCGGTCTGTTTATTCTGCTAGCGCTCCGGGCCGCGGTTTTCGGCCGCATGGGCCCGGTCGTGGATTTGTTCGTCCTCGCGGCCTATTTCGGCATGTTCTCGATCGGCGCCTTTTATTTCCGGCTCTATACCTATGGACATAATCTGGACCCTCACGCGCCGATGAACGTGGAGCCGTTTATGCCGGTCGTGTTCGGCACGCAGCAGATTGCGAACTTCACCCAATCCAGCTATCCGCAGATGGGCTCATACTTTTTATGTATATTCATGTTGGTGCTTCTGCTCGCTATCTGGTTCTCGCGCAAGGAGCAGTTGCCGTCGTCGCTCTCCTGATGTCGCAGGCAGGGGCGTCCGAGTTGCAGGACCGCATCGACGCCGCCGCGCCAGGTTCGACGATTGAAGTCGCGGCAGGCAAGTACGCCGGACCGCTGGTGATCGAGAAGCCGCTCACGCTCGTGGGACGCGGCTGGCCGGCTATCGACGGCGGCGGCGCTGGAAGCGCGATTACCGTCCGCGCCGCAGGCGTGACGGTCCGCGGATTTCACATCCATAATTCCGGCCTCGACCTGCGGAAGGACGACGCCGGAATCCAGATCACCGGCGACCAGGCCCTGATCAGCGGCAACCGCATCGACGATGTGCTGCACGGCATCTATGTGAAGAAGGCGCGAGACTTCCGCATTCTCAAGAACGATATCCGCGGCAAGACCACGCTGCCGCCGGCGCAGCGGCCGTCGTCAGAAGCGATCGCCACCGACGGCGCGGAATACTGCTCCCCGCTGAATATCAACTCCCGCGGCAACGGCATCCACTTGTGGAACAGCAGCGGCGGAGAAATCGACAACAACACCGTCACGGAAACGCGCGACGGCATGTATTTCTCGTTTACTCGTGACACCAAAGTTCGCGACAATCACATCCACGGCGTGCGCTATGGCTTGCATTACATGTATTCGGACCACAACAACTTCGAAGGGAACACCTTCACCGAGAATGCCGCGGGCGCGGCGATCATGTATTCGAAGAATCTGGTTATCGTCGGCAACCGTTTTGACGCTAACCGTGGCTTCCGAGCCTACGGCATGTTGCTGAACTCGGTGGATAACACCCGCATCGAAGGCAATCTCCTCAACCAAAACACCGTCGGCATCTACCTTGAGAACAACAACAACAACCAGTTGATCGGCAACCGCATCGAGAGGAACTACATCGGCCTGAGAATGACCGCGAGCTCGAACGACAACGTATTGAGCCGCAATCGTTTCAGCGGCAATATGCATCCCGCGGAAATGGCGGGGCAGAATGACAGCAACCGCTGGTCGCTCGAGGGAGTCGGCAACCATTGGTCCAGCGGCAACCTCGTAGACATCAACGCGGACGGCATTAGCGATTTGCCCTATCGCGAAGTTGATTTAGTCGGCGACTTGCGGCGCGATTCGCCGTTGGTCGGCCTCTTGTCGGGCAGTCCCGGTTTGAATCTGCTAGAGTTTGTTCACCGGCATGTGGCGCTGCCGGGCGTTGAGGCGATTGAAGATCCGGCGCCCTTGACCCCGCAATTTGAGCGTCCATGATTTCGGTAAAGGCACTTGCGAAAGCTTATCGACGCCGCACGGTTCTCGATGGCCTGGCGCTGGATGCCCAAGGCGGAGACGTGACCCTCTTGGTCGGTCCCAATGGAGCGGGAAAAACGACGCTTGTGAAAGTGCTCGCCGGTGTCGTCCGCCCGGACTCGGGGAGCGCCTTGATCAACGGAATCGACGTGGTGCGGCATCGCCGCGCCGCGCAACGCGGGCTCTCATTCCTGCCGCAGGCTGTGACCTTCGATCCCCGGCTCAATTGCCGCCAATTGCTCACGTTCTACGCCCGGCTGCGCGGCGTGGCAACCCAGCGGATCGACAACATGCTCCAGCGCTTCGGACTGCAAGACGACGCGAAAAAACGAGCAGGCGAACTTTCCGGCGGATTGCGCCAGCGGCTTGGCCTGGCCGTGCTGCTGTTGCCGGACGCGCCTGTGCTCTTGCTGGATGAACCGGATCTCAGTCTCGATCCTCCGTGGCGCGGCCGCTTGCAGCAGATCCTGCGCGACGAGGCGCGCCTGGGAAAAACCATCTTGGTGACCACCCATCTCCTAGGCGAGTGGGAAGGCATTGCCGACCGGTGCCTTGTTTGCGAAGACGGCGCGATGAAACGGGAGATCGATCCTCACCGCTTGCGAGAGCAGTTCAAATCATGAGCCGCTTCTGCTCCACCTCGGTTCTCGGTGCGTTTTTCCTGCGGGAACTCCGGGCCGCATCCGTCGGGCGATTCATCCATGTGTTCTGGGGGCTCGCGCTGGTCGGGGGACTTGTTCCCGTCATTTTCGAAACGCACGGCGGTGAAAGCCATCTGCTGCTGCAGTGGTGCCTATACATCCTGCCGCTCTTCGCGCTGCTGGCCGGCATTGGCTCCGCGCAAAACGAGGCGGAGGAAGAGACCCTGCTGCTCAGTCAACCCATCGGTTCGCTTCGCCGCGTGGTGGACAAATTCCTCGCCTTGTGGCTGATTGTCGCGGTGGCCGTGGTTCCGCTCATTCTCCCGAGTTTGGTGCAAGGCGGGCAGCGCGATTCCCTCGTGTTTCTCGCCCTGCATGCGACTGCCGTCGGTGGAATCTTTTCCGCGCTGGGGCTGGCGATCGGATTCTCCACGCAGGACCGGCTCAAAGCCTATCTCGCCGGACTCTGCATGTGGTTGTTTCTGCTGGTGGGGTTCGGTTTGATCGCTCTGGCCGCCGCACGCGGTGGATTCGCCAAGACCTCGCCCCAACTTTGGATCGCTTTGCTGATGGTCAACCCGCTCGACGCCATGCGCGTCGGCGCACTGTTGAATTTCGGGAAAATTCCGTTCGATCTCTCCGTGGCGCCGCCACTGGGTCGGTGGTGGTTGGAGAATCCGATACGATGGTATGCGATCCTGGCTGCGGTTTGGATGACAGTATCCGTGCTTTGGGCGGCCTGGCGGATCGAGCGGCGAAGATGATCTTGCTTGCACAGGTTGCGCCGCGGCTTAACAAAAACAGCGTCCCGCTTACGCGGTCTGCTCATTCACCGGCGGCGGATAAGTTACTTCCGTCCCCCGCACCTGGGCGAAGGGAGTCAGCGTGTGCGGCCTGGCCGTTCCCGCGGTGAGGATATGCCGTACGGGAATGCCGCGGACCACCAAGGCGTCCGCGATCATCGAGCGATGGCAGCGCCACGGCACCGCCTCGGCGCACATGATGACGGTAGGCTTCTCGGTTGCAAGCTCGATAAGTTTTTCCAAGCCTGCGGAGAAGGACGCGGTTTGCATGTAATCGGCGAAGCCGCGAAATGACGCATTGCGCCAGCCGGTGTTCGTCGAATCGCGGTGCGCATGACGCAACCCGCCGAGCGCCTTCAGGTGGCGGTAACTGAAGTGCCGATTATGCAACGCTTTGCTCAGCGCCAGGTGGTTGAACTGCGGATTGTGCCGCGATCGCGGCACCGTGCGCACATCCACCAACCGCTCCACACCGTGGGCGCGCAAGAGTTCCACTAGCTCCTCGAGGCTTCGAGTCGAGTGGCCGATCGTGAAGACCGTTGGGGATGACTGAGACATGGGAACGTGCCCTGAGCTTCCAGAGGCCGTAGAAACCTCAAGGTCTTTACGAGGGATGTTTCGCTTGCTGTTCGCACAGAAACGCTTGGACATCGGCGATCGCGAATTGCACCGGATTGCGATGCAACGGATCGGATACAGCATCGAGCTCGGACTCCAAGTGCGCACACAGACGTTCCGCCGCCTGGAGCGCGGAGTTGCCGCTGATCCGCATTTCGGGAAAGTGCTGATGATAAACTTCGACGGCGTCCACGCCACAATGGTGGCATGAACTCTGTGTCACAATCACTCTTTTGAGATCGCTGCTCATGAATTACTTCCTTCTAGGAGTCCATCGGCGGCCGCGCGAGGTCCGTTAAGCCAGCCGGTCGAGCATTTCACGCAAATACAATAGTCATACACAAATACAGTCGTACAATAGTGCAATTGCCGTGCCATGCAGCGCTATTGCGACAGCGATTCGCCCCTCTCAACAGGCGGTGACAGTGGGCGGCACCTACTAACGGCGGATTTCTCATCTTGCCGCACCGTCTCATTCGCGGTAAGGTAGTATGGAATTGATCGCCTATGTTCACTCACGTAACCACCCTAGCGCTGATTTTCGCCGTCTTTGCCTGCCCACTCAGGTGCGGTCTTGGACAATGTGAGGGTACGTCTGGCGATGGGGCGGAAGTTGCGGCGGCCGCGCCGATCGAACGCTTCGAGCATGAACATGCTGGCTGCTGCTGTTGTCAGCCGCAACCTACCGAGCAGAAGCAACCAGCGCCTCGCCAGCTCCCCCGCGAGTCTTCCTGCCAGGGAATCTGTGGCGGAGCGGTGCTCGAAAGGCCTTGCGAATGGACAGGCGGCGACCAACCGTGTGTTGCGCCGGTCATCTTGTCGGACGAAACGTTTACGTGCGGTCATCTGGCCGTCACGCGCGAACACCAAGGTTGTGAACGCCTCGCTTGGGACTTAAATCACGGGCGACTGCTGCGCATTTTGCATCAATCTTTTCTGTGTTAACGCGCGCCGAGTCGCGAGCTTTCTGTCGAGTCGTATGACGATTCGCAGCAAACTCCCGGCTCACTCTCACGCGTCGCACCGCGGTCGCTGGACCGCGATGAACTCACTGGTTTGAACCCCCGGCCATGGCAGTCGCACGACCATGTTCTTTCGCATGCTCCCCTGGGAGTATCCAATTCGCAATCTCTTTCGTCGCCCGCTGCGAACGTCCTTGACGTTCTTGGGCCTGACGACGGTGATTGTGTTGGTGCTGGTCGTCGTGGGGTTCATTCGCGGCCTGGAGCGTTCGCTTGCGGTCAGCGGCGATGCAAGCACCGCCATCGTCTTCTCGCTGGGCATGGGCGAGAACCTCGAGTATTCATCGATCCCGATGCGTACGAGCGATCTCGTGCCTGCGAGCGTCCCTGGCATTCAGGAACGATTTAACCAGAAGTATGTTTCGCCGGAACTGTACCTCGGCACGGAGGTCGTGGTCGGCGACCATGAGCCCGCCATGGGACTCGTGCGCGGTGTGACCCGTTCCGCATTGTTGGTCAGGCGGCAAGTGGAAATCGAAACTGGAGATTGGCCGAAGGCCGGCGAGGTGATGATTGGCAAAATGGTCGCCACGAAACTAGGGGCGGTGAGCGATGAACTGGGCATCGGAAAAACGGTTTCCTTTGAAGGGAGAACTTGGCGCGTCGGCGGTGTGTTTTCGGCAGGCGGCGCCGCATTCGAATCAGAGATTTGGTGCCGACTCGATGAACTGCAACAAGCGATGAAGCGCCAAGACTTGAGCATTGTGGCTGTCACCTTGGCGCCCGGCGCGGACTTTTCGGACCTGGACCTGTTTTGTAAGGAACGACTCGATCTGGAACTTCAGTCGATGCGCGAAACGGACTACTACGCCACGCTGCAACGAGACTATGGCCCGATCCGCTGGCTGGCATGGCTGGTGGTGTTGCTCATTTCCGGGGCTGGCATTTTCGCGGGACTGAACACGATGTATGGATCGGTCGTGGGAAGAATTCCCGAACTCTCCATGTTGCAAACGCTGGGTTTCGTGCGGCGCGCGATCTTGATCGGATTGATTCAGGAAGGCGTGCTGCTATCCGCGGCGGCGAGCCTGCTGGCGGCATTCATCGCGTTGGTGTTTCTCAATGATGCGGCGGTGCGTTTTACGATGGGGGCATTTTCCCTGCGCATCGATAGCACGGCAGTGTTGATTGGCTGCGGTGTTGGATTTTTACTGGGATTTGTGGGGGCGATTCCACCGGCGATCCGCGCGCTGCGGATGCCGATTGTGGAAGGGCTCAAAGCTGTTTGATGTTTTGATTTTATGGTTGTCTACCAATGTTCGGTCGCGCTTTGCGGCCGACAAAACCTCAGGAGAATGAAATGAGAAGTTTTGCTTTACCGCTGTTTTGTCTGGGTTTCGCGGTCGCGGTGGGATGCTCCACGGAGAACTCGGCGCAACCCAAAGTTTCCGGCCAAGGCGCAGAGGCTGCGATTGACGGCGCGAAGTTCCTCATCAGCGAGGAACCGTCCGGTGCGCAAGCGGTCATCGCCACGCGCCAGTCGGCCGTCGATGGCGACGAGGTCTTGTTGGTGGGGCGCATCGGAGGCGCCGAAAATCCGTGGGTCAAGGGCCGCGCCGCCTTCACCATTGTCGATGATTCGCTGCAAGCCTGTAGCGACATTCCAGGCGACCAGTGCGAGAGCCCGTGGGATTACTGCTGCGAAACCGATAAGCTGCCGACGTCCACCGCGCTGGTGAAAGTCGTCGATGAGCAGGGCAATCCCGTCCAGGCCGACGCGCGGGAACTGCTGCATGTCACCGAGCTATCACGGGTCGTCGTCAAAGGCAAAGCGCAACGGGACGACGCCGGAAATCTCACGGTTCTGGCAACCGGTATCTACGTCACAAAGTGAGCATCGCCATGTCTGCTTCTGTTGATCTGCGAGAACTAGCCATCGACCGTGGCCCTGCGAGCAGGGCTACGGTCCGGACTCGCCGGCGCCTGATGACCCGCTACGTCTTGCCGCTGCTACTGATCTGTGGCTTCCTGTCGCTCGTGGCCTGGGCGTCGTGGGACATGCTCTTCCCGCCGCGCTTGGTGACGGTCGTGCCGGTGTTCTCGACAACCGCGGACGTTCAACCTTCTGGTGCGCCGCTGTTCCAAGCGGCCGGCTGGATCGAACCGCGTCCGACGCCTGTACGCGTCGCGGCGCTCGCGCCGGGCGTGGTGCAGACGCTGTTGGTGGTGCAAGATCAACCGGTGCAGGCGGGGGAAGCGATTGCGGAATTAGTGAAAGACGACGCCCAATTGGCTTACGACCGATCCATCGCCGACCTCCATCTGCGCGAAGCGGAACTCGCCGAAGCACAGGCGGCGCTGGCGGCGGCGGTCACGCGCTATGAGCAGCCGGTGCATTTGCAGGCGGCCTTGGGTGAAGCGGAGGCGATGCTGGCCAAAATCGACACGCAGCTCAAGAATCTCCCCTTTGAAGCGCGCCGTGCGGCGGCCGATTACGAACTCGCACGGAAAAATTATGCCGGCAAGACGGCGGCGCGCGACGCTGTGGCCGGTATAAAAATTGACATCGCCAAAGCCAATCTGGATTCCGCCCAGGCGCTGGTGGAAGAATTGGAAAGTCGCCGCGCTTCGCTCGAAAAGGAACAGGAAGCGCTCGTCCAGCGCCGCGACGCGTTACAAAAGCAATTGGAGCTCTTGGCCGACGAACTCAAGGCCAAGGACCAGGCCGAGGCCCAGCTAAAAGGGGCTCAAGCCCGCGTGGAACAAGTTCGCGTGTCGGTCGCCGAGGCGAAGCTGCAATTGGATCGCATGACCATCCGCGCGCCGATCGCTGGCCGCGTCTATCGGCTGATCGCCACCCCCGGGGCGCGCATCGGCGGCGGCGCCATGCAAACTCAAATGCCTGGGTCGGATGGTAGCACGGTGGTGACCATGTACGACCCCCAGATGCTGCAAGTGCGCGTGGATGTACGCTTCGAGGACATCCCGAAAGTTCGCCTCGAGCAGCCGGTCGAGATCGACAACCCGGCACTTTCGTCCCCCATCACAGGCAAAGTGCTGTTTGTCAGTTCTGAAGCCGACATCCAAAAGAATACGCTGCAGGTCAAAGTCGAAATTCCCGATCCGCTGCCGGTGTTCAAACCGGAGATGCTCGTGGATGTGACGTTTCTCGCTCCGCAGGAACGCGCGCAAAGTTCGGAGCCGGCGCAAGAACTCAAGCTCTTTGTGCTGCAACAGTTGATCCAGCACAGCGATAGCGGCGCCTTTGTCTGGATTGCCGACCAATCGGCCGGCGTTGCGCGGAAAGTTGCCGTGCAACCAGGCGACACCGGCAACAACGGCCTCGTCGAAATCAAGAGCGGTTTGACGGCCGCAAGCCGACTCATCTCCAGCGGAATCGAAGGTCTGCAAGACGGCGACCGGATTCAAGTGACAAGCGAAGATGCCTCACTTGGCTTAGCGAACTCGTCGCCGCCGCGCGAACATTCCACAACACTGAATCGCTTGCCCATGGGAGTCGACGCGGATGCCCCTCATTGAAATTCAACACGTCACGAAGGTCTATCGCAAAGGCGGCGAGACGATCACGCCGCTGGATGATGTCTCGCTGGATATCGAGCAGGGGGAATTCATTTCCTTGATGGGGGCCAGTGGAACGGGAAAGTCGACGCTACTGAACCTGATTGCCAGCATCGACAAGCCCAGTAGCGGGCGCATCGTGATCGACGGCGTGGAGATCACGCGCCTCTCGCGGACGAAGCTCGCGAACTGGCGCGCTGCGAATTTGGGCTATATCTTCCAGACCCACAACCTCGTGCCCGTGCTAACCGCTTACGAAAACATCGAACTCCCTTTGCTGCTGCTCCCCATGTCCAGCAGCGAGCGGCGCAAGCGGATCGAAATCGCACTCGGCGCGGTTGACCTGCTCGATCGGGCCGGCCACTACCCGCGGCAGATGTCCGGCGGACAGGAACAGCGCGTGGGGATCGCGCGGGCGATTGTCGCGCATCCCAAAGTTGTCGTCGCGGACGAACCGACAGGCGATCTCGACCCTGTCACGTCCGATCAAATACTGGATTTACTCCAGCGTTTGAACGAACAACTCAATGTCACGCTGCTGATGGTGACGCACGACGCCGACGCCGCCAAGATTGCCCATAAACAGTATCAACTCCAGCACGGCAAGCTGGTGCAGTCAGGCGGATCGCACCCCGCAGTTCAATCGATTCAGGAAGTCGCAGGCTAACACTGATGTTTAAGTTTCTGCCGTACACACTCCACACGCTCTGGGGACATCGCTCGCGCACGTTGCTGACGGTGAGCGGTTCAGCGGTCGCGCTGTTTGTCTTCTGCTTTGTGGGCGCGGTTCAAGAAGGCATGCACGATCTTCAGCGGCGGCAAGTGGCGAAGGGGTCGTTGATTGTGTTTCAGGCCAACAAGTTCTGTCCCGCCACGAGTCATTTGCCGCAAGACTACGACCAACAGATCGCTCGCCTGGAAGGTGTCCAGGACGTTGTGCCGATCCAGGTCTTCACGAACAACTGCCGCGCGAGCTTGGATGTGGTGGTCTTCTACGGCATCCCACCGCAAAAGCTTCGCCAGGCTCGCGATTTCAAGCTGGTTTCCGGAACGTGGGACGAGTTTGAGCGGCATCAAGATGCCGCCGTGATCGGGCGCGCCGTCGCGGCGCGACGTGGCATCCGTGTGGGCGATAAGTTTTCCATCGGCGACCTGAGCGTGAATGTCGCAGGGCTCTACAGCAGCGCTGATCCGGCCGAAGAGAACTACATCTACTCGCATTTGGAATTTCTGCAACGAAGCAAAGGTCTGGATCTGGTCGGCACCGTCACACAAATCGAGGTGCTGCTAAATCCCGGCGTTGATGCCATCGCCAAATGTGCAGAGATTGACGAGAAGTTTCGAAACGGTCCCATCGAAACGGATACGCGACCCAAGGGAGTCTTTCAAGCCAAGGCCCTGGGCGACCTCGCGCAATTGATCGGGATGGCGCATTATCTAGGCTATGCGTGCGTTGGCCTGGTGCTGGCGCTGGTTGCCACAACGACCATCATGTCCGTCGAGGATCGCGTTAAGGAATATGCCGTGCTGCAAACCATTGGTTTCACTGGCGCGAGGGTCTTTGGCCTCGTGTTGACCGAAAGTGTGCTCATGAGTATCGCTGGCGGCATCCTCGGTGTGGGCGTCGCGATGCTGACGTTGGAAGTCAGCAGTCTGTCGGTGGGAGCGGAAGCGGTGACGATCGCCTTCACGCCGTCGTTGCGACTCGCACTCACAGGCGTCACCGTCGCCGCCATCGCGGGAATTCTCGCCGGAGTCGTCCCCGCCTGGCGTGCTTCCAGAACCGACATCGTGCCAGCACTACGGCAAGCTTGAAGTCTGGCAGGAGGTTCGCGTCGGTCCCCGGTGCGAAACGATTTCCATTCGTCGCAAACAGCCAAAGGGCACATACCTATCTGAGCGCTAGCAACGCAGGGCGGATCACGGATTCCCCGACAATTGCACGGCCATCTCCACGGCTTTCACCAGGCTCGCCGCGCTCGCTTTGCCTTGCCAGGCGATATCGAACGCGGTGCCGTGGTCGACGCTGGTGCGGACGATGGGAAGCCCGAGCGTGGTGTTGACGGCCGAATCAAACGCGATCGCCTTGAGCGGGATCAACCCTTGGTCGTGATACATGCAGATGTAGGCGTCCGTTTCGTCGCGCCGGGCGGGCAGGAACGCGGTATCCGGCGGGAGCGGGCCAACGACTTCGTAACCGCGCTCGCGCGCCGCGAGCACCGCCGGTGCGATGATTCGTTCTTCTTCGCGGTTGCCAAACAGGCCATGCTCGCCGGCGTGCGGGTTCAGTCCGCACACAATCAACCGCGGCGCATGTCCGCGTAAGCGATGCATCGCGCGTGCCGTGAGTTCAATCACTTCGAGAATCCGCGCGGTCGTCAACAGGGCCGGAACTTCGTGATAGCCGACATGCACCGTCACCAAACTACAGGTGATCTCTGCAGACGTGAGCATCATGCACGAACGCACGGCGGCGAAGCGTTCGGCGAAGATTTCGGTGTGGCCTGGGTAGGCATAGCCGGCGGCGTGCAACGCTTCCTTGTTGATCGGCCCCGTGGCAATCGCCTGAACTTCGCCGAGTTGGGCAAGTTCAATGGCGTGCAGGATGTAGCGATAGGCCGCTTCGCCGCATTCAGAACTGACGATGCCCGGCGTCACCGTGGCCGCGTCCATCACGGCTAGGTCGATTACGTCCCCGCCGCGTGGGAGCGGCAATTGCAGTTCTTCCGCGACGCGCGCCAGCACGCCGGCGTCGCCGATCACGACAGGCGCGCACAAGCTTTGCAATGATTTCTCGGCCAGTAGCCGCAAACAGAGTTCGGGACCAATGCCGGCGGGGTCGCCCATGGTGACAGCAATTCGTGGCAGCTTCATGCCGCTTATCATAACGCACACGGCCCCGCCGACGAATGGCCGATGGCAGGCGGCGATTCGCCGCCAAGTGGAAGTCGCGACCACGCCGCATTAAACTACGCTACACATCTCAACATCAACGCACGCCGTGATTGCTGACGAAGAAATCGGCCCACCACGGCCACCCGCTGGGAGTCTCTCGCAATGCCCAATGCTCGGATCGCCCCTCCCTTTCCCTGCCGCCCGTTGTTGATACTCATCGCGATGTTGGCGGTGGTTTGCGGCCGGTCTCCGGCGGTCGCGGGGGAACCCGTCCAGAAATTTGCCCGCGAGAATCTGGTCGCGTGGTGCATTGTGCCGTTCGACGCGAACAAGCGAGCGCCGGAAGAGCGCGCCGCCATGCTCGACAAGCTCGGCTTGAAGCGGTTCGCCTACGATTGGCGGGCGGAGCATATTCCCACGTTTGATGCCGAACTGGAAGCCTTGAAGAAGCACGGCATCAAGCTGCAAGCGTTCTGGTTTCCCGCGGCCCTCAATGACGAGGCCCAGCAAATCCTGGCGGCGCTGGCGCGGCACGACGTACAAACCGAGCTCTGGATCACGATGGGAGATCCCGCTCCCAGCGGCGGGCAAGCGGACAAAGTCGCCGCTGCCGTGCGGATTCTCGAACCGCTCGCCGCCGCCGCCGAGAAACAAGCTTGCAAAGTTGGTCTCTACAATCACGGCGGCTGGTTTGGCGAGCCAGACAATCAACTCGCGATCATCGCAGCGATGACCCATAAGAACGTCGGCCTTGTTTACAACTTGCATCACGGCCATGAGCATCTGGAGCACTTCGCGGAACTGCTCCAGCGGATGCAGCCGCACTTGCTCGCGCTGAACCTCAACGGCATGGACCTCCACGGGGACGCACATGGCCGCAAGATTCTGCAACTTGGGCAAGGGGAACTTGACCTGCAACTACTCAAAATGATTGCAAGCAGCAAGTACGATGGGCCGATCGGCATTCTTGGCCATACACAAGACGACGCGGAGGCTCGACTGGCCGACAATCTCGCGGGCCTCGACTGGCTCGTCGCCCAGCTTCAAGGCCAAGACGCTGGTCCGCGTCCCACGCCGCGCACCCCGGTTCCGCCCAAGCCGCCTGTGAATCACGAGGGGGCGCATGCGCCCGGTCAT
Organism: Planctomycetota bacterium; assembly: GCA_963205385.1. GTDB lineage: Bacteria > Planctomycetota > Planctomycetia > Pirellulales > Pirellulaceae > JAEZGD01. The sequence goes on along the minus strand of CAUJKE010000019.1, from coordinate 765 downwards.
TCGCGGGTCCCAGTCGGGGCCGTCGCGCCTGGAGAGTCGCCAGCTTATGATGCGCAACTAGTCGCGGAGCTTGTGACGGCCGCCAAAGAGCGGGGGCGCGTGGAGCGCGGCATGGAGACTTTCCGCCACGCGAAATTCGCGTGCCTCGCGTGCCATAAAGTTGGCGAGCAAGGGGGCGCTGTCGGCCCGCCGCTGACAGAGATCGGCCGGACGCTCAAGCCGGAACAGATCGTGGAAGCGGTCCTCTGGCCACAGCGCAACGTGAAGCCGGAGTTTATGGCCTGGCGTGCCATCGCCGCGGATGGCAAATCGTACCAAGGCTACAAACAGGCGGAAGATGCAATGACCGTTACCCTGAAAGACGCCACCAGTGGCGAGGCCCATCGGCTCACGAAAAGCGGCCTCGAAGAGCTGGTCGAGATTGGCACGCTAATGCCTGACGGGCTTACGGCGGCGATGTCGTCCACGCAACAGCGCGATCTCGTCGCGTTTCTGCTCGCGCTCGGCCACACGCCGGGACTCGCCGACCAGTTGCACATGCACTCACACGCGCCAGCGCCGTTTGTGTACGACAAGGCCCCACTCGATCCAACGGCCTGGCCGCTGTCCAGCGAGTACGTCAATCGCGATCGCCTGTACGACTTCTACACGAAGGAAGCGAATTATTTTCGCCAGCAGGCGTCGCGGCCGATGCTGCTGCCTGCGTTTCCCGGCCTCGATGGCGGGCAGCTTAGCCATTGGGGAAACCAGGATGAAGAATTCTGG